>NZ_JBIDBS010000003.1:0-389143 GCF_043204165.1 Streptomyces sp. NPDC047982 | reverse complement strand
CGCCCCTCCCCCCCCCCCCCCCCCACCCCCCCCCCCCCCCCGCCCCCCAGCCCCCCCCCCCCCCCCCCCCCCCCCCCCCCCCCCCCCCCCCCCCCGCGCGTCCAGGGCGGTCACCGCACCTGGTTCAGTGCCTTCTCGAAGGCGGCGGCGTGCTTGGCCTCATCCGCGGCGGTGTCACGGAAGTACCGGGCAGCCGCGGTGTCACCGGCGGCGGTGGCTCGCTCAGCGAACTCCGGGTAGAGGGTGGTGGCTTCATTGCGCTCCACGTCGAGGGCTTTGTTCAGGTTCTCTTTCGTGGTGCGCACGAGTCCGGCCAGTGCGGCCTCGCCGGCGAAGTGCTCGTGCAACTCCACCGCCGCGGTGCCCTCGAACAGACGCGCCAGCGCGGGGTTGCCGCTCTGTTGCGCGCGGGTGGCGAAGAGCATGTACTTGGCGTGGGCGAGCGCCTCACCGTGCAAGGCCGTGTCGAGGTTGGCCTTCGTGCGGGCGGCCTTCACCTTCGCCAACCCGGCAGGAACGGACACCATGTCCACCTTCGGCGGTGCCGGGATCGCCCCGCGGCCGCTCGTCAGGAACGTCAGCGCCGCGCGGTAGGCGTCGCGGTGACGGCCCTCGTCCCCGGCGATCTCGGTGAACAGTTCGGCGGCGTCCAGGTCTCCGTCCTTGCGGGCCTGATCGGCGAAGCCGCGGTACATGACCTGGTGCTCGTAGGTCTCGCCGTCGATGGCCTGACGCAGGTTGGCCGTGTTCGTGCCCACCAGACCGGTGAGAGCGGCCGCCTCGCGCAGATGCTCGTCCATCTCGGTCCGTGCCGTGGTACGGAAGAGCTGGCCGATGGCCGGAAGGCCCTGGGGGTCGGCCTCAGCGGCGAAGAAGCCATACGAGGCCCCAGTAAACGCCGCGTCCTTCATCGCGGTGGCGAGATCGTCGAGAGTTTGTGCGCCGGCGGCCCGGGCTGCGGCATGCGTGGCCCTGTGCTGATCGGCCGGCGCGGCGAGGGAGACGGACGTGGCAGCCTGCGAGGCCGCCGTCAGCGTGCACAGGCAGACCAGGAGCCTGCGTATCGAGCGACGGAACATGATGTCCTCCTCCGGGAACGCTCTTGGATGCGAAGCGCCCCTGTCGATACAACCCGCACTCGCGCCCCCCGGCTCCTGCACGTGGCCCTTCCGGGTGAACACGCAGAGTGATCAAAGGCGTTTCGGCCATGTGCTCGCGGTTCCAGGCGCATGGCGGTCAGGGCCACTGGACGGACCGCCCACCAGAACTACCGGCCGGAACGCCCGATCGGGCGGCGCTCCAAGCTCTCCCTCAGGTCCGCAACGGGACCGCGCACGGACACGGGCACAAGGCCGGGCACGCCCACGGGACCAGGCACGAGCATGGGCCTCAGTGAGGACCGGGCCGAGCATGCGGTGCATCGCGCGCGACGGCACCACACCGGATGCATCACCCGCCATGCGGACGACCCGGGACACGGGCGACCCGAGCCCTCTTCGGATCCCGATGCGCCAACGCCCGGTCCGGCAGCTCCAGTTCGGCGCGGACCGTCTTACCCGGCGGCGCGGCGCGCTCCCGTGCGCCCATCCAGCGGAGTGCGTAAGGGAGTTGCGTCCTTGATAGCGTCGCTCCCGCGATTGCGGACCGCTCCCCGCCGGGGTCGTCCCCGTGACCCGTACGGCCCGCCCTCGGCAGCGCCGACGGAGCGGGTGTGCTGTCGGGCACGGGGAGGTCGCGGCATGGACGAAGAGGGCCGACGCATGAGCCTCGCGCAGTTGCACTACACCTCCGCCCCTGCCGCCTCCACGGGTGACGCCGGAGGCGGCGGGGGCGGGGGCGGCGCACGGTTCACGGCGGTCAGCGCCGGAATGCCCACGCAGGTGCTGGCGGATGCCGAGCAGCTCCTCGACTACGAACCGCCGGCAGGTGCACCGCACCACCCGACGGCCGACGAACTGCGCTCGTTTCCAGAGGCGTTCGGCTTCAGCGCGCTGTCCGACGGTGGTCATCTGCTGAGCCGCACGGTCGCGGTCGCCGGGCCGGGGGCCGTCGGTTTCCACGCGCACGCGGTGCATCTCCCCGCCGGAACGCGGCTGCCGGGCAACGCGCTGCCGATCGCGGCATGGCGGTCGCCGAACTGGGCCGCCACCCCGCCGGACGGGAGCGCGCCCGGTCGAATATCCGCCCTTCCGGCCTCCGCCGCCTTCGGGCCGGAGGCACTGAACGACTTCGCGGTCTCCCGAAGCCCCTGGCTGGCGGCGGTCTTCGCCGATCTGCGCCGGGTGTGCGAGGAACCGTCGTCGACACGGGTGGTTCTGGTGGAACGGCAGAGCGCCGACGTGGCACGATGGCTCGCCCTCGCCGGGGCCGTGCTCCCCTCAAAGTACGCGCACCGTCTCACGTTCACGACCTACACGCGCCGCCCCGCCCACTCCCCGCACCAGGTCGTCGGCGTACTGCCACAGGATGCTCCGAGCCGGGGCGGGCAGACTCCGGAGACGACCGATGGTCCCGCGCTACGGGTTCACTCGTGCGCCGAGACGCGTCCGGAGGATGTCGTCGACGACGTCTGGGCCGAGACATGTGCCCGGATCTGGCGGAACCGGTCGCCCGAGCTGTTCCGGGAGGCGGCTGAGTTGCCCGGCGCGCCGTTCTCCGCCGGACCGCTCGCCGTGACGGCGCTCTGCGCGGGCGTACCCCTCGGTCCCGAGGGACGTGCGGCGGCGGCCGACTGGGCCGCCGGACGGCCGTACGCGCTCGACGAGGACCGAACCCGCCTGCTGGCCAACGCGCTGACCGCTCCCGGCAACGACCGCACGAATCACGAACTGTCTTGCCTCTCAAAGCTGTTGATGGCTTTGGACGGCCGCGCACCGTCGTCCGTCACGGCGTCCCTCGGCGCTCTGCTGGTGACCGAGTCGGTACGTCGCGGCGTTGTCGCCCCGGAACCGCCCACACGCACCGCCTTCGCCGGACCGGACGGTGAACGCGTCGCCGCCGCGCTCGAAACGGCCCTGGGCGGCGATCTGCGTACGGAACTGGCCGACGGCACCCCGTACACCGACGGCACCCCGTCCATGGAGGGCGCACCCGGCCACAGTGTGGGCCGCATCGTGCAGTTGCTGCGGGTCGCACGTTTGCTGGACGTGGACTGCGCGGACCTGCTTCCCGGGGTCGTGCACCGCATGGCACGGTCGCTGCTGGACGTGGGGGCGGGCGACCACGCGCGGGGGCTGCTCGGCCTCCTGGACGAGCAGTTCGACGTCCGTACCGCGCTGCTCGGTGAGTTGGACCGGCTCGCCCCGCACGACCCCACCGCGGCGGAACGGCTGCTGGCCGATGTCGCCCTGCCGTTCACCGGGGCGCAGGCCCTGCCGCATCTACGGATGTGTGCCGCCGCGCCGGACGCCAGGGCGAGCGCCGGTGACGACCGGGGGCGGGCGCTGCACGCGGTGCTCCGCGCCGGGGCCGTGTCGCCGTTCGCCGAACCGCTGGTGCTGCGGACCGGGGTGGGGCTGGTGTGGGGCGCCGACACGCCCACCGCCTCCGAGGCACGGCAGTTGCTGGCCGCGACCACCTCCGACGCGCACCGCACGGCCGGTACCTGGCAGGTTCTCGTGGCCGCCGCGCTCGATGCCGCCGCGGACGACGAGGAGGCTCCCGAACTCGCCCATGACCTGCTGCGCGGCTTCCCGCAGGACATCGACGCGCGGGCACGCGGATCCCTGCTGCTCCTGGATTTCGCACGGGACCTGCGGTCGGGTACGGCGGAGTCCGGCTGGGCGAAACGGGTCCGCGAGCTGCGTGCCGGGGGCGAACCGGTCGAACCCGGCATCCTCGACCAGGCGTTGAACGCCCTGGCCGAACGGCTGCTCGCCCCGGACCGGCCCGAGGCCGAGCTGTACGCGTTCGTCCACAGCGACGACACCGACCTCATCACCGCCTACGGCCGAGCCGCCCGCGGGGGCCCGGTCCTCGCCCGGCTCCGCACCGATCCGGCGTACGTGGCCGATTGCTTCGCCGTGTGGACCTCCCACCCGCACGCGGGCCCCGCCTGGGCCGAGTCCCGGGCGGTCCTCCTGGAGGAGGTACTGCGGCCGGCGGTCCGGGCCCTGTCGATCGGTGACCTGACGGTGGTGGAAGAAGCCGCCGCACGCCTGGGCAACAGCCGCACCGCAGAGGCGTTCCGCGCCTGGAACCGCCCGACCGGCTTCGGCCGACGCCTCGGCAGCCGCTTGGCGGCCCGGGTACGGAGGTCGTAACGGCGGCCTTCGCAGCGGCGCTCCAGCCGCAACCGGACCGGCCGCCGCGACCGGTCGGCCGCTCGGATGCCCCGACCCAGGGCCAGGCGGGTGCGGATGAGCCGCAAACCGGACCCAGCCGCGGAACCGGCGAACCGGCTGGCGGCAAGGGAACGGTCGAGAAAGAGTAGCCGGCCGTTTCGGCCCGATGATGCCAGCAGCGTGAAGGCCCACCATGAGGGCGAGGCGGCCCTGGATCCGCTTTGAGCTCAGGATTGAAGAAACGTCCAAGGTTCTTCCAAGGTGGCTGAGCGAAGTTGGTGGCAGGGCTCGGGAACCCGGGCCGGACCGCTTGGGAATCCAGCGAATCTTCACCATGAGAAGGAGGAACACAATGCGCCTGCCCTTGAAGGCCGGAACGACCGCAGTCGGAGTTGCGGCCGCTTTATCGCTTGTCTCTCCGGCGTCGGCGTCGGCGGCAGATTCGAGCACAACAGCCGCTTTTCCCGACGTTACGGCGGCCGTGGAATACGACCAAGCAGTGCTCGGGGGGCCCACCTACAGCACGGGGCCTTGCGCAGAATCCAGTGCCGGCTCAGCGTGCTTCCAGATGTACGGGGACCGGATCTACCTGGTTGCGAGTACTCGTGGGGCATACGCCCGCTGGAGCAACTATCTCTGGAACGGCAGCTCTTGGCAGCTGTACCGGCAGGGAGAATGTTCCATCTCCGTCGTAGGAACGTGGGGCCACTGCAACAAGGATTTCTACGAGGACAGCACCTCTCCCAACGCATATGGAAGCCAGGGCAGTGGCGTTCGGGTGGCTATCTGCAACTCCAGCGGTAGTTGCTCGGCAGAGACCTGGACCCGCAACAACGGCTGACCCCGCGCTTTCATGAGGTTCGACTACTGAAACCCTCCGGAGCGGTCGCAGGGCCTCGGCGTAGTCGGCGGGCATCCGTTTCGTGACCACTTGCGGTGAAGGGAGCGCGAGCGGACGGTTCCTGTCTCATGTCCATGGCGCCTCGGTGGCCTGCGTCTCCGCGCACCGTCGGGCGGAGCCAGCCGACGGTGCCGGGGGTGATCCCCTGCGTGGCTGAAGAGACAGGTGCAGACGCGGACGACGCTCGTGCATGGGATGAGCGGCTGGGCTGGGCGTTCGTGCTGATAGCAGATGATCCGGCTGCGAGGAGTGCGGCACGCGCTGGCCGTCGTCCTCGACCTGACCGCGTGCGCGGTGGCGGGCCGACAGCGCACCCCGCGCTATGGCGACCTGGCGCAACCTCGCGGTCGGCGCCCTGCGACCGAACGGCGCGAAGAACATCGCCTCCGGCCGTCGCCGCACATGCGCGTGACGCCCGCCGACCCCTCACGCTCCTCGGCCTCGCCTGAGCACGAAATGGACGTCACTCGACTGCGCCGAAGTCCTGAGGGCTGTCGCAGAATAACTTCAGGCTTTGATCTTGGTCAGGCGGGCTGTCTCGCGAGGTCATCGAGTGGAACGGCGCCTCGGCGTTCCTGAGTTGTATTCCGACGGCTCCCTGGGCCGCTCAGGGGTCGACCGGATCCGGCGCATGCGTTCTCGGCGTTCTCTCAGGCCGAGACCGAGAGGTGACGCCGCCTCAGATGGTCGGGGTGTCGTCAACAATCGGCCTGTGAATCTCAACGACCGGCTTCCACCCCGCGGAGAACTCGATGAAGTCCGCACGGGTGGGGTAGGTGTCGATCGCGCGACGGTCACGCTTGGGGCTGTCGCTCCCCTTGCGCCCCCGGGGAATCTGCTCCTCGAAGATGTCGACCTTCACGTCGGGAACCTCCTTGAGGCCCTGGCGCCAGATCTGCACGACGTCGGCACCGAACGCCTGCCGGGCCGCAGCGTAAAGGGCCGTGAGGGCCCCCTTGTCCCCACCAGGGACGAAAAGTGCCAGGTCCAGCACGACACCGGCGGACTGGAGGACTTCGATGGTCACCGAGCCGTTCTCGTCGGCCAAGTAGATTCCGGCTTCATTCTCGTCGTCGGGAAGGCAGGAGACCTCTTCCTGGAATACGGTTCTCGCCGTGATCGAGCCGCCCTCGAAATCCTCACCGGACTTGGTCAGAAAAGCAGGGACATAGCAGTCGGGAAGCTTGAGTTCTGCCGTGTCGGCGGAAACGAAGAGCTTGTCCTTCACGCCGAGCTTCGTCACCTCTTCCAGCGAGAGGCGGCGAGCAGTGATCTTCTCCGTGTTCACGATTTCCCTTTCAGGTTGCACTGTCCCTCCGAACAAGGACGCTACCACGAAACCCCGAGGTCAACTGCCCAGTAATCGTTGGGTAAATGGTCTCCGATGACCTGCACGGGAGGATACCGAAGCGAGTGCCACTCGGTCGGGAACGGGCATCCGCCAGGCAGTGTCCCTCGTCATGGTGTTGGGAATCAACTGGCGGTTGCATTGCGGTGCGTTGGGTGGCACGGAGGAACCAAAAGAGAGTTTGCGGTGGATATCACCCATATCGCCTTCGAGGGGTGGCGGCGAGGTAAGGCGGTCCATTCGTCGTGCATCTCGAAGAGCGCAGCGGAAACAGACCGGATGGTCCGACAACGCGACAACGGAGACCCCCCACGGCAACATCTGGATGGAGCGCGAACCGGAAGTCGCGTACTACCGCGCCCTCTTCGGTCAGGACTTCGGCGCAGTCGGCTGACGCCCGTTGTTGACGTCTCGTCATGTTGGGTCGGTTTCATGTTGGGTCGGTACACAGTAGGCACGGACGTCCGCGATCATGGAGTTCTCTACGCTCTGTGACCTTGGACTGCCCGTGCCTGCCGACGCATCATCTCTGATCTCCCCTGCCTTTGAACAGCTCAGACCGCATCCGGAAGTGTCCGGGAGCTCAAGTCCCTTCCCTGGCCGCAGATCCCACTGCAGGACAGGACCCGCGCGACCGGTCACGGCCGCCAGGAGATCCGCCGGCTGAAGGTGTGCACGGTCAACAACCTGCTCTTCCCCGGCACCCGCCAGGCCGTCCAGATCGTCCGCCGCCGCGTCCACCGCAAAACCGGGAAGATCAGCCTCAAGACCGTCTACGCGGTCACCAGCCTCACCGCGAGCAGGCCGGCCCGGATCAGCTCGCCCGACTGATCCGAGGCGAGCCGCGCGCCCGGGCCGTTCGATACGCACTGCGGCGCGCCGCGTCGGACACGGCGCGCCGCAACTCGCCTCCGACATCGGCCCCGGACCGCGCCATCAGGCGTCAGGCGTCAGGCGTCAGGCGTCAGGCGTCAGGCGCAACGAGATCGAGTTGATGCAGTAGCGCTGGTCCGTCGGGGTCGGGTAGCCCTCTCCCTCGAAGACGTGGCCGAGGTGCGATCCACAGCGGGCGCAGCGGACCTCGGTGCGGACCATGCCGTGGCTGCGGTCCTCGACCAGTTCGACCGCGTCCGTGTCCTTGGGGTCGTAGAACGAGGGCCAGCCGCAATGCGACTCGAACTTGGTGTCGGAGCGGAACAGCTCCGCGCCGCAGGCGCGGCAGGAGTAGACGCCAGCGGTCTTGGTGTCGGTGTATTCACCGACGAAGGCGGGTTCGGTGCCTGCCTGGCGCAGGACCGCGTACTCGGCCGGGGTCAGCTCCTCCCGCCACTGCTCGTCCGGCTTCTCGATGTCGTACGACACGTCGCTCCCTCAGCTCGACAGGTGGTCCAGGATCCGCGGGCCGAGGTCCGTGACGTCGCCCGCCCCCATCGTGAGAACGAGGTCGCCGGGCCTCGCCATTCCCGCGACGGCGCCCGGGACCGCGGCCTTGTCGTGGACGGCGGTGACGTCGGCGCCCGCCTCCCGGGCCGCGTCGATGATCAGGTCGCTGGTGATGCCGGGGATCGGGTCCTCGCGGGCCGGGTAGATGTCCAGGACCACGGAGGCGTCGGCCAGGGCGAGGGCCTGGCCCATTTCCGTGCCCAGTTCCTGGGTGCGGGAGAACAGGTGGGGCTGGAAGACGACCAGCAGGCGGGCGTCGGACGCGGCGCCGCGCATCGCTTCGAGGTCCGCGGTCATCTCGGTGGGATGGTGCGCGTACGAGTCGATCACCTGCACGCCCGCGGCCTCGCCCTTGAGCTGGAGGCGGCGCTTGACCCCGGTGTACTTGCCGAGCGCGGAGGCGAGGTTGTGGGCCGGGACACCGAGGGCGACACCGGCGGCGAGGGCCGCGACCGCGTTGAGCGCGTAGTGGCGGCCGGGCACGGAGACGGTGAAGGTGAGGTACTTCCCGTTCAGGAGGACCGTGACCTCGCTGGTCAGGCCGCGCGGGGTGATCCTGTGGACGCGTACGTCGGCGGACTCGGCCTCGCCGTAGGTGACGACGTTCAGCCCGGAGCGGTCGGCGGCGCGTACGCGTCCGGTCAGCTCGACGGCGCCGGGCTGGTCGGCGGAGATCACCAGCGTGCCGCCGGGGACGATCTTGTCCGTGAACGCCTCGAAGGACTCGTAGATCTCGTCCATCGAGGCGTAGTTCGCGTGGTGGTCCAGTTCGACGTTGAGGACGATCGCGACCTCGGGGTCGTACTTCTGGAAGCTGCGGTCGCTCTCGTCCGCCTCGGCGACGAAGATCCCGCCCTCGCCGTGCGCGGCGTTGGTGCCGGGACCGGCGAGGTCGCCGCCGATGGCGTACGAGGGGTCGAGGTTCAGCTCGGACAGGGCGACGGCCAGCATGGACGTGGTGGTCGTCTTGCCGTGCGTACCGGCCACCGCGATGGCGCGCAGGCCGCCCATGAGGGAGGCCAGCGCGTCGGCGCGGTGCACGACCGGGACGGACAGTTCGGCGGCGCGCACCAGCTCCGGGTTGTCGGGGCGGATGGCGCTGGAGACGACCACGCACGAGGCGTCGTCCGCCAGGTTCCCGGCGGCGTGCCCGATGTGGACGGTCGCCCCCAGCGCCCGGAGTGCCTCGGCCGTGCCCGACTCCTTGGCGTCACTGCCCGCGACCTTCGCGCCACGCTGGGCGAGAATCTTCGCGATGCCCGACATCCCGGCGCCGCCGATGCCGATGAAGTGCGGCCGTTCCATGGCGGCGGGGATACCGGGTGTCATGTGCGAGTCCTCCGGGTACTGGGTGCGTTCTCGGTCGCGGACCGGTGCCACTCCACTGCGGACCGCGGGCCAAGCCTATTCGCTGTGTGCGAAGAGCTTGAGCACCGGTACGCCGACCTTGTGGCGGGCGCGCGAGGCCCAGTCTCGGTGGAAGAACTCCTCGACGTAGTGGGGCGCGGTCAGCACGATGACCTCGTCCGCCTCCGCCTCCTCGACCACGGTCTTCAGCTTGTCCAGCGGGTGGTCCTCGATCACCTGCCCGACCGCTTCGGAGCCGGCCTGCCGCAGCGCTTCCAGCGACACCTCGAGTGCCAGTTCGGCCGACTGCCGGGCGTCCTTGCCCTCCGGCTCCTCGATCTCCCGGGCGGCTTCCTTCAGCTCGCCCATCGCCAGGTCGTCGATGGCCCGCAACAGGACGTCGGCCTGGTCACCACGCGGCTGTATGAGCACGACGAAGGAGGTCGACTCATCACCGTGCAAGGTGGTGACGAACTCGACGTCCGCGGAAGTGAGGGCCTTCTCGATCATCAAAACGCTGGTGAACACCACAGGTGCCCTTCTGCTTCAGTGACCGTCGCCGGTCTCTGCTGAAACCATCCTTCCCCGTGCTCCCACGGGGTCTGCGAGAGTAATTGTTCCCACCGGTAGTTAAGCGGAACGAAGAGTTCCGCCGTGTGTCAGCCCCGGGGGTCCGTGTGTCGGGCCCGACGGTACCGAGTGAACAGGAAACCGGACTCCTCCAGGACCGACGCCAAGGCGAATCGTTCCGGCACGGCCATCGACGGACCGCCGGCGATCCGCTGGGCGTCCCCGGCGGTCAGCATCGGCGCGAGGGTCAGGCAGAGCTCGTCCAGCACCCCCGCCGCCACGAACTGGCCCAGCAGCCTGGGCCCGCCCTCGGTCAGCAGCCGCCGAAAGCCGCGGTCCGACAGCTCCCGTACCGCCCTGGCGGGGTCCACCCGGGCCCCCTCCCCCGCGATCACCACCTCGGCGCCCGCATCGCGCGCCGCCGCCATCCGGACGGGAGGGGCCCCAGCGCCGGTGAGCACCAGGGTCGGGACGAGCGGCGAGACGAACAGCGGCAACGAGAAGTCCAGGTCCAGACCGCCGCTCACCACCGCGATCGCCGGGGCGGGCCCCTGCCCCGCCGCGGCCCGCCGGGCGGCGAACGCCTCGCGGGCCCTGGCGGGCCGGTACCCCTCCTGCCGCACCGTCTGAGCACCCACCACGACCACGTCGGCCAGGGCGCGCAGGGTGCCGAAGATCCGCATGTCGCTCTCGCAGGAGATCGGCTGCGAACGCCCCTCGTGCTGGGCGGCGCCGTCGAGCGTCGAGACCATGTTGGCGCGCAGCCAGGGACCGTCCGTGTCGGGGTACGCGTAGGCGTCGGCCAGGTCGTCCAGGCTCCACTCCCCCTCGTCGTCGGTGGCTGTCAGGTCGGTCACAGGGAACAGGCGTCGCATGTCCGGCAGTCTTCCACGGCCCGTAGAGTGGGGGGTTGTGTCGTCCTCCACCGCCGTGCCGGGGCAGAGCCCCATAGCCGAAACGGCCCCGCTGTCCCTGTGCGCCCGCGAGCCGCACGTCCCCGCCGACCGGCTGGTCGCCGAGATGGTGCCGCCACCGCGCTTCGACGCCGTACGTTTCGATACGTACGTACCGGATCCGAAGCAGCCGAGCCAGCGCGAGGCGGTCGAGGTGCTGAACGGCTTCGCGGCCGGGCTCGGCGGGGCGCACGCAAGCGGTTCCGGCAAGAAGACCCGGGCGCGCAGCGCCTCCTCGGCGGGGTGGTGGCGGGCGACGGGCGGGCGGTTCGGCCGGAAGGCGGCAGCGGCACCGGCCGCGCCCCTCGGGGTCTACCTCGACGGCGGTTACGGCGTCGGCAAGACCCACCTGCTGGCCTCCCTCTGGCACGCCACGCCCGGCGCACCCGCGCTGAAGGCGTTCGGCACCTTCGTCGAGCTGACGAACCTGGTCGGCGCGCTGGGCTTCCAGCAGACCGTGAAGACGCTGAGCGGGCACCGGCTGCTGTGCATCGACGAGTTCGAACTGGACGACCCGGGCGACACGGTGCTGGTGTCGTCGCTGCTCAGCAGGCTGGTGGAGGAGGGTGTCGCGCTCGCGGCGACCTCCAACACGCTGCCCGGCAAGCTCGGTGAGGGCCGGTTCGCCGCCGCCGACTTCCTCCGGGAGATCCAGGGCCTGTCCGCGCACTTCCGCCCGCTGCGGATCGACGGCGAGGACTACCGGCACCGCGGGCTGCCCGAGGCCCCGCCGCCGTTCACCGAGGAGCAGGTCACCCGGGCCGCGTACGCCACCGAGGGCGCCGCCCTCGATGACTTCCCCTCGCTGCTCGCGCATCTCGCCCGGGTCCACCCGAGCCGCTACGGCGCGCTGACGGACGGTGTGCGGGCCGTCTGTCTCACCGAGGTGCAGGCGGTGCCCGACCAGGCGACCGCGCTGCGGCTGGTCGTCCTCGCCGACCGGCTGTACGACCGCGAGGTGCCGGTGCTCGCCTCCGGCGTGCCGTTCGACAAGCTGTTCAGCGACGAGATGCTGAACGGCGGGTACCGGAAGAAGTACTTCCGGGCGATCTCCCGGCTCACGGCGCTGGCGCGCGACGCGAAGGGTCTCGCGGCGCAGTAGGTTCGGGGCGTGTTCCCCCTGTTCCGGGGGAACCGCACGGGTTCCGGGACGTACCGCACGGTGCCCCGGAAACATCCCGTACCCACCGCGCACACCGTTCGAAGGGATCCATCATGGCTACCACGCGTCAGGCGCACACGGTCTGGGAAGGCGATCTGCTCCGGGGCAAGGGCGTCGTCACGTTCGACTCCTCCGGCATCGGCGACTACGACGTCTCGTGGCCGTCCCGCGCGGAGCAGGCGAACGGGAAGACCAGCCCCGAGGAGCTCATCGCGGCGGCGCACTCCAGCTGCTTCTCGATGGCGCTGTCCAACGGGCTGGCGAAGGCCGGCACCCCGCCGACCCGGCTGGACACCCGTGCCGAGGTCACCTTCCAGCCCGGTACCGGCATCACCGGCATCCACCTCACCGTCCGGGGCGAGGTTCCGGGGCTCGACGAGGCGGGCTTCGTCAAGGCCGCGGAGGACGCCAAGGCGAACTGCCCGGTCAGCCAGGCGCTCACGGGCACGACGATCACCCTCGCCGCTTCCCTCGCCTGATCCGGCGCACGGGGCGCGGGGCCCGGTCCCTCGGCCGCCCCGGGGCACGTGACGCACATGAGACATGGTGACCCGCGTGGTTCCCGCGCGCCGACGCGCGTGGTACACACATGCGGGTCACTTCTCCTGTCCGCCAGCAGGGAGTCACCTCATGTCATCCGCAGCGTCACGCGACACGTCGTCGCCACCTGACACGTCGTCGATATCTGACACGTCGCCGTCACCTGACAGGTCCTCGTCATCACAGGTCGCGTCGACGTCACGGGGCACGTCACTGTCACGGGGCACGGCACCGTCGCAGGAGACGTCACCATCACGGGGCACGGCAGCCGCGGCATCGCGAGAGACGTCGACCGCGGCGTCACGGCACCTGGCCACCCGACGGCAGGTCCTGGCCAACAGCGGCGCGGTCGCCGCCTCGATCGCCTTCACCGGGGCTTTCTCCGAGCTCTTCGCCGGGACCGCCGCGGCCCGCGACCTCGGCCGCCACAAGAGCCACAGCGGCCACGCACGACACTCCGGCCACAGCGGCTACGGCCCGCTGGTCACCGACCCCGATGGTCTGCTCGACCTCCCGAAGGGCTTCCGGTACCGGGTGCTGTCCCGGGAGGGCGACCCGCTCCGCTCCGGCGAGGGCCCGGTCCCCGGCCATCACGACGGCATGGCCGCTTTCGCGGGCCGGCACGGGCACGTCCGTCTCGTACGCAACCACGAGAACCGCGCCAACGCGGCGCTCCGGGTCCCGGCCGTCGAGGGGCTCACCTACGACCCGATGGGCAAGGGGGGCTGCACCGCCCTGGAGCTGGACGGTCGCAACAACGTGCTGGGCGAACGCGTCGCCATCGCCGGTACCGCGGTGAACTGCGCGGGCGGACGCACTCCTTGGAACACCTGGCTGACCTGCGAGGAGACCGAGGACAAGGCCGGCACCAACGGCTACACCAAGGACCACGGCTTCATCTTCGAGGTGGACGGCGCCGATCCGCGCCGCACCGGTGCGGTGCCGCTCACCGCCATGGGCCGCTTCCAGCACGAGGCGATCGCGATCGACCCGACGAACGGGGTCGTGTACGAGACCGAGGACGCGTTCGAGAGGCCGTTCGGGCTCTTCTACCGCTTCCTGCCGCGCAAGCCGCTCGGCGGGACGGGATCGCTGCGGGCCGGCGGTCGACTGGAGGCCATGCGGGTGCCGGGCGTCCCCGACCTGTCCGCAGTCCGGGAAACCGGCGCGAGCTTCGACGGCGTGGAGTGGGTGCCCGTACCGGACCCGCTGGCGGCCGGAACCCCCATCCGTTTCCAGGACTTCGGACCGAGGGGCATCACCCACGCGCAGAAGCTGGAGGGTTGCTACTGGGGCGGCTCCTCGGTCTACTTCGTCTCCAGTTACGCGCGCGGCGCGGAGGGTTCGGCGGCCGACCACCACGGCCAGGTGTGGCGGTACGAGCCGAGGAGACGCCGCCTCACGCTGGTCGTCGTGTTCGGGCCCGGTACGGACGTCCAACTGCCCGGCGAGTCGCCCGACAACATCTGCCTGGCCCCGGACGGCGGGCTGATGGTGTGCGAGGACGGCGACGGCGCGCAGCACGTGTTCGGCCTGACGCGGGGCGGCGACGTGTACGCGATGGCGCGGGGACGGCAGAACATCGGGACGGCACAGAAGCCGGAGTGGGGGGAGTTCGCCGGGGTGACGTTCGCCCCGGACGGCAGGACGATGTACGTCAACTGCTACGCGCCGGGGACGACGTTCGCGGTGACGGGTCCTTGGCGCTGACGCCCTGATGCGGCGATGCGCCTGGTACGCAGGCGCGGGGGCGGTACGCAGGCGCGGGGGCGGTACGCAGGCGCGGGGGCGGTACGCAGGCGCGGGGGCGGGCGGCCACCGTCCGCCCCCGTACGCCGTCCGGGGCGGGGGCGCAGCACCCATGGCCCCCGGAGTCCGTAGCGGCGTCCCACCCCTCCGGTCTCAGTTGGCCGACGCCTTCTCCTGCTTGAGCTCGCTGGGCCGTACGATCACGAAGCCCTCGCCGTCCAGCTTCAGTTGGACGGCCTCGCCGGATCCGCCGCGCACCATCGAGCCGAAGCTCTGCGAGCGGTGCAGCGAGGTGGTGAGGTGGGCGCTCCAGCCGACCACCGCGTCCGTGTCGACGAACACCGGCTGCTGGGCCGTGACGGGTATCACGATGGGGTGGCCCTCGCACATGAGGCCGAGCTTGCCGTACCCGGTGAAGACGCTGTTGAAGAGGCCGCCGCCGACCATCCCCGCGCCCTTCAGGGTCTTGATCTCGTAGGAGAGCGTGGGATCGAAGCAGAGCACGTTGCGACCGTTGGCGGTGAGGGCGTCGCCCTGCTCGATGTCCACGATGAAACAGTTGGCGGCCTCGTGCGCGAACCACGCCTCGCCCTGGCCGCGGACGGCCATCAGCGGCAGTCCTTCGCCGGTGACGGCGCGCTTGAGCATGCCGCCGATGCCCTGGCCCTTGCGCTCGAACTGCAGATCGCCACGGAAGGCGATCATCGAACCCTGACGGGCATGCATCTCACCGTTGAGGGCGTATTTGATGGACTTGGCGTTCTGCAGGGTCATCCCCGGGACCGTGGCCTGCTGCGCCAGGTATTCGCTGGAAAAGAGATCGCTCTTCATGCGGTGCATCCTCACCCGAAGCGATCCTTTCCGACAACAAGAGCGTCCCGGGGCTGCTGGCACACTGATACGAGTGAGCGACGACAACATTCCCGCACCCCCGGCCACGGACTCGTCCGTGCCGGCGTCCGGCTCCGCGACGGCGGACAGCCCGTTCGAGTCCGCACGGACGGGCCGCGACGAGGCACCGCAGTACGTCCTGCCGCTGGTCGTGCGCATCGAGAGGGCCACGCCCCCGACCCGTACCGACGCCCTGCGGACCGCCGCGCGCGCGGTGCTCATGATGCTCTCCGACGAGCGCTCGGTGGGCGAGGGCGAGTGGGCCCGGGCCATCCGGGACTGGGAGGACGTCCGCATCCGCAAGGTGGTGCGGCGGGCCCGCGGCGCGGAGTGGCGCAGGGCCTGCGAACTGCCCGGAGTCACAGTCACGGGCGAGAGCGCCGAGGTACGTGTCTTCCCTCCGGTACCGCTGGACGGCTGGCCCAAGGAACTGGCCAGGCTCCAGGTCTCGGGAACGGACCTGGACGACCCGGAGCCCCCGGCCGGGCCCGACCTCGCGGGGCCGGTGCTGTGGCTGAACCCGGAGCTGGACATGACGGCGGGCAAGGCGATGGCACAGGTCGGGCACGGCGCGCAGCTCGCCTGGTGGGAGCTGTCGGAGACGGAGCGCAAGGCGTGGCGCGAGGCGGGCTTCCCGCTCTCCGTCGCCACCGCGGACGCCGACCGCTGGCGGGAACTCACGGCGAGCGAACTCCCGTTGGTGCATGACGCCGGATTCACCGAGATCGCCCCCGGGAAGACCGTCGCGGTCGAGGGGCACCATCGGGTCGGATCCCTGCCGCCCCTGCGACAGCCGTAGCCGCGCCGACGTCGCGGTGACCGGCCGACCGGCCGCCCGACAAAGGCGGTCATGAAGCGCGTCGAGCATGTCGTGGGCACGGCCCTGTGCCGCTGAACCGTGACCGTCGAGGGCCGCACGCCTCTGTGTTCCGTCCCTGGTGCCCGGCACCGGGAACCGGGCGCCTCGGAGCGTCGGCCGCCTCACCGGGCACCGTGGAGTGTCGGCGGCCCCACCGGGCGCCTCGGAGCGCCGGGAACCTCAGATCAAGCTCTGAACGTCCCCTCCTTCGGATTCGCCACCGCCCGCCGGGGCCATCACCCCTGCACGGAGGAGAAGAAGGAGGGGCGACATGAGGCTGGGGACCGGTATCGGCTGGCGGCCGGAGATCGCGGACGCCGTCGAGGCGCTGCCGGGGATCGACTGGGTGGAGACGGTGGCGGAGAACATCTGCACCGGTCATCTGCCCGATTCGCTGCTGCGGCTGAGGGAACGCGGGGTCACCGTCGTCCCGCACGGCGTCTCGCTGGGCCTCGGCGGGGCCGAGCGCCCCGACGCCGGCCGCCTCGCGGGACTCGCGGCCCGTGCCGAACTGCTCGGCGCGCCGCTGGTCACCGAACACATCGCGTTCGTAAGGGCCGGGGGGCCGCGCACCGCTTCGCCGGGGCTGGAGGCGGGCCACCTGCTGCCGGTGCCCCGTACCCGGGACGCGCTGGACGTGCTGTGCGCGAACGTGCGGATCGCGCAGGACTCGTTGCCGGTGCCGCTGGCGCTGGAGAACATCGCGGCGCTGCTCTCCTGGCCGGACGAGGAACTGACGGAGGGGCAGTTCCTGGCGGAGTTGGTCGAGCGCACCGGGGTCCGGCTGCTGATCGATGTCGCCAACCTGCACACCAACCGCGTCAACCGCGGGGAGGATCCCGTCGCAGCGCTCGACGAGTTGCCGGTGGAGGCCATCGCGTACGTGCATGTGGCGGGCGGTGTCGAGAAGGACGGCGTCTGGCACGACACCCATGCCCACCCGGTCACCCGGCCCGTGCTCGACGTCCTCGCCGAACTCCGCTCCCGGGTCGACCCGCCCGGGGTCCTCCTGGAACGTGACGACGACTTCCCGCCGGCGCAGGAGCTGGCGGCCGAACTGGCCGCGCTCCGCGCCACGCTGGACCGGGCCGCCGTCCCCGGCGCCGACGCGCCCGCGCACGCCGGGGACATCGCATCGGGCCGGGTCGCGGGCCCCGGCGCACGCGCCGGGAAGGGCATGTCCTGCGCTCCGGCTCGCCCGTCGTCTCCCGTTTCCCCGCCCGCTCCCGTGTCCGAGTCGGTCCCTGTGTCCCGGTCCGCTCCCGCTCGCCCGTCGTCTCCCGTTTCCCCGCCCGCTCCCATGTCCGAGTCGGTTCCTCTGTCCCCGTCCGCTCCCGCGGCCCCGGACTCGGTGCGCGACCGGGTCGCGGTGGCCCAGACGGATCTGCTCTCCGCCCTCGTCGCGGGCGCTCCCGCGCCGCCGGGCTTCGACGAGCGCCGACTCCGCGTCCAACGCCATGCCCTGGCCGCCAAACGGGCCCGGGTGGTCGCCAAGGTGGCCCCGGAACTGCCGGAGATCATGGGCGACGGCTACCGGAAGGCGTTCCTCGCGTATGCCGGCAGCCGCCCCATGTCCGGGGGCTACCGGCGGGACGCGCTCGACTTCGTCGAGGAGCTGCTGGACGCCGGCAGGCCCGCCGACGACGCGGCGCGGCGCCGACTTGCGCACTGGTGGGAGGACCGGGCCGGCGCCCGGCCGCCGCGCCGCACCACCCTGCTCCTGCGGGCCGCCCGCGAGGCCCTCCTCGGCCGGTGATCCAGAGCACGGTCGGCGCATGGCGGACGAGAACCCCCGGGTGGATACGGCGCTGGGCCCGGCCTCTTCCGAGGCCGGGCCCAGCGTGCCCCCGTACGTGCCGCACGCCCGCGCCGGGCGGCGCAGGGCGGGACGGACCGACGGGCGGGACGATTCACTCGTCCCTCGGGTCCCGGGGCGCCGCGGGCCGAAGCCGCCGGCGGACCCGGAGCCGAACCCGGTGTCGCTGGAACGACGGGCAGCGCGTGTCGCGCCGGCGCCCGCCGTCTGATCTTCCGGGCTGGGGTGGTCGGAGCCCGTTCGCTACGCGAGCCCGGCCACCAGGTCTGCGACCGGCTTCCTGCGTCCCGTGAAGAACGGAACCTCCTCGCGGACGTGCATCCGCGCCTCGGAGCCCCGCAGGTGACGCATGAGGTCGACGATGCGGTGCAGTTCGTCCGCCTCGAACGCGAGGACCCACTCGTAGTCGCCGAGCGAGAAGGAGGGGACGGTGTTGGCCCGGACGTCCGGGTAGCCGCGGGCCATCTTGCCGTGGTCCGCGAGCATCCGGCGGCGGTCCTCGTCCGGCAGCAGGTACCAGTCGTAGGAGCGCACGAAGGGGTAGACGCTGACGTAGTCGCGCGGCCTCTCGTCGGCCAGGAACGCCGGGATGTGCGCCTTGTTGAACTCGGCGGGGCGGTGCAGCGCCATGTTCGACCAGACCGGCTCCATCGCCCGGCCCAGCCTGGTGCGCCGGAAGAGGTTGTACGCCTCCTGGAGCGCGTCCGAGGTCTCGGCGTGCCACCAGATCATGATGTCGGCGTCGGCCCGCAGACCGGACAGGTCGTAGGTGCCGCGGACGGTGACGTCCTTGGCCGCGAGCTGGTCGAACAGCTCCTGGACCTCGTCGGCGTAGCCGGAGCGGTCGACGGGGAGCACATCACGAAGCTTGAAGACGGACCACAGCGTGTAGCGGATGACCTCGTTGAGGTCCTTGGCCTTCTTACCGGCGTTGGGAATCTTCTCAGGCGCACTCATACGGCTATTGTCCCGCCTCGCTCCCTGTGCCCTGAACCGGGGTCGGCGTGGCGATGATCTCTTCTCCGGACCGGCCCGCGAGACCGGCGGCGATCTCGTCGGCGGCGCGGTGGGCGCTCGCCACGCACGCCGGGATGCCGACCCCGTCGTAGACCGCTCCGCAGACCCGCAGCGCGGACAGTTTGGCGACCTCCTCCCGGATCCGGGCGACCCGGGCCAGGTGGCCCACGGGGTACTGGGGCAGTCCGCCGATCCACCGGGTGACCGCGGTTTCCACGGGCTCGGCGGTCAGCCCGGTCGCCGTCGCGAGATCGCGCAGCGACACGTCGACCAGTTCGCCATCCTCACGGTGCAGGTGGTCCTCCTCGCCGTACCGGCCGACGGAGGTGCGCAGGAAGAACAGGTCGGGGGCGGCGTCGGCGACCCACGCCCACTTGCGGGTGGAGAAGGTGGACGCCTTGATGGTGCGGCCGTCCACCGGCGGTACGAGGAAACCGGAGCGCCCGTCGAGGGCCGCGGCGCCGGCCACGTCGGAACGACGGAACGCCATGGTGACGAGCGCCATCGACGCGTACTCGACCCCGGCGAGCTCGGCGGAGGCGGCCGGGGACTCGGCGGCGAGCAGGGTGGAGGCGGACCAGGCGGGGGTGGCCAGCACGACGCCGTCGGCGGCGATCACACGGGCCTCGGTGCGCACCTCCCAGCCGGTGCCGGTACGGGTCAGCCCGAGGACGGGGGTTGCGGTCAGGATCTCCCCCCCGGCCGCGCGCACCGCTTCGGCGACCGCCACCGGGAGCGTGCCGATGCCGCCCTCGATGCCCTGGAAGACCGGGCCGGTCCTCGGTCGTGCCGCGGCTCGTTCCTGGATGCGCCGGACACCGTCGAGGAGCGAACCGCCCGCCCGCGCCACCTCGAAGAGCTGCGGGACGGCCGCACGCATGGAGATCCGGTACGCGTCGCCCGCGTACACGCCGCCGAGCAGCGGTTCCACGAGCCGGTCGACGACCTCGCGGCCCAGCCGGTCCGCCACGTACGCGCCGACCGCGACGTCGTCGCCGACGGCGGTCGGGGTGAGGTCGCGTTCCTCGGCGACACGGGCGAGACCCTCGGGGGAGATCACGTCGCCGAGCGCCGCCGGATCGCCGGGCACGCCCATCACATGGCCCTTGGGCATGGGCCGCAGGGCGTCGCGCGTCCACACCGATGCGGCGGTGGTGGCGGGCGGCTGAAGCCGGTCGCCGAGCCCGACGGCACGTGCCAGCTCCACCGCCTCCGGGCGCGTGGCGAGCATCGACTCTGCGCCCAGATCTACCTGTGTCCCGGCGATCTCACCGGTCATGAGCTTGCCGCCGAGCCGGTCGGTGGCCTCCAGCAGGGTGACCCGCAGCCCTGCCCCGAGAAGCCGGTGGGCGGCGGCGAGACCGGCGATACCGCCGCCTATGACGACGACATGACCCGTACCTGTGTGTGCGCGATGCGGTGAACGCTCCATGCCCCCACTCTCTCAGACCCCGTTCGAGGCCCGAGCGTGACCGCTTCGAAACCGGGATCGGGAAACCCGTCGAGGGCGCCGCGCGTCGAACCGGCAACGTCAACGACCCGTCCCGGGGGAGCAGTTATGCAGACAGACAGACATCCGCGCCATGCCCGGCGCCGTTCACGCACCGCCCTGGCCGGTGGGCTCCTGGCCGGCCTCCTCGCGCTGAGCGGCTGCGGCGCGGGCGGCGACGCGAGCGACACGCGTTCCGCCGACAGCGGGAAGGCCGCCGCACCGCGCGAGCGGGCCGCCTCGGACGCCTCGGCCGGGCAGGTGGCGCAGGGCGCGGGCGGTTCGCCGGCGGACGGGAAGAAGCCCGACGGCCTGCCCGCCGGTGTCCACGTCATCCGCACCGCCACGCTCTCCGTCGAGGTGGGGAACGTGCCGAAGGCCGCCGCGGCCGCCCGCGCGGCGGCGATGGAGGCCGGCGGCATGGTGGCCGACGAGAAGACCGTACGGGTCGACGCGACGCGCGAGACGTCGCACCTCGTGCTGCGCGTTCCGCAGGATGCGTACGAAACGGTCCTGAAGGACCTCGCGGGCACCGGGAAGCTGCTGCGCCGCACGTCGTCCGCGAAGGACGTCACCGACGAGGTGGTCGACGTGGAGAGCCGGATCGCCTCCCAGCGGGCAAGTGTGGCGCGGGTGCGCAAGCTGATGGACCGGGCCGACAGGCTCTCCGACGTGGTCACGCTGGAGGGCGAGCTGAGCAGCCGTCAGGCCGCCCTGGAGTCGCTGCTGGCCCAGCAGGCGTCGTTGAAGGACCGCACCTCGCTGGCGACGATCACCCTCTATCTCTCCGCGCCGGAGTCGGCACCGGAGACGAACGGCGACGACGGCCCGCCCGGCTTCCTGGACGCGCTCGACGGCGGCTGGGACGCGTTCGTCACGGCGCTGCGGTGGGGTGCCGTGGTGGTGGGTGCCACGGCTCCGTTCCTGGTCACCATCGTCGTGCTCGTGCTGGCGGGGCGGCTGCTGCTTCGCCGGCTGCCCGGGCGCCGGGCGGCGCGGACGCCTGTGCCGCCGCATTCCTCACCGCGGCCCCCGGCGTCGTAGCGTGGGTCCCTTCGGATCGACGTCGAAGGGACCGGGAATGGCGACGGAGCGGCTGGTGGTCATCGGCGGCGACGCGGCGGGCATGTCCGCCGCGTCCCAGGCCCGCAGGCTCAAGGGCCCCGACGAACTGGACATCGTCGCCTTCGAGCGGGGCCACTTCTCCTCGTACTCCGCCTGCGGCATCCCGTACTGGGTCGGCGGCGACGTGACGGAACGCGCCGACCTCATCGCCCGTACCCCGCAGGAGCACCGGGCCCGCGACATCGACCTGCGCATGCGCACCGAGATCACGGAGATCGACGTGGCCGGGCAGCGGGTGCGGGCCCTGGACCTGGAGACCGGCGAGACGTACTGGACGGGCTTCGACAAGCTCGTGATCGCGACGGGGGCCCGTCCGGTGCGTCCGGCGCTGCCCGGCATCGACGCGCCCGGCGTGCACGGGGTGCAGACGCTGGACGACGGGCAGGCGCTGCTGGAGTCGCTGGACCGGGTGCCGGAGGGGCGCCGCCGTGCGGTCGTCGTCGGGGCGGGCTACATCGGCGTCGAGATGGCCGAGGCGATGCTGAGGCACGGCTTCGAGGTGACCGTGCTCAACCGGGGCGAGCAGCCGATGGCGACGCTCGACCCCGACATGGGCCGGCTGGTGCACGAGGCGATGGACGGCCTGGGCATCACCACGGTCGACCGGGCCGAGGTGACCGCCGTCCACACCGGGCCGGACGGCCGGGTCGCCGCGGTCGCCGCGGGCGGCAGGACCTATCCGGCGGACGTGGTGGTGCTCGGCATCGGGGTGGCGCCCGAGACGACCCTGGCCCATGCGGTCGGCCTCCCGGTGGGCCCGCACGGCGGTCTGCTCACCGACCTGTCGATGCGGGTCGTCGGGCACGAGAACATCTGGGCGGGCGGCGACTGCGTCGAGGTGCTCGACCTGGTGGCGGGCCGCACCCGGCACATCGCGCTGGGCACCCACGCCAACAAGCACGGCCAGGTCATCGGGTCCAACGTGGCGGGCGGCTACGGGACGTTCCCCGGGGTGGTGGGCACGGCGGTGAGCAAGGTGTGCGATCTGGAGATCGCCCGCACCGGCCTGCGCGAGAAGGACGCCCGCGCGGTGGGACTGCGCTACGTCACGGCGACGATCGAGTCGACGGGCCGGGCGGGCTACTACCCGGGGGCGCGGCCGATGACGGTGAAGATGCTCGCGGAGTACCGCACCGGGCGGCTGCTCGGCGTGCAGATCGTGGGCCGGGAGGGGGCCGCCAAGCGGGTCGACATCGCGGCCGTGGCGCTCACGGCCGGGATGACGGTGGACCAGATGACCGCCCTGGACCTCGGCTACGCCCCGCCGTTCTCACCGGTCTGGGACCCCATCCTGGTGGCCGCCCGCAAGACCGTGACGGCACTGCGGCGGGCGGGCACCGCCTGAGCCGGGATGCCCGCCCCCGCGCGCGGACGCCTGCCCGGGTTCGGAACCCGGGTTCGTGCCATTTCGGCCCGCGCGCGGACGCCTGGACCCTGATCCCTCATGACGGGGCCCGGCGTGCCGAGCCCGCCCCCGCGCGCGGGGGCCCGGACCGTCCACCACGGCCCCGGGCGCCCGCCCAAACGTTTCCCTCAGCGCGCGGTCCGCTCGTGCACGTACTCCACGAGCCGGGTCAGGGCGTCCGGGTCCATCGTCGGCATCACGCCGTGGCCCAGGTTGAAGACATGCCCCTCCAGGCCGGCCGCGGCGTCCAGCACCTCCTGGGTCTTCTCCTGCACCGTGGCGGTCGGCGCGAACAGCACCGCGGGGTCGAGGTTGCCCTGGAGGGCCTTGCCGGGGCCGACCCGGCGCGCGGCCTCGTCGAGCGGCACGCGCCAGTCGACGCCCACGACGTCCGCGCCCGCCTCGCCCATCAGGCCGAGGAGTTCTCCGGTGCCGACGCCGAAGTGGATGCGCGGGACCTCATAGGGGGCGACGGTCTCGAAGACCTTCGCGGAGGCGGGCAGCACCGAGCGCCGGTAGTCGGCGGGGGACAGCGCGCCCACCCATGAGTCGAAGAGCTGCACGGCCGAGGCGCCGGCCTCGATCTGCACCTTGAGGAAGGCGCCCGTGATGTCGGCCAGCCGGTCGAGGAGGTCCGCCCACAGCTCCGGCTCGCCGTACATCATGGCCTTGGTGTGCTCGTGGTTGCGGGACGGGCCGCCTTCCACGAGGTAGCTGGCGAGCGTGAATGGGGCGCCCGCGAAGCCGATGAGCGGGGTGGCGCCCAGTTCGGCGGTGAGCAGGCCGATCGCCTCGGTGACGTAGGACACGTCCTCGGGCGTCAGGTCGCGCAGCCGGGCCAGGTCGGCGCGGGTGCGGAAGGGCTCGGCGACGACGGGGCCGACGCCCGGCTTGATGTCGAGGTCGATCCCGATGGCCTTGAGCGGGACGACGATGTCGCTGAAGTAGATCGCCGCGTCCACCTTGTGACGGCGCACGGGCTGCATGGTGATCTCCGCGACGAGCTCCGGCATCATGCAGGAATCCAGCATCGGGATGCCCTCGCGCGCCTTGAGGTACTCGGGCAGCGACCGCCCCGCCTGGCGCATGAACCAGACCGGGGTGTGCGGCACCGGCTCGCGGCGGCACGCCTTGAGAAACGCCGACTCATGGGTGGCGGAGGTCTTCGTCTGCTGGCCCATGGGGCGATCGTTGGCACTCACACCCAGAATCTTCGCACGAAGCCGTAAGCGGCCGGTCCCGCCCGGGTGTCCTCCCTGCACGCGGCTCCCGTTCCGCCTACTCTTCCCCGCATGGCTCCGGCTCAGGAACAGTTCTCCGATCGACCCGACGGCGCTGACGACAAGGACGGCGCGGAGGGCGGTTCCCTGCCGCCCGCGTTCCGGTCGGCGCTGGAGGCGTTGCGCTCGGCGCGGCTGCGACCCGAACTGGAAGTCGAGCCGACCCACCCGCCCAAGCGGCTCGCCCCGTACGCGTACGCGCTGGAGGCCGCGGTCGTGCAGGGCGAGGAGGATCTCGCCGACGGCCGTCTCGTACTGCTCCACGACCCGGACGGTCACGAGGGCTGGCACGGCACCTTCCGCCTGGTGACGCTGGTGCGGGCGGAGCTGGAGCCGGAGATGGCGTCCGATCCGCTGCTGCCGGAGGTGTGCTGGTCGTGGCTGACCGGCGCGCTGGAGGCGCGCGGGCTGTCGTACGGGGCGGCGGGCGGCACGGTGACCCTGGCGGGGTCGCACTACTTCGGCGCGCTGGGGGCTCGGCGGCCGGCGACGCAGATCGAGATCCGGGCGTCGTGGACGCCGCACGAGGGCCGGGGCGGGGCGCCGGACACGGCGGCCCATCTGATGGCGTGGGGCGATCTGCTGTGCCAGATCGCCGGCCTGCCTCCGTCGGGTCCGGCCGACGCGGCGGTGGTCACGCTCCCGCAGCGGCGCGGCCCCCAGGCCCCCTGACACCCGATCAGAGCTTCACCCCATCCTTGACACTGCGCCACAGCGCGATGACACCGTGTCACGTTCCGTGCGGAATTACTGGCATTTTTTTCGTACAATCGATCGTGCATCCGATTTGCCCGAATTGTTACTCAGCAAATCGCGATCTTCCTCTAAAGGCGGACGGTTCCGCTGCCGAAGAGGTCAATGACCCTTCAAGCACGGTGCGCCCCGGCTTCATCCCCGAGCCGGCCCGTCCCGCCACTTCCCAGGAGGCCTGGTGTCCGTTCTTCTAGAGCAGCCCGCAAGCCTGGTCGCCTACCGCCCTAACAAGCCGACGGCCATGGTCGTCGTGGCCGACCCGCGCGTCCGTTCCACCGTGACCCGCCATCTGTGGGCCCTCGGAGTACGTGACGTCATCGAGGCGTCGTCCATCGCGGAGGCCCGTCCCCGCGTCGGCAACCCGCGCGACATCTGCGTAGCCGACGTCCATCTGCCCGACGGTTCCGGGCTGACCCTGTTGTCCGAGACCCGGGCCGCCGGCTGGCCGAACGGCCTCGCCCTCTCCGCCGCCGACGACATCGGCGCGGTACGCAACGCCCTCGCGGGCGGCGTGAAGGGCTATGTCGTCACCGGCACCCGGACCAACATCGGCCACCCCACCCGTCCCGGCGCGGCCCCCATCGGCGCCAACGCCGCCCGTATGCACCGCCGTCCCCCCGGCACCCCGAGCCACCCGGGTGGCTACCGCGAGCTGTCCGGCCGCGAGGTCGAGGTCCTCCGGCTGGTCGCCGAGGGCCAGTCCAACAAGGCCATCGGCGTCTCCATGGGGCTGTCCGCCCTGACGGTCAAGAGCCATCTCGCCCGGATCGCCCGCAAGCTCGGCACCGGCGACCGTGCCGGAATGGTCGCCGTCGCCCTGCGGACGGGCATCATCCACTGACCCCTTCGCGCCCCGGCGGCTCCCCCGGCCGCAGGGACCGGCTGGTTTGCATGCATCGGCGCCCGTCGACGGAACGTTCCGTCGACGGGCGCCGTGCATCCACGGATACCCTTGACACGTGACCGACGCCCAAGAGACCGCAGCAGACACATCACTGCGAACCACCGGGGGCGCTCCCCCGGACGACGTCGCCCCGGCGCCGATCCCCTTGCTCGAACCTCGCGAGGGCATCCCCCCGGTGGTGGCCTCCGACGACGCTCTCGCCCGGGTGATCGCGGCGTTCGCCGCAGGCTCCGGCCCGGTGGCCGTCGACGCCGAGCGCGCCTCCGGTTACCGCTACGGCCAGCGCGCCTACCTCGTCCAGATCCGCCGGGAAGGCGCGGGCAGCGCGCTGATCGACCCCGTGGGCTGCCCCGATCTGTCGGGGCTCGGGGAGGCACTGCACGGCAGCGAGTGGATCCTGCACGCCGCCACCCAGGACCTGCCCTGCCTGCGGGAGATAGGGATGACTCCCACGGGGCTGTTCGACACCGAGCTGGCCGGACGGCTGGCCGGCTTCCCCCGGGTCGGCCTCGGCGCCATGGTCGAGAACGTGCTCGGCTACTCCCTGGAGAAGGGGCATTCCGCCGTCGACTGGTCCACCCGACCGCTTCCCGAACCCTGGCTGCGCTACGCGGCGCTCGACGTCGAGCTGCTGATCGACCTGCGCGACTGTCTGGAGGAGGAGCTCGACCGGCAGGGCAAGCTGGAGTGGGCCCGGGAGGAGTTCGACGCGATCGCCTCCGCGCCGCCCACTCCGCCACGCAAGGACCCCTGGCGTCGCACCTCCGGCATGCACAAGCTCCGCCGCCGCCGTCAGCTGGCGGTGGTACGGGAGCTGTGGACCGCCCGCGACCAGGTGGCCCGGCGCCGGGACATCTCGCCCGGCAAGGTGCTGAGCGACGCCGCGATCATCGAGGCCGCGCTCGCACTCCCGGCGAACACGCACGCGCTGACCGCCCTGCCCGGGTTCGGCCACCGCATGGGCCGTCGACAGCTGGAGCAGTGGCAGGCGGCCGTCGACCGGGCCAGGGCCCTGCCGGACTCCGAGCTGCCCCACCCCGGCCAGGCCGTCGCCGGTCCGCCGCCGCCCCGGGCATGGGCGGACAAGGACCCGGTCGCGGCGGCACGGCTGGCCGCCGCCCGCACGGCGGTGTCGGAGCTCGCCGAGCGGCTGCACATGCCGCAGGAGAACGTGATCACGCCGGACACCGTGCGCCGGGTCTGCTGGGAGCCGCCCGGGAACGCGACGCCGGACGCGGTCGAGGCAGCGCTCATCGGGTACGGGGCCCGGCGCTGGCAGATCGAACTGGTGACCCCGCTCCTGGTGCGCGCGTTCTCCTCGACGGCATGAGATTTTGCCCATCGAGGGTCGTATTCACGCCAGGTTGAACGGGCGCACGCCCCGCCCGCACCACCGGGCACCGCACCGCCGAACGCCGGACGGGCCATGTCCCAGCTAGGGCGTGTTTCGACAGTGGCGTCGTCCGCCCGAAGGGCGGGCCCGCGGCGTCCGGTGCGGTGCATCGCAAGGCGGAGGGTCGTCCTCGTACCGAGCGTACGTGGACGATCCCGACAACGTGGCGAGGCGCCGTGCCAGGCGTCGCGGGCCGGACGGGACTTTCGAAACACGCCCTACGCCCCGTCCGGCTTTCGGCGTTCCCGGACCGGCCGGGGTGTGCGCCGCCCACCGCGGTCGTGCACCCCCGTTCCCCCGTCGTGTGACCTTCGCCGCTCCGGACGCAAGGGGTGGGCAGTCTGGTTACCCGCAAGTAGCATGAGGGTACGGCGTGCCCTCGGGCGCGCTCCGCAGCAGTGCCATCCCGCACCCTGGAGGAGAGCCACCGTGCCTCGTACCATCCGGGACGTCGTCTTCGTCGACGGCGTCCGCACCCCGTTCGGCAAAGCGGGCCCGAAGGGCATCTACCACGAGACCCGCGCCGACGATCTCGTCGTGAAGGCCATCCGGGAGCTGCTGCGCCGCAACCCGGCCCTGGACCCCGCGAAGATCGACGAGGTCGCCATCGCCGCGACCACCCAGATCGGCGACCAGGGTCTGACGCTGGGCCGTACCGCAGGGATCCTGGCCGGTCTGCCGCAGTCGGTTCCCGGCTACTCCATCGACCGCATGTGCGCGGGTGCCATGACCGCCGTCACCACGACGGCCGGTTCCATCGCGTTCGGCGCGTACGACGTCGTCGTGGCCGGTGGTGTCGAGCACATGGGCCGTCACCCGATGGGCGAGGGCGTGGACCCGAACCCGCGCTTCGTGTCGGAGAAGCTGGTCGACGAGTCCGCGCTGTTCATGGGCATGACCGCGGAGAACCTGCACGACCGGTACCCGTCGATCACCAAGGCGCGGGCCGACGAGTACGCGGTCCGCTCGCAGGAGAAGGCCGCCAAGGCGTACGCCGACGGCAGGATCCAGCAGGACCTGGTGCCGATCTCCGTGCGCCGCACCAACCCGGAGGCGATGGGGTCTCCCCTGCTCGAGCGAAGCCGAGAGCTTGGGGAAGAGACGGGCTGGGGCCTGGTCACCGCCGACGAACCGATGCGCCCGGGCACCACGCTGGAGAACCTGGCGGGCCTCAAGACCCCGTTCCGCGTCCACGGCCGGGTCACCGCCGGCAACGCGGCCGGTCTGAACGACGGCGCGACCGCCTCGATCATCGCCTCCGAGGACTTCGCCCGCGAGAACGGCCTGCCGGTCAGGATGCGCCTGGTCTCCTACGCCTTCGCGGGCGTCGAGCCCGAGGTGATGGGTTACGGGCCGATCCCGGCCACCGACAAGGCCCTCGCCAAGGCGGGCCTGTCGATCGGGGACATCGGCCTGTTCGAGATCAACGAGGCGTTCGCCGTGCAGGTGCTCGCCTTCCTGGAGCACTACGGCATCGCCGACGACGACGCGCGCGTCAACCAGTACGGCGGCGCCATCGCCTACGGCCACCCGCTGGCCTCCTCCGGCGTCCGTCTGATGACGCAGCTGGCCCGCCAGTTCGAGGCGCAGCCGGAGGTCCGCTACGGCCTCACCACCATGTGCGTCGGCTTCGGCATGGGCGCCACGGTCATCTGGGAAAACCCTCACCACAAGGACGCCGGAGGCAGCAAGTGAGCACCACCGCCGAGCTTTTGAAGGGTGCGGCCGAGCTGTTCCCCGACGAGGTCGTGACGCAGGCGCACGTACGCCACCTCGACCTCCCGGCCGGTGCGGGCCGGTTCGCCCTCATCACGCTGGACAACGGCCTGGACCACACCAAGCCGACCACCTTCGGGCCGCAGTCGCTGGCGAACCTGAACGCCGCCGTCGACCAGGTCGAGAAGGAGGCCGCCGAGGGTGCGATCGTCGGTGTCGGCATCACCGGCAAGCCGTTCATCTTCGCGGTCGGCGCCGACCTCAAGGGCGTCGAGCTCCTCAAGAACCACGCCGACGCGCTGGCCATCGGCAAGGGCGGCCACGACGTCTTCCGCCGCCTCTCCGCTCTCGCGGTCCCCACGTTCGCGTACTACAACGGCGCGGCGATGGGCGGCGGGGTCGAGGTCGGGCTGCACTGCACGTACCGCACCGTCTCCAGGGCGCTGCCCGCGTTCTCGCTGCCCGAGGTCTTCCTCGGGCTGGTTCCGGGCTGGGGCGGCTGCGCGCTGCTGCCGAACCTGATCGGTGCCGACCGCGCGGTGTCGGTGATCATCGAGAACTCGCTGAACCAGAACCGTCAGCTCAAGGGCGAGCAGGTCTTCGAGCTCGGGATCGCCGACGCGCTCTTCGAGGGCGCAGACTTCCTTGAGCGTTCGCTCGTGTGGACCGCGGACGTGCTGAACGGCACGGTCACGGTGGAGCGCCCGGAGATCGACCGCGGGGACGCCTGGGACCAGGCCGTCGCCCGCGGCCGGGCCATCGCCGACTCCAAGGTGCACGGCGCCGCCCCTGCCGCGTACCGCGCGCTGGACATCATCGCGGCGGCGAAGGACGGCGACCTGGACGCCGGCTTCGACGCCGAGGACCAGGCCCTCGCGGACCTGATCATGGGCGGCGAGCTGCGTGCCGGGCTCTACTCCTTCAACCTGGTGCAGAAGCGCGCCAAGCGCCCGGCCGGTGCCCCGGACAAGAACCTGGCCCGTCCGGTCACCAAGGTCGGTGTCGTCGGCGCCGGTCTGATGGCCTCGCAGCTGGCGCTGCTGTTCCTGCGTCGTCTGGAGGTGCCGGTCGTGCTGACCGACATCGACCAGGAGCGGGTGGACAAGGGCGTGGGCTACGTCCACGCCGAGATCGACAAGCTGCTCGGCAAGGGCCGTATCAACCAGGACAAGGCCAACCGCCTGAAGGCCCTGGTCTCCGGTGTGCTGGACAAGGCGGAGGGCTTCTGCGACGCCGACTTCGTCATCGAGGCCGTCTTCGAGGAGATCGGTGTCAAGCAGCAGGTGTTCGCGGAGGTCGAGGCCGTCGCCCCGGCGCACGCGATCCTCGCCACGAACACCTCGTCCCTCTCGGTCACGGAGATGGCGTCGAAGCTGAAGCACCCGGAGCGGGTCGTCGGCTTCCACTTCTTCAACCCGGTCGCGGTCCTCCCGCTCCTGGAGATCGTCCGGGGCGAGAAGACCGACGACGCCTCGCTCGCCACCGCGTTCGCCGTGGCGAAGAAGCTGAAGAAGACCGCGGTGCTGGTGAAGGACGCCCCGGCGTTCGTCGTCAACCGCATCCTCACCCGCTTCATGGGCGAGATCCAGAACGTCATCGACGAGGGCACCCCGGTCGAGACCGCGGAGAGGGCGGTGGAGCCGCTCGGCCTGCCGATGTCCCCGCTGGTGCTGTTGGAGCTGGTCGGCCCGGCGATCGGCCTGCACGTCTCCGAGACCCTGAACCGCGCCTTCCCGGACCGGTTCACGGTCTCCGAGAACCTCGCGGCGGTCGTGAAGGCGGGCAAGCGCGGCTTCTATGTGTACTCCGCCGAGAACCCGGCGAAGCCGGAGCTGGACCCGGAGGTCGCCGCGCTCCTCGAGCAGGGCGACGTCGTCCTGACCGAGCAGCAGGTCCGCGAGCGGGTCCTGGACGCGGTGGCGCAGGAGATCGGTCTGATGCTGGACGAGGGCGTCGTCGCCGAGGCCCAGGACATCGACCTCTGCCTGATCACGGGCGCCGGCTGGCCGTTCCACCTGGGCGGCATCACGCCGTACCTGGACCGTGAGGGCGTCTCGGAGCGGGTGAACGGCAAGCGGTTCCTGGCGCCGGGCGTGGCGAGCGTTCCCGCGTAACCCGCTGGAACACCCTGGTCCGAGCTTCACGAGAAACACACAAACGGAATCACGGCGGGCCGTACACATCTCGTGTACGGCCCGTTTTCGTGCGCCCAAAAGTCCGAATCGTAACCGATTCGGGATTTTTACTTTCAAGATCAACCTTATTTCCTTGTTAATCTTCACCTCTGCGACACACCTGCTTCACTTGGCCGCACCGTACGGTGGCTCGTCCACCCCACACTCCGCACGACCGAGCAGCCGGCGCGTCGCCGTCACAGCACAGATTGCTCGCCATGCGGCCGAGCGGGGGAACACGAGGTGGTCGAGCGATGGGCAATCCCGAGGCCTCCACACTCGTACGCCTCTACCGACGCCTTCTGCCGCACGCGCTGAGACAGCGCCTCGTGAGGATCTTCCCGGCGGACAGCCGACTGCTCCTGCAGCGCTGCCTCGCGGGGCTGGGCGGTGCCTGGCGCGGTCTGCGCACGTGGCTGAGCCTGCGTCTCGACAAGCGGCTGCGCCGGGACCTGCGCAGGACCGGCGTGCGGGCCGTCTGGTCCGGGGGCAGGCTCCGGACCGCCGAGGTCACCGAGGGCCTCACCCCCTCCGTCGCCCGGGCCACCAACCTGCTGCGCGTCTGCGAGGTCCTGGAACGGCACGGCATCCCGCACTTCTGCGTGCGCGGCAGCTCCGTCACCATGACCGCCGTCGCCGTTCCCGCGAGCGAGCGCGCGCGGGCCGAGCGGGCCCTGCGGGTGAGCGCGCTCGCCGCGGGGGCATTGGTCGCGGGCGACACGAAAGGGGGCCGCCCACTCCACGCGGATCAGCGGGGCTCCTGGGCACAGCTCTCCGGAGAAACGATTCTGCGCTTGTGGTGGCCGCTCACCGACCCCACAGGGCGCTGGACGCTGGGACCGAACCACGCATGCACCGTCGAGTTCTGGGCGGAGGAGGACGCGCTGCTGATCGCCCCTGTCCCCAACCTGACCGCGACGGCCGTCGTCGCCGCCGAGAAACCGGTGCGCGTGCCGGTCAGCCACTTCACGGGGCCGGTCAGCGGGGTGCCGGACGATCTGCCGCGGGTGAGCACGCGCTCCGAGTTCACGCTCTCCCTCCCGGACGAGGTCACCTTCCCGGTGGACGCCGTCTACACCTGGGTCGACGGAGCCGACCCGGAATGGATCCGCCGCCGCGCCACGGCCCTGGGCCGCACCGACTACCACGAGCAGGCCATCAGCGCCGCCCGGTTCACCAGCCGCGACGAACTGCGCTACTCCCTTCGCTCACTGCACCAGTTCGCCCCCTGGCTGCGCACCGTCTACCTGGTCACGGACGGGCAGGTGCCCGCCTGGCTGAACACCGCCCACCCCGGCATCGTGGTCGTCCACCACCGCGACATCTTCACCGACGCGTCGGCGCTGCCGACCTTCAACTCGCACGCCATCGAGAGCCAGTTGCACCACATTCCCGGGCTCTCGGACCACTTCCTGTACTTCAACGACGACGTCTTCCTGGGCCGCAGCGTGACCCCGGGCGAGTTCTTCCACGCCAACGGGCTCTCCAAGTACTTCCCCTCCAACGCGCTCGTCCCGATGACCCCGCCCTCCCCGGACGACCCGCCGTCGGAGATCGCCGCGAAGAACAACCGCGTCGTCATCGCGGGGACCTTCGACCGCGTTCTGACCAGGAAGATGAAGCATGTGCCGCACTCGCTGCGCCGCGACGTCCTCCAGGAGATCGAGGAGCGCTACGCGGCCGAGCACCGGCTGACCCAGCACTCGCGGTTCCGCAGCCCCGGGGACCTCTCGATCACCTCCTCGCTGCACCACTACTACGGGCAGCAGACCAGTCGTTCGGTGGTGGGAAAGATCCGCTACACCTATCTGGACCTGGCGGCGCCCACCACCGGACGGCATCTCAACCGCCTGCTCGCCCAACGCGACTACCACACCTTCTGCATCAACGACACGGTCGACGACCCCGACACGGCCGAGGCCCGCACGGCGATGCTGAGGACCTTCCTGGAGAGCTACTTCCCCGTCCCCAGCCCCTACGAGCAATCCGATCCCGGTATCCCCCGGTCCCTCGACCGACGGGACACGAGCCGGTCCGAGCAGCACCGGCATCCCGACCTTCTCGAAATGGAACGATGACTCACGACCAGCACATGATCCGCGCGGCAGCCCCGGTGATCGGAGAGGACGAGATCGAGGCCGCCGTGCGCGTACTGCGCGGCGGCATGGTCGCCCAGGGACCCGAGGTCGCCGCCTTCGAGGAGGAGTTCTCGCAGATCGTCGACGGGCGGCACTGCGTCGCCGTCAACTCCGGTACCAGCGCGCTGCATCTGTCGCTGGTGGCACTCGGCATCGGCCCGGGCGACGAGGTGATCGTCCCCTCCTTCACCTTCGCCGCGACCGCCAACGCCGTCCGTCTGGCCGGCGCCACCCCGGTCTTCGTGGACATCGAGCGCGACAGCTTCTGCCTGTCACCGCAGGCGGCCGAGGCCGCGATCACCCCGCGCACCGCCGCGATCATGCCCGTGCACCTCTACGGGCACCCGGCCGCGATGGGCGCGTTCACCGCGCTGGCCGAGCGCCACGGTCTCGCGATCGTCGAGGACGCGGCACAGGCCCACGCCGCCTCCCTGGACGGCACGCCGGTGGGCGCGTTCGGCGCGGCCGCGTGCTTCAGCTTCTACCCGACCAAGAACATGCACAGCCTGGAGGGCGGCATGGTCACCACGGGCGACGCCGCGGTCGCCCGGACCCTGCGGCTGCTGCGCAACCAGGGCATGGAGCAGCGGTACGCCAACGAGATCGTCGGCTTCAACGTCCGCATGACGGACGTCGCCGCCGCGATCGGCCGTGTGCAGCTGCGCAGCCTGCCCGCCTGGACTCGGCAGCGCCGTGCCAACGCGGCCGCGCTCGACGCCGGTCTGCGAGGGGTCGTCACGCCGCCGGTCGCCGAGGGGGCCGAGCACGTCTACCACCAGTACACGATCCGGATCGGCGCAAAGAGCGGCAAGGACCGCGAAACGGTCTCGCGCGAACTGCTGGAGCGCGGCATCGGCAACGCGGTCTACTACCCCACGCCGGTGCACCGCCTGGCTCCCTTCCGGACGGGCGAGAAGGTGCTCGGTCATACCGCGGGCGATCTGTCCGAGACGGAGCGGGCCGCCGCGGAAGCGCTCTCCATCCCCGTGCACCCCATGCTCACCCCGCAGGAGCTGGACCGTCTGACGGCCACCGTCAACGACGTCGTCGCAGGCCGGGCATGAGCACGTACGAGCCGCCCGGCGCCGGGCTGACCGGCCTCGGCTCGATGGGCCGCAGCCACGCACGGATGCTGCACGGCCCGGAAGGCGTCGAACTCGTCGCCGTCGCGGACGGGACCGCGACCGGTCCGGCACCCCGTCAGCCACTGACCGCCGTCTGACCCGTCGGGTGCGGGCCCCGCCGACCGGCCCCGCACCCGACGGAGTCGTCCCGGCGTCCCGAGGACGCACCTACGTACTGGAGTATTCGTTGATCCACCCGATCAATGCCGAGGTGGACCGACCGCAGCGCCCGTTGCCGCCGGGGCTGCACGAGGTCCCCGTGGGCATGCACCGCCGCCTGACGCACGTACAGCCCGGTCTGACGCCGCTCGCGGTCCGCGCCCAGCACCTGGAGCTCGTCTCCACGGCGCTGACCCGGGCCGGCATCGAGCACTTCGTGGTGCCCGGGACCGAGGACACCTCGTCCGTGGTCGGTGTCCGGGACACCGAGCGGAGCCGGGTCGCACAGGCACTGCGGGGGCTGTTCGGCCGGAGCCCGGGGTACATCCAGCGCAAGGTCCCCGTCCAGCGCACCAGCGAGCTGCTGCACCTCGGCTCCCGCGAGGCGTCCTGGCAGAAGCTGGAGACCGTCGACGTGCTGCGCGTCGTCTGGTTCCGGGCCGACCCGTCGGGCGACCTGGTCTACGGCACCGAGTACGGCTGCGACATCGAGTTCTGGCGGGAGGAGGAGGGCCGGCTGCTGCCGCCGCGGATCAACCGGGGCGCGAGCTTCCTGCCCGCGCGGGGCGAGATGACGCTCGTCCCCGCGCACCGCTTCTCGCGCCTCGCACCGCAGGAGGCGGACACCGCGCCCCGGCAGCGCCGCTGGGGACGCAAGCCGAAGCAGACGGGGCTGCCGACCCGCCGGGAATTCGTCTGCACCGGTCCCGACGAGATCACCTTCCCCATCGACGTCGTCTACACGTGGGTGGACAGCGACGACCCGGCCTGGCAGCGCCGCCGGGCCGCGGCGTCGGGCGACGTCTTCCACGAGGAGTCGGCGAGCGCCGGACGCTACGTCAACCGCGACGAGCTGCTCTACTCGATGCGCTCGCTGCACATGTACGCCCCCTGGGTGCGGCACATCTTCCTCGTGACCGACGACCAGGTCCCGCACTGGCTCGACGAGTCCGCCGAGGGGATCACCGTGGTCTCCCACCGGGAGATCTTCCGTGACACCAGCAAGCTGCCGGTCTTCAACTCCCATGCCATCAGCGCCCAGTTGCACCGGGTTCCGGGACTGTCGGAGCACTTCATCCACTTCAACGACGACGTGTTCGTCGGTCGGCCGATCACGCCTCACGAGTTCTTCCTGCCCAACGGGGCGTCCAAGTACTACCCGGACACCGTCCGCATTCCCATGGGCCCGGTCCAGCCGGACGACCTGCCGCACGAGGTGGCCCGCAAGAACGTCCGCGCCCTGCTGGAGGACCGGTTCGGCCGCACCATCATCGACGCGATGAAGCACACCCCCGTGCCGTTGCGGCGCAGTGTGCTGGAGGAGATGGAGCGGGAGTTCGCCGACGTCTTCCGGGCGACCGCTGCCGCGCGCTTCCGCAGCCGTACCGACATCGACGTCGGTACCTGCATGTATCCGTACTACTCCTACTTCACCGGGCGGGGCGTGCCGGACTCCGTCCCGTACACCTATCTCCATCTCTCCATGGTCCAGCTCTCCCGGAAACTGGACCGGCTGCTCAAGCGACGCGACTCGGCGGTCTTCTGCGTGAACGACTCCTTCACCACCGAGGACGACATCGCCGACCAGGAGGCACTGATCCACCCGTTCTTCGAGGCGTACTTCCCGCTTCCCAGCCCGTACGAGAAGTCCGCGGCGACACGATGAAGATCGAATTCCTGGTCCAGAACGCCTATGCGGCGGACGGCACCACCCGTGCCGTGATCAACCTCGCGGACGCCCTCGCCGACACGCACGACGTCCGGATCGTCTCGGTGTTCCGCTGGCTCAACCGGCCCGCCGTCGCGCCCGCCCGCGGGGTGCGGGTGGTGCCGCTGCTCGATCTGCGCGAGGGCCGTCGCCCGGACAAACAGGACGAGCGCAGGCTCACCCCGTCCCGGGTCGTTCCGCGTACGCAGGAGATGTCCTGGCGCTACAGCCTGCTGACGGACGACAAGGTCGAGGAGCACCTGCGGGCGAGCCAGGCGCAGGTGGTGGTCGCCACCAGTCTCGAACTGGCCGCCTACGTCTCCCGCTGGGGCAGACCGCGGGCGTTGCGGCTGGGGCAGTTGCACCAGCTGAGCACCGTGCTTCCGCAGGCGGAGCAGAGCCGCGCCTGGGCGGGGTTCGGACGGCTCGACGCGGTCGTGGTGCCGAGTGCCGAGGAGGCCGAGGCGATCACCCGGGCGGGACTGCCGGGCGGTATCGCGATCCACTCCCATCCCGACTGCGTGCCCGATCCGCGGGTGCGCCCCGCCGACGGGCGGTCCCGGATCGTGATGGCGGCCGGAAGGCTCGTCCCGGAGAAGCGGTTCGACCTGCTCGTCCAGGCGTTCGCCCAGGTGGTGGCGGTGCGTCCGGACTGGCAGCTGCGGATCTTCGGGACCGGCCCGGAGTACGGCCGGCTGCGGTCCCTCATCGCCGAACTGGAGCTGTACAACCATGTGTTCCTGATGATGGAGGAGCCCCGGTTGGAGGCCCGGTGGGCCGCCGCGGCCATCGCGGCCGGGACGTCGGACCGGGAGTCGTTCGGCCTGGCCCTGGCCGAGGCGATGCGCTGCGGGCTGCCCGTCGTCGCCACCGCCTGCCCGGGCGGACCGCGCGAGATCGTCCGGCACGAGGTGAACGGCCTGCTCGTGCCCGTGGACGACGCCGACGCCTTCGCCGCAGCGCTGCTGCGCCTGATCGACGACGAACCGGAACGCCTGGCACTGGGCCGTCGGGCCCGGGAGGACTCGCGGGCCTACGGCCCCGAGGAATCGGCGGAACGGTTCGAGAGGGTGATCAGAACGGCCCGCCGGGTCCGCCGGGAGAGCCGCCCCGCCGCCGAGGTCGCCGTCTCCTGCGAAGTGACGCGGAACGGGCTGGTCAATCTGTGTCTGGAAGGCGTCCGGGACGGCCGCGACGACCTCGAACTGGTGCTGCGCAGACGAAAGGCGGCGCGCGGCGAACAGCCCGTCAGGCTGCCGCTGCTGCCCGCCGGGGGACCACTCCCCCACCGGTACGAGGCACTGATTCCGCCGGATCCCGAAATTCTCCCCGAAGGTCGCTGGGACGTCCATCTGGACACCGGTGACGGCAGGCCGGCGAAGGTCCGGCCGGGCGCCTTGGACCTGCGCGGCCTCGGACCGGTCGCCACCGGTCCCGCGTACACCGCCGTGCACCTGCCCTACGCGTCCGAGAGCGGTCATCTCGTCCTGCGCACCTGGACCCGGGAGCGTCATGCCGAGGCGACCGAGGTGTGGGGCCACGAGGGGGTCCTGCACGTGCGGGGGCTGCTCTACGGCTCCGACTTCGGCGGTGCGGAGCCTTTGCTGCTGATGCGCAGGCGGGGTGTGGGGGAAGCGGGTTTCTGGCTGCCCGGCGTCTCCTCGGGCGGCGCCGACTTCTGCTTCTCGCTGCCCGCGTCCGATCTGGCCGAGCATCTGGTGTCCCGGCACGAGCTGTGGGACCTGTGGGTGGGCCGTCGTCACGACCCGGTCGTGGCGCGGCTGGGCCGCTTCCTGACGGACGTGGTGGACGTGAAGGGTGTGTTCGCCTACCCCACGACGGTGGTGCCCACCGACGAGGGACAGCCGGTCATGGTGAAGCCGTACTTCACGGCCGGTACCGAACTGTCGGTCCGGGTCTCCGAGAAGGCGGAGTGACGGCGCGTGGTCACGACCGGGCTGTGTCGTCGATGTGCCGCCGGTTCACAGCCGGATCCAGTGCTCCAGCACCATGCCCTGCTGGTCGGTGCGCTGCCGGGTGACGCTCATCCGGCCGTCCCGGTCGATGGCCGCGACGACGAGCCGTCCGTCGCGGTCCAGGGCGAGCGCCGGAGTGCCCTCGCAGGACTGGAGGGTGTCCGCCCACCAGGCCCCGGCGGATTCCAGCTCGGTCGGGTAGGCGGTGAGGGCGAGGGTGCCCGCCCGTTCCCGCTGGGCCAGCACGGTGCAGTCGTAGCCGTCGACGAGGCAGCGGCCGAGAGCGAGCGGGCCGCTTCCCGAGTGGCCGCCCAGTGGGGCGGGCGCGACATCGGGGGCACCCGCCTCCGCCAGACGGTAGGCGACGATCTCGCCGGACTGCTCGTCACGCCAGTAGTGGGTGATCCGGCCCTCGTGGGTCTCGGTGCCGGAAGCCGTCTGCGGCCGGGCGATGAAGACGAGGTTGGGGGCCCGGTCCAGCGCGCCCCCCGGGGTGTCCTGCCGCCACACGTACACGCCCTTGTCGGCGGGCATGAACAGCTCGATGCGACCGGACCGGGTGACGACGGCGGACAGACCCTCACGCACCCGCTTGCACGGCAGGGACGTCCACTTGCCCCAGACGCCGCGCGGGTCGCGCCTCCGGGTGGACACTCCCCCCATCGCGTTGCGGACGAACACGTGCAGCGCGTCGCCGCCGTCGACGACGGCGACCGGGGCGCCGATGGCCGACGCCTTCTCGGCGTCCTTTCCGTGCGGGTTGCCGATCGAGTGCCAGCCGGTCATGGGACGGCCGGCCTGGTACTGGGAGGCGTACACGACCTCGACGGGCGCGTGGGGGTCGTCGGCGGTGCGCCGCAGGCCGAACACGTCGGCGAAGCCCGTCGCGCCCCGCGCCACGCACAGGTACGGCAGCATCCGGGCGTCGGGGAGCAGGAGTTCGGGCGCGGTCCAGTCGTCGCGTCCGGCCGGCGATTCGGTCCAGCGGACGATGCCCCCGCTTCTGGCCGGGGCGTATGCGGTGAGGCGGCCGTCGGGCGCCGGGGTCAGCCAGTCCGCCCTCGGCGGCGCTGCCGCCAGGAGTTCGGGGGCGGTCACGGTCTCCCGGGCCGGTCCGGCAGGAGTCCTCCGGGAGGAAGCCGCGGCACGCCTACGCCCCGTACGCAAACCCATTGATTCCCGACCGTTCTTCACTGAATGCTCTTTCCGGTGCCGAACGGCGTTGGGCGGAGCCCCATGTGCCTCTGATGAGTGACCAGTTTGGACACAACAGCAACAACTGATGTCAGAATAATACTAGACAGGGTCGATTTCATGCCGATTTCTGTCGCACCATGCGACTTTGAGGCAAGAATCAGGCTCCGGGCAGAAGCGCGGTACCCCACGGAGCGACTTCGGCACGCATGGCCCGCCCGCCCCTCATTCCTCCCCTCTCGCACGCGTTCACGCGTGTCCCGACGGAAGAACCAGACGATCCCATGACAGATCAGAACTCCGGCAGCGGATCGCGCACGTCGCGCAGAACACGGTCGGGGCGAGCGCCCCGCAAGCGGCGGCGCGGCCTCAAGATCACCCTGGGCGTGCTGCTCGTCCTGCTGCTCGCCGCGGGCGGCACCGTCTACTGGCTGTACAGCAGGCTCGACGGGAACATCACGGGCGTCGACATCGACGAAGCGCTCGGCGACGACCGCCCCGAGAAGCTGCCGACCAGCGGGCAGAACCTGCTGGTGCTCGGCTCCGACTCGCGGGCCGGTGCCGAGAACAAGGAGCTGGGCGGCGGGGGCGAGGTGGCCGGTGCCCGCTCCGACACCGCGATGGTGGTGCACATACCGGAGGGCCGTACCAGGGCCGTCGCCGTGTCCATACCCCGTGACACCCTGGTGACCAGGCCGGAGTGCACCGGGGCCGACGGCTCCACCGTGAACTCCGCGGACCGGGTGATGTTCAACTCCGTGTATTCCCAGGTCGGTCCGGCCTGTGTGGTCAAGACGGTCGAGAAGATGTCCGGGGTCCGGATCGACCACTACCTGGAGATCAACTTCGCCGGTTTCAAGGACCTGGTCGACGCGATCGGCGGCGTCACCGTGGACGTTCCGCAGGACATCCACGACAAGTCGTCCGGCCTCGATCTCACCAAGGGAGAGCACCGGCTCGACGGCGCCCAGTCGCTCGCCTACGTCCGCACCCGGCACGGCATCGGGGACGGCAGCGACCTCGGCCGGATCGGGCTCCAGCAGCAGTTCCTGCTGGCGCTGCTGAGCGAGGTCACGTCGCAGAACCTGCTGAGCAGCCCGACGGACATGTACCGGATCGCCGACTCGGCGACCAAGTCGCTGACGACCGACGAGGGCCTCGCCTCGCTGACCTCGCTCTCGGAGTTCGCCCGCTCCATGCAGGGGGTCGACCCGGCCTCCATGGAGACGGTCATGCTCCCGGTGGCGTACGACACGGCCGACCCGAACCGGGTGGTGGCGGCGCAGCCGCAGGCCAGGACGTTGTGGAAGGCGATCCGCGAGGACGCCCCGATCCCGGAGTCGGCGAAGAGGTCCCCCGCCACCGGCGGCTGACGGGACGTGCGACGGACCGGCGCGCGGAACGTCCGACACGTGAAGCGCACAGCGCGTACGGGCCGCGCCGCGCGAGGCCGTCGGGGCGTGACACGCTTCCGGCATGGTGAGCGAACGGGCCCTGGTGATCGTCGACGCAGCCAACGTGGTCGGGTCGGTGCCCGACGGCTGGTGGCGGGACCGGCACGGCGCGGCCGTACGGCTGCGCGACGCGCTGGTCCCGCTGGCCGGCCACGGGCTTCCGGGCGTCCCCGGCCCCGTCGAGCTGGTGCTGGTCGTCGAGGGCGCGGCCCGGGGTGTCGAACCGGTCCCCGGGGTGCGGGTGGATCCGGCCCCCGGGAGCGGCGACGACCGGATCGTGGAGCTGGCCGCGGCGGCGGGCGACCGCGCCTGTGTCGTCGTCACCGCGGACCGGGAGCTGCGGCGACGCGTCGAGGCGTACGGGGCGCGGTGCCTGGGGCCGCGCGCGGTGCGGCCCTCACGCCCTTGAGGGGTTGCCCCCGCCCGGCCCTACGGACGGCCGACGGGCAAACGCTGCTTGTGCCGCGGCACGAGGGCGTGTTTCGAAAGTCCCGTCCGGCCCGCGACGCCTGGCACGGCGCCTCGCCACGTTGTCGGGATCGTCCACGTACGCCCAGGACGAGGACGACCCTCCGCCTTGCGATGCACCGCACCGGACGCCGCGGGCCCCGCCCTTCGGGCGGACGACGCCCTTTCGAAACACGCCCTAGTTGAGCCGGCTGTGGCCGCGCCCGTACACGAAGTAGATGATCACGCCGAGGAGCATCCAGATCACGAACCGCAGCCAGGTCTCCGTCGGCAGATTGAGCATCAGCCAGACCGAGGCGATCACCGACAGGACGGGCACGAGCGGGACCCACGGGGTGCGGAAGGCCCGGTGCAGCTCGGGGCGGGTGCGGCGCAGCACCAGGACGCCGAGGGCGACGACGACGAATGCGAAGAGCGTGCCGATGTTCACCAGTGTCGCGAGTTCGTTGATGCTGGTGAACCCGGCGACGACCGCGATGACCACGCCCAGCAGGATCGTCGGGCGGTACGGGGTGCGAAAGCGCGGGTGCGTCCTGGAGAAGAACCGCGGGAGCAGCCCGTCGCGGCTCATCGCGAAGAACACCCGGGTCTGGCCGAGCAGCAGGATGAGACAGACGGTGGTGAGGCCGATCGCGGCGCCGAAGCTGATGAACCCGGCGTAGACGGGATGGCCGACGGCCTTGAACGCGTCGGCCAGCGGGGCCTCGACGGACAGCCGGGTGTAGTGCTCCATGCCCGTGACCACCAGGGACACGGCGACGTAGAGCGCGGTGCAGATGAAGAGCGAGGCGAGGATGCCGCGCGGCATGTCGCGCTGCGGGAGCTTCGTCTCCTCGGCCGCGGTCGCCACCACGTCGAAGCCGATGAAGGCGAAGAAGACGATGGAGGCGGCGGTGAAGATGCCCATGACGCCGAAGTTCGTGGGCGCGTACCCGGACATCAGCTGGATCAGCGGCGCGGTCAGCCCGGAACCGGGGGGCTGCGGCTGTGCCTCGGGGATGAACGGCCGGTAGTTGTCGGCCTGGACGAAGAACAGCCCCGCGATGATCACGACGAGCACCACGGTGACCTTGATGGCGACCACGACGGACGTCACCCGGGCCGAGAGCTTCATGCCCAGCACCAGCACCACGGTCAGGACGAGGACCAGGACGAAGGCCAGGATGTCGAAGCCGAATCCTTTCGCCACATCCGTTCCCGAGAGCACGTCCGGCATGGTCCAGCCGAAGTTGTCCAACAGCGAACGGACGTAGCCGGACCAGCCGACCGCCACCACCGCCGTGCCGAGCGCGAACTCCAGCACCAGGTCCCAGCCGATGATCCAGGCGACGAGTTCGCCGAGCGAGGCGTACGCGAAGGTGTACGCGGAACCGGCGACCGGGACCGTGGAGGCGAACTCGGCGTAGCAGAGCGCGGCCAGGGCACACACGACGCCGGCCACCACGAACGCGAGGGCGGTGGCCGGACCCGCGGTCTCCTTGGCCACCTTGCCGGTGAGCACGAAGATGCCGGTGCCGATGATGACGCCCACCCCGAAGACGGTGAGGTCCAGCGCGGAGAGGGACTTCCTGAGCGCGTGCTCCGGCTCCTCGGTGTCGCGGATGGACTGCTCGACCGTCTTGGTCCGGAACAGTCCGTCACTGCTGGGGGGTGTGTCCTGCTGGGCGGTCACCGGCGTACCTCCACGCGCTCGTCGTGTACGCCATGATTTGGGAGCGTCGGCGACGGAGGCCCGCGCACCCGGGGATCTCACGCGAACGGGCCGGTCGAACCACTCGTACAGGGTGGTTCGACCGGCCCGTCCGGCCGTGCCCCGGACCGCTCGCACGGCCGGGATCGGCCGGGATGGGCCGGGAACACGGACCGCGTCGCGGGTACGCCGGACCGTGCGTGAGAGCGGTGGTCCGGCGGGGACGCTCCGGTGAGGACGTCAGTCGCGGACCGGTTCGATCATGGAGCCGCCGTCCACGGAGTCGTCGTCCACGCCCGTCCCGAAGCGCCCGTCGAGCTTGGCGACCAGACCGGTGACCTGGCGGGCGATGTCCGGCGCGGTCAGCCCGATCTCGGCCATGACCTCCTTGCGGGAGGCGTGGTCCAGGAAGCGCGGCGGGATGCCGAAGTCGCGCAGCGGTACGTCCACCCCGGCGTCGCGCAGCGCCTGCGAGACGGCGGAGCCGACACCGCCGGCCCGGCTGTTGTCCTCGACGGTGACGACGACCCGGTGCCGTTCGGCGAGCGGGGCCATGGCGTCGTCGACCGGCTTGACCCAGCGCGGGTCGACGACGGTCGTCGAGATGCCCTGGGCGTCGAGCAGGCCGGCGATCTCCAGACACATGGGAGCGAGCGCGCCGACGGAGACCAGCAGGACGTCCGGCCGGTCGGTTCCGGGCTCGCGCAGCACGTCCATGCCGCCGACCCGGCCCACGGCCTTGACCGCCGGGCCGACCGCGCCCTTGGAGAAGCGGACCACGGTCGGTGCGTCGTCGATGTCGACGGCCTCGCGGAGCTGGGCGCGGACCTGGTCGGCGTCGCGCGGGGCGGCGATCCGGAGCCCGGGCACGCACTGCAGGATCGACATGTCCCACATGCCGTTGTGCGAGGCGCCGTCGGTGCCGGTGATCCCGGCCCGGTCGAGGACGAAGGTCACACCGCAGTTGTGCAGCGCGACGTCCATCAGGACCTGGTCGAAGGCGCGGTTGAGGAAGGTGGCGTACACCGCGAAGACCGGGTGCAGCCCGCCGGTGGCGAGACCCGCCGCGGAGACGGCGCCGTGCTGCTCGGCGATGCCGACGTCGTAGATCCGGTCCGGGAACTCCTTCTCGAACTGGGTGAGGCCGACCGGCTGGAGCATGGCCGCGGTGATCGCGACGATGTCCTTGCGTTCCTTGCCGAGCTTGACCATCTCCTCGCCGAAGACGGAGGTCCAGTCGAGGCCCGCGGTGGCGACCGGGAGGCCGGTGTCGGGGTGGATCTTGCCGACGGCGTGGAAGCGGTCCGCCTCGTCCTCGAGGGCGGGGGTGTAGCCGCGGCCCTTCTCGGTGAGGCAGTGCACGATCACGGGTCCGCCGAAGCGCTTGGCGCGCTGGAGCGCGGACTCCAGGGCCTCGATGTCGTGGCCGTCGATCGGGCCCACGTATTTCAGGCCGAGGTCCTCGAACATGCCCTGCGGGGCGATGAAGTCCTTCAGCCCCTTCTTCGCGCCGTGCAGCGTGTCGTAGAGCGGCCTCCCGACGACGGGGGTGCGTTCCAGGATGTCCTTGCCGCGCGCCAGGAAACGCTCGTAGCCGTCGGTGGTGCGCAGCGTCGCCAGGTGGTTGGCGAGGCCGCCGATGGTCGGCCCGTAGGAGCGCTCGTTGTCGTTGACGACGATGACGAGCGGACGGTCCTTGGCGGCGGCGATGTTGTTCAGCGCCTCCCAGGCCATGCCGCCGGTGAGCGCGCCGTCACCGATGACCGCGACGACGTGGTCGCCCTTGCCGAGCAGTTCGTTGGCCTTGGCCAGGCCGTCGGCCCAGCCGAGGACGGTGGAGGCGTGCGAGTTCTCGATGATGTCGTGCTCGGACTCCGCGCGGGAGGGGTAGCCGGAGAGGCCGCCCTTGCTCTTGAGCTTCGAGAAGTCCTGGCGACCGGTGAGGAGCTTGTGCACATAGCTCTGGTGACCGGTGTCGAACAGCACCTTGTCCTTGGGCGATTCGAAGACCCGGTGCAGGGCGATGGTGAGCTCCACCACACCCAGGTTGGGGCCGAGGTGGCCGCCGGTCTTCGAGACTGCGTCGACGAGGAAGGTCCGGATCTCTTCGGCGAGCTGGTCCAGCTGCTCGGGAGTGAGCCGGTCCAGGTCACGCGGTCCAGCGATGCGGGTCAGCAGATCCCACCCGCCCGCCGCCGCCCTTGCACGTCGCGCTTCGCGCGGCTGTGTCACCGTGCCTCCTTGCGTCTTGAGCTGGGTCGAGCATGCTGATCCGATGAGTCTAGTGTTCCGTCCGTGCGGGAGGTCATCGGGCGGGGCCTTCGGGACGGAGTCGGTACACGACCGGGACACGGCCGCGTACGCGCCCGGTACGCGACGCGCGCGACCGCGTGCGCCCGCCCGCGTGCACCTTCGGTACGTGAGGGGGCCCGGTGCCGGGACGGGCACCGGGCTCCGGGAGCGGGCGGCGTGAGATCACGCACGTCCTGCGGTCTTCTGGGTGCGGCGGGAGACCGAGTCGATGACCACGGCGGCCAGCAGTACGGCGCCGGTGATCATGTACTGAATGGCGTTGGCCATACCGATCATGTTCAGCCCCTGCTGGATCGACTGGATCACGATCATGCCGAGCAGCGCCGACCAGACCGTGCCGCGGCCCCCGAAGAGACTGGTGCCGCCGATGACGGCCGCCGCGATGACCAGCATGAGCGTGTTGCCGCCGCCGACGCTCTTGGTGGCGCCGCCGGACAGACTGGCGATGAACAGGCCGCCGAACGCGCCGAGCGTGCCGGACAGCGCGAAGACGGCGATCCGCACCCGGACGACGTCGACGCCGGCACGGCGCGCGGCCTCCGGGCTGCCGCCGACCGCGAAGACCCTGCGGCCGAAGCTCGTGCGCCGGGCGCCGAAGTCCGCGACGACCAGCACGGCGAGAAAGAGCACCAGGGCGAGCGGCAGCCCACGGGCGCCCGGGGGCTCGTTCAGGACGTACGCGACGGCGAAGCACAGGACCGCGACGGCCGCGGTGCGCAGCACGACCTCGCCGTTGGTACGGGCGGGCAGGCCCGCGGACCGGCGGCGCCGGCCGTCCACCAGGAGCGAGGCGGCGTACGCGAGGACGGCGAGGAGGGCGAGCCCGTAGCCGGCGGCCTTGTCCTCGAAGAAGTAGTTGGTCAGGTTCTCGACGACGCTGCCGGAGGGCGTGTTGATCGACCCCTCGCCGCCCATCATCCAGTCCTGGAGCCCGCTCCATCCGAGGAAGCCGGCCAGGGTCACGACGAAGGCCGGTACGCCGATCCGGGCGAAGAAGAAGCCGTGCAGCGCGCCGAGGGCCGCCCCGGAGAGCAGGGCGACGGCGATCGCGAGCCACTCGTTCCAGCCCCGGTTGACGTCGAGCACGGCCCAGACGGCGGCGCCGACCCCGGCGACGGAACCGACCGAGAGGTCGATCTCGCCGAGCAGCAGGACGAATACGATGCCGACCGCCATGATGCCGAGGCCGGAGCTGTAGACGGCGATGTTGGCGACGGAACCGGCGGAGAGGAAGTTGTCGTTCTGGAACTGGAAGACGCTCGCGATGACGACCAGGCCGACGAGGACCGGCAGCGAGCCGAGATCGCCCTCGCGCACCTTGCGGCCGAATGCGGACCAGTAGCCCTTGAAGCCCTCCTCGCGGACGAGCAGCCGGGGGTCGACGGCGGGGACGGGTGCTTCCACGGGCCGTCCGGGCTCCGTCCGTGCCGGGGTGCCGGAATTCCCGGGGGTCCCCGGAGTACCGGCAGTACCGGCAGTACCGGGAGTACCGGCAGTACCGGGGAGCTGGGAGTCCCCGGGGGTCCGGGGATTCTCGGGGGTCTTGGCGAGGTCGCTCACTTCGCGTCCTCCTTCGTGGCCATGCGGGCCTGGCGGCGCGTGACAGCGTTGTCGGTGGCTCCCGTGATGGCGGCGATGATCTCTTCGTGGGTGGTGCTCGACACGTCGAAGAAGCCGTTGTTGCGGCCGAGGCGGAGCACCGCCACCCGGTTCGCCACTGCCCGCACGTCGGCCATGTTGTGACTGATGAGGATGACACCGTGGCCGCGCTCTCGCAGCCGCTCGACCAGGTCGAGCACCTGGGCGGTCTGCTCGACGCCGAGTGCCGCGGTCGGCTCGTCCAGAATGACGATCTTGGGGTCGCCGAGCAACGCACGTGCGATGGCGACGACTTGGCGCTGCCCGCCGGAGAGCGAGGCGACGGGGATCCGGACACTCGGGATGCGAATGGAGAGGGTGTCCAGCAGTTCCCTGGCACGCTTCTCCATCGCGATCTCGTCGAGGACGGACGCCTTGCGCAGTTCGCTGCCGAGGAAGAGGTTGGCGACGACGTCGAGGTTGTCGCAGAGCGCCAAGTCCTGGTAGACGGTGGCGACTCCGAGGTCCTGTGCGTCGTTCGGCCGGTTGACGCGGACCGGCACGCCCTCCCACTCGATGACGCCTTCGTCGATCGGGTGAACGCCCGAGACGGTCTTGACGAGAGTCGACTTGCCGGCGCCATTGTCGCCGACCAGGGCGACGACCTCACCGGAGCGGATCTCCAGGTCCACATCGGTGAGCGCCTGGACGGCGCCGAACCGCTTGGAGATTCCGCGCAACACCAGCACGGGCGGAGCGGACACGTGAATCATCTCCTTCACCGCCTGAACGGCGGGAATGGTGTGCCGAGCACGGGGTGTGCGTGGGGGGAAGTCCGGCGCCCGCCCCCGCTCGCGGGCATTGACGGGACGGGCGCCGGACCGGCCGGGGCCCGCGGAAACGGCCCGGGCCACGGAAGCGGCCGGTCGTGGGACCGACACGGGACACGGCACCGACCGGATACAGGACCGGTCCGGGGCGCGGCGGCGACACGGGGGCACGGAAACCGGTAGGAGGTACGGAAGCGACACGGGGTACGGAACCGGGACCGGGACCGGGTACGGAACCGGGACCGGGTACGGAACCGGGACCGGGTGCGGGCCTGTGCGGGTACCGGGCCGACTCGGAGTGCGCGCCGGCGCCGTGCACGGACCGCCACCGGGTACGCAGCCGCCACCTGGTACGGACCGACAGGAGGCACGGGCCGACAGGAGCCACGGGCCGGCTCCGAGCACGGGCCGACAGGAGTGCGGCGTCCTACTTGATTCCGGCCGCCTCGCAGGCCGCCTTGTACTCGGGCGTGCAGATCTCCGCGGCCTTGTACACCTGGTCGGCGATGATCGTGCTCGCGACGTTCTCCTTGGTCACGACCTGCGCGTCGTACAACCGGGCGGGGATTCCCTTGAAATCCCCGGATAGGCTGTCGACCTGAGTGGGAGTCAGGTCATCGAACCCCTTGCCCTTGAGGAGCCTGACCGCGATCTCGGCGGTGGTCTCCGCCTCCGGCTTGATCTGCTTGTAGATCGTGAATGCCTGGTCGCCTTCAAGAATGCGCTGGAGTCCGGCGAGTTCGGAGTCCTGGCCGCCGACCGGGACCTTGATGCCGCGCTTGTTCAGGGCCGTGATGATGCCGCCCGCCATGCCGTCGTTGGCGGAGTAGACGCCCTGGAATCCGTTCTTGCCCAGGGAGTCGATGGCCGCGCCCATCTTCTTGTTGGCCTCGTCCGGGGACCAGTCCGGGATGTCCTGCTCGTAGACGACCTTCTTGACCCGGGTGTCCAGGACGCTGTGCGCGCCCTTCTTGAAGAACGGGGCGTTCGGGTCGGTCGGCGAGCCGTTGATCATGACAACGTCGCTCTCCGCGGCCCCGGCACCGAGCGCCTTGACCAGTGCCTCGCCCTGGAGGCGGCCGATCTTCTCGTTGTCGTACGACACGTACGCGGAGATCGGACCCTCCGCGAGGCGGTCGTACGCGACGACCTTGACACCCTTCTTCTCCGCCTGCGCCACCCAGGACTTGGTGGCCTTGTAGTCGACGGCGTCCAGGATGATGACCTTCACACCCTGCGTGACGAGGGCGTCGAACTGCTTCTTCTGGGTGTCGCTCTCCTGTGCCGCGTTGCTGTACTTGACCTCGCAGTCGCCGCACAACTGCTCGACCTTCGCCTCGATGAGGGGGCGGTCGAAGGTCTCGTACCGGGTGGTCTTGTTCTCCGGCAGCAGCAGACCGATGGTCCTGCCGTCACCTCCGCCGCCGGCCTTGTCGTCACCGCCGGCCTTGCCGCAGGCGGCGAGGGAGACGGCCATGGAGAGTGCGGCCGTTCCTAAGACGATGCGACGTGTCGTTGCGTTCATACGGATGCCTCCCTGACGAGGCCGCGGCGTCGCGGCCGAGGTGGCAGGCAGTCAACTCGGCCTTACTGTCAGCGTCAAGGAGTAAATCATTAACGAGATGACAACGGTGCCATTCATTCTCTAAGTGAAGGCAGGACCCTTGGTCGGCAACGTGCTTTCCAAAAGGGTGGAATCCCCCACCTCGCTCAGCACCAGGGCGAGCGCACCCAGCACCCCGGCCCGCGCGCCGAGCGCTCCGGGCAGCACCGAGAGCTGTCTTGCCGCGCTGGGGATGGCGTAGCGGGACACCGAGTCACGGATCGGTGCGAGCACCAGTTCGCCCGCCTCGGCGAGGGGCCCGCCGAGCACCACCCGGCTGGGGTTGAGCAGGTTGCAGAGGTTGGCGACCCCGCTGCCGATGTGGCGTCCGACGTCGGCGACCACCCGGCGGCAGCCCGGGTCCCCCTCCCGGGCCAGCCCGACCATCCCCTCCATGGTGAGGTCGGGGCCGTGGCCGGGCCGGAGCAGCGGCAGGACGTAGCGCGCCGCCGTGAACGTCTCCAGGCAGCCCCGGTTGCCGCAGCGGCACACCGGCCCCGACTCGTCGAGCGTGATGTGCCCGATCTCACCGGCCGTGCCGCCCGGCCCGCGGTAGATGCGGCCGTCGATCACCAGGCCCGCCCCGACGCCGTCGGCGACCTTGATGTACGCGAGGTCCTTCACGCCGCGTCCGCTCCCCCAGACCAGCTCCCCCAGCGCCCCGAGGTTGGCGTCGTTGTCGACGTGCACCGGCACGCCGAGGCGGCCGGCGAGCTCCTCTCGGGGATTGATGCCCTTCCAGCCCGGCAGGATCGACGTGGAGCCCAGCGCTCCGGACTCGATGTCGATCGGGCCGGGCACTCCGAGCCCCACCCCGATCACCTTGTCCGGGCTGACCCCGGTCGCCCCGATCAGCCGCTCGACCAGCCGCTGGGCCCGCCCGAACCCCTCCTCGGACGAGGCGTCGACGTCCAGCGGCTCGGCCTCCTCCGCGATCACCTGATGGGCGAGACTGCCGACGGCCACCCGCAGATGGGTATGGCCGAAGTCGACACCGACCACCACGCCCGCGTCGCCGCTGAGCGCGACGCTGCGGGCCCGGCGGCCGCCTGCCGAGGTGGGGGTCACCTCGACCGTGCCGCCTTCCTTCAGTTCACGAACGATGTTGGAGACGGTGGCCGCCGAAAGGCCGGTGGTCCGCGCGATCTCCGCCTGGGTGAGCGAGCCGGCCATGCGGACCGCGCGCACGACCCGCTCCAGGTTGGCGCGATGCAGGGATGTCTGCGACCCCGGAGTCTCCATCGACTCACTCCTAGTGTTCTCTCCAAGACGTGAACTCCAAGCTGAGCGTTTTGCGGCACTCCCCGTCAAGACCTTGAGCCTTTGAGCCCACCCGAAAGCGCCCGGCGCTTTGGCCGAACGCGCCTCCGGAAGCCGCGCGGGGCACGTGGCGTCGACCCGCCGGCCCGTCCCTGCGAACGGTCGCCCCACACGCGAAACCGCCCGTCGGCACGGGGCCGACGGGCGGTTGGGGAAAGGGACGGTGGGAGGGGACGTGGTGCTACTTCACCGCCCCGGCCGTGAGCCCGGCCACGACCTGGCGCTGGAAGACGATGTACGCCCCGAGGACCGGCAGCATCGCCATCACCAGACCGGCGAACAGACCGGACCAGTCGCCCTTGTACCCCTGGCTGTTGGCCAGTTCGACCAGTCCCTGGGAGAGCACCCGCTGGTTCGGGTCGCTGTTCAGCACCGTGGGCAGCATGTACTGGTTCCACTGCCCGAGGAAGTTGAAGATGCCGACGCTGATCAGGCCCGGCTTCGCCATCGGCAGCATCACCTGGAAGAACGTCCGGGTGTGCGAGGCGCCGTCCAGCATCGCCGCCTCCGCCACCGAGGTCGGCAGCGTCCGGAAGAACGAGGTGAGGAAGAAGACCGTGAACGGCAGCGAGTACGCGATGTAGACCGTGATCAGCCCGTGCCGCGTGTTCAGCAGGTCCATGTTGTTCATGACGAAGAACAGCGGGACCAGCGCCAGGATGATCGGGAAACTCATCCCGCCGACGAACAGGTAGTAGATGAAGCGGTTTCCGGGGAAGTCGAACCGCGCCAGGACGTACGCCGCCATCGAGCCGAGCAGCAGGGTCCCGACGAGCGAACAGCCCACCACCACGACGGTGTTGAAGAAATAGTCGCTCATGTGCGCCTGGCTCCAGGCGCGCGACCAGTTCTCGAAGTGCAGTGTGTCGGGCAGCTTCCACGGCGTCGACAGGATCGAGTCGTCCGTCTTGAACGACGACATGAGCGCCCAGAGCAGCGGCATGACGACCAGGATCGCCCAGATGATCAGCACACCGTGCGAGAAGACGTTGAGGACCTGCCCCTCACTGCTCTTCTCCTTGACCGCGGGCGCGGTCGCCCCGGTCACGGGGGCCGGCCGCCGCGCCGGGGCCGCGGGCGGGGTGTCAGTGGTCTTCACGCGTACTCACCTCGTACTGTCGAGCCGGACACGCAGGCCGACCTGTGGTGCCTGCCGGGAATTCCCGTTGATCGCCGCATCAGAACTCCAGCCGCTCGCGCCGGCCCAGACGCATCACGATGGCGGCGAAGGCCATGGTGACGACGAGCAGTCCGACACCGATCGTCGTCGCGTATCCGGCCTGCCCGTCGCGGAAGGCCGTGTGGTACACGTACAGCGGCAGAACCGTGGTCGAGTAGTCGGGACCGCCGGGACCGACGGTCATGACCTGTACGGCGGTGAACGCCTCCACCCCGAGGGCCAGGATGCCCATGTAGACCCAGCCCGACTGCACCGTGTCCCAGAGCAGCGGGAGCGTGATCCGGAAGAAGGTGGTGAAGCGGTTGGCGCCGTCGAGGAGCGCCGCCTCGTAGAAGTCCTTCGGGATGGACGCCATGCCGGCCGAGAAGAGGACGACGAAGAACCCGACCGTCGACCAGACCAGCACGGTCATGACGCAGATGAGCGCCAGGTTCGGGTCGCCGAGCCACTCCGGCTGGACGGAGTCCAGGCCGAGCGTCTTCAGCGTCCCGTTGATCATCCCGCTGCGGGGGTTGAACGCGAACTGGAACAGCAGGGCGACGATGACGATCGAGAGCACCTGCGGGAAGAAGTAGGCGATCTTGTAGAAACCCGAGCCTCGTACGCCGGAGATCGTGGCGTTCTTGCGCCGGCGGCCCCCCACGTTGAGCATGAAGGCGAAGAACAGCGCGAGGCCCAGCGTCACCAGCGGCAGCACAAGCACGAGCAGCACGCTGTGCTGCAAGGACTTCCAGAAGATGTCGTCCTTGAGCATCTTCGTGTAGTTGTCGAGCCCGACCATCGTGAAGTCGGGACTCAGGCCGGTCCAGTCCGTGAACGAGTAGTAGATGGACTGGAGGAACGGCCAGATCACGAAGACCGCGTAGAGCGCCAGTGGGACCAGCAGGAATCCCACGATGAAACGGTACTTGCCATGCTGCATCGTTTACCGACCCCGATCTTTCCGCGGGTGCCGCCGCTGGTGACGGTTGCTCACTGGTGCTTGTAGTGCTTGATGGACTGGTCCTTGGCCGCCGCGTCCGCGAATGCCTGGATCTTCTTGATGGTCTCCGCCGGGGTCGCGCGGCCGGCCATCATCTCGCCGAGTCCGGCGACACCGATCTGCTCCTTCTGGAGCTTCACGTACCAGTCCTGGAGACGCGGGTTCACCACGTTGTCGCCGGCCTTCTTCAGCACGTCGACGCCGGACTGGAGGGCGGTCGACAGGCTCAGCCCGTCCGTGCCGCCGTTGAACGCGCTGAGCGACTTGACCTGCTTGGTGAAGTTCTTCGAGGACTCCTCGGAGAGCATGATGCGCAGTTGCTCCATGGCACCCTCGCGGTTCTTCGCCTGGGCGGGGACGATGAAGGGCTCGCCGCCCGAGGCCCAGATGGTGCCGAACGGCAGCTTGTCGGACGAGTCGAGACCGGACGGCGGCGCCACCATCATCTTGAAGTCCCCGGGTGTGGTGGGCGCCGCCTCGTTCTCCACCCATGAACCGTTGGGAATGAAGAGCGCCTTGCCCTTGGTCCACTCGGTCTGCGACTGGATGTGCGTCAGGCCGGGGGTGCCCTCCAGGACGTACCCCTTCTTGTACAGCTCGTAGTACGCCTCGAACGCCGCCTTGACCGCGGGGTCCTTCCAGGCGTTCGGCTCCAGGTTGTCGATCTTGTCGAGGACCTCCCGGCCACCGATCTTGGCGATGAACGGGTAGAGCGAGAACGGCAGGTAGTAGGGGTACTTGCCGGGGTACGTCCAGCCGGCGATGCCCTTCTTCTTCGCCTTGGCGCACAGGGCGAGCATGTCGTCCCAGGTCTCGGGGTACTGCGCGTCGAGCTTGTCGAGCGCGGTCTGCGAGTACCAGACGCCGTACACGGTGTACGCGTAGTACATGATCCAGACCGGGTCGCCCTCCAGCTGGCCCATCTCCAGGACGCCCGGACGCAGGGTGTCGCGGACCTTCTTGTTCGGGTCGTCGTAGGACGGGGCGTCCATGAGCGTCGTCAGGTCCGTGAGCTGCTTCTTGCCGGCCAGGATGCCCATGTCCATCTGCTCGGCACCCGAGTTGTCGATCAGGTCCGGCGGGGTGCCGCCGTTGAACCGGGGCTGCAGCTGCGACTGGATCTTCTGCGTCGCGACGTGCTTGACCTTGGGGGCCTTCGGGAACGCCTCGTTGTACTTCTTCTCCGCGTCGATCGCGTACTGCTCACCGAATCCGCCGTTGAAGATGACCACTTCGAGCGGGGCCGTCTCGTTGACACCGAGCGGGTTCTCCTTGGTGACCTTGCCCTTCTCGACCTTCTCGTCGCCGCTGTCGCCGCCGCTCGCGCACGACGCCAGGAAGCTCATCGTCGGCACGGTGAGCAGACCGAGTGCGGCGGATCGCTTGATCACATCGCGACGGCCGAGGCCCTCATTCTTGTGGGCGGAGGTGGATCCCATGCTCAAGTCCTCGCCTTCTCCAGGACTCAGGCGGTGTGTACCGGTCGCCCGTCGATATTCGCCTCAGGCGAAGGGCCCCGCCACCGCGGTCAGTTGCGCTTGGGTAGTGCTGATGTTTCAGGCTAGCCACGTGCAAGGGGAGTCCGGGAAAGAACGGCCGGCGCGAGCACCGTCGTGCCCTCCGGTCCACCCCCTGCCCCCTAGTGCCACTCCCGGCACCAGCCCGCGTCACCGGGAAGCGGCTGCGCGGACGCCGACAGGTATAGTCCACTCGCGGCCAACTGAGCAAGATCAAAGGCAAGTTGAGCAGCAGTCTTTCCCGAGTTGAGACCTCGCGGATACGTGCCGCCCACACGTTCCGTTCCCGGCACGAGCCATTCCGCATGACGACCGATGCCGTCGGTGACACACCGCCAATATCCTTGGTACACAAGGAACTTGGATTCATGCTGGGCCGTACGCATCGGCTCGACGACGTGGTCCGGATGCACTTCTTCGGGAGGAGTTCCGATCACCCTTCGAAGCGAACGAAAGGCAACCGGACTGCATCGGTCGGGTGCGCGGGCCGGTGCCCGCAACGGCCCTACGGGACGGCGCGTCCCCGTCCCATGCCGCTCAGCCCCGTTGCGGTCCCTCCGGCGCCCCCTGCGGGAACAGGCTCTCCGGCAGGGTCACGTTCCACGCCGTGATCACCGGCCGGCCGTGCTCCGTGCCGAGCCGGGACACTGTCCCCGTGGCGAGCTGGAACAGCGTGCCCTCGGCGGGTGTCAGCCGGAGGTAGCGGGCGGTGAGCACCCGCAGGAAGTGGGAGTGGGCGACGAGGGCGATGTCCCCGTCGCGGCCCGCCTCCCGCGCCACCCCCGCCAGTACCCGGTCGGCACGGGCGCCGACCTCGGCGGGTGTTTCCCCGGGGTGTGCCTCGGGGCCGGGGGCGACGCCGTCGGTCCACAAGTTCCAGCCGGGGCGGGCGCGATGGATCTCGTCGGTGGTGACGCCCTCGTAGCCTCCGTAGTCCCATTCGTGCAGCTCGGGCGTGATACGGGGGGCGGCGAGCCCGGCGAGTTCGGCGGTGCGCCGCGCGCGCGTCGAGGGACTGACCAGGGTGAACGCGATCCGCCGGTCGGCGAGCAGGGGTGTCAGCGCGAGGGCCTGGCGCTCTCCGAAGGGGGTCAGGGGCAGATCGGTGTAGCTGGTGTGCCGCCCGGACCGCGACCACTCGGTCTCGCCGTGCCGGATCAGGATCAACTCGCCCATGGGTGCGTTCCGCCTTCTGCGCTCTGCTCTCGCCGTGCCAGTGGCTGGTCCCCGCGCCAGTGGCTCTGTGCATGAACCCGCCGGCCCACGATCGCATTCCATCGGCTGGTGGAGGCGCGCCCGCCCCGGGTGTCGTGCGAAACGCGAGGGGCCGCACCCCGGTGTTCCGGGATGCGGCCCCTCGCCGTTCGGCCTGCTGCCGGGGCGGCCCGGTCGGCCCCCCGGCGTCGCCTACTTGCGGATCAGGCTGCGCAGCACGTACTGCATGATGCCGCCGTTGCGGTAGTAGTCCGCCTCACCGGGGGTGTCGATGCGGACGACCGCGTCGAACTCCACACCGGTGTCGGTGGTGACCTTGACCGTGCGCGGCGTGGTGCCCTCGTTCAGCTCGGTCACGCCGGCGATGGAGAAGGTCTCCTGGCCGGTCAGGCCGAGGTTCTGGGCGTTCGCACCCTCCGGGAACTGGAGCGGGAGAACACCCATGCCGATGAGGTTCGAGCGGTGGATGCGCTCGTACGACTCGGCGATGACGGCCTTGACGCCGAGGAGCGCGGTGCCCTTGGCGGCCCAGTCGCGGGACGAGCCGGAGCCGTACTCCTTGCCGGCCAGGACGACCAGCGGGATGCCGGCGGCCTGGTAGTTCTGCGAGGCGTCGTAGATGAAGGAGACCGGCGCGTCGTCCTGCGTGAAGTCGCGGGTGTAGCCGCCCTCGGTGCCCGGCGCGATCTGGTTGCGCAGGCGGATGTTGGCGAACGTGCCGCGGATCATGACCTCGTGGTTGCCCCGGCGCGAGCCGTAGGAGTTGAAGTCACGACGCTCCACGCCGTGCTCGGTGAGGTACTTGCCGGCCGGGGTGTCGGCCTTGATGGCACCGGCCGGGGAGATGTGGTCGGTGGTGACCGAGTCGCCGAGCTTGGCGAGCACCCGGGCGCCGGCGATGTCCTCGACCGGGGCCGGGTCCATCGTCATGCCCTCGAAGTACGGGGGCTTGCGGACGTAGGTCGACTCGGCGTCCCACTCGAAGGTGTTGCCGGTCGGGATCGGCAGGGCCTGCCACTGGGCGTCGCCCGCGAAGACGTCCTGGTAGGACTTGTTGAACATGTCCTCGCCGATGGCGTTGGCGACGACGTCGTTCACCTCGGCCTCGGTCGGCCAGATGTCCGCGAGGTGGACCGGCCTGCCGTCCTGGTCGACGCCGAGGGCGTCCTTGGTGATGTCCACCTTCATCGAACCGGCGAGGGCGTACGCGACGACCAGCGGCGGGGAGGCCAGGTAGTTCATCTTGACGTCGGGGTTGATCCGGCCCTCGAAGTTGCGGTTGCCGGAGAGCACCGAGGTCACGGCCAGGTCGTGCTCGTTGACGGCCTTGGAGACCTCCTCCGGCAGCGGGCCGGAGTTGCCGATGCAGGTGGTGCAGCCGTAGCCGACGAGGTTGAAGCCGACCTTGTCGAGGTACGGGGTCAGGCCCGCCTTGTCGAAGTAGTCGGTGACGACCTTCGAGCCCGGAGCGAGGGTGGTCTTGACCCACGGCTTGCGGGTCAGGCCCTTCTCGACCGCCTTCTTCGCCACGAGCGCCGCGGCGACCATGACGTACGGGTTCGAGGTGTTGGTGCAGGAGGTGATCGCGGCGACGGTGACGGCGCCGTGGTCCAGCTCGTAGGTGGTGCCGTCGGGGGCGGTCACGGGGACCGGGTTCGACGGGACGCCGTTGGTGGCGGCCGGGGAGTCGGAGGCCGGGAAGGACTCCTTGCCCGCCTCGTCGGCGGTGTCCACGTAGTTGCGGACGTCCTGCTTGAACTGCTCGGCGGCGTCGGCGAGGACGATGCGGTCCTGCGGGCGCTTCGGGCCGGCGATCGACGGGACGACCGTGGAGAGTTCCAGCTCCAGCTTCTCGGAGAAGTCCGGCTCGGCGGCCGGGTCCAGCCAGAGGCCCTGCTCCTTGGCGTACGCCTCGACGAGCGCGACCTGCTGCTCGCTGCGGCCGGTCAGGCGCAGGTAGCTCAGCGTCTCGCCGTCGATCGGGAAGATCGCGGCGGTGGAGCCGAACTCCGGCGACATGTTGCCGATGGTGGCGCGGTTCGCGAGGGAGGTGGCGGCGACGCCCTCGCCGTAGAACTCGACGAACTTGCCGACGACACCGTGCTTGCGGAGCATCTCGGTGATGGTCAGCACGAGGTCGGTGGCGGTGGTGCCCGGCTTCAGCTCGCCGGTCAGCTTGAAGCCGACGACGCGCGGGATGAGCATGGAGACCGGCTGGCCGAGCATCGCGGCCTCGGCCTCGATGCCGCCGACGCCCCAGCCGAGCACGCCGAGGCCGTTGACCATCGTGGTGTGCGAGTCGGTGCCGACGAGGGTGTCGGGGTACGCCTGGCCACCCCGGACCATGACCGTGCGCGCCAGGTGCTCGATGTTGACCTGGTGGACGATGCCGGTGCCCGGCGGGACGACCTTGAACTCGTCGAAGGCCGTCTGGCCCCAGCGCAGGAACTGGTAGCGCTCCTTGTTGCGGCCGTACTCCAGCTCGACGTTCTGGCCGAAGGCTTCCTTCGTGCCGAACTTGTCGGCGATGACGGAGTGGTCGATGACCAGCTCGGCCGGGGCGAGGGGGTTGATCTTGGCCGGGTCGCCGCCCAGCTCCTTCACGGCCTCACGCATGGTGGCCAGGTCCACGACGCACGGCACGCCGGTGAAGTCCTGCATGATCACGCGGGCCGGGGTGAACTGGATCTCCTGGCTGGGCTGCGCCTGGGAGTCCCAGCCGCCGAGCGCCCGGATGTGGTCGGCGGTGATGTTCGCGCCGTCCTCGGTGCGGAGCAGGTTCTCCAGGAGCACCTTCAGGCTGTACGGGAGGCGCGCGGAGCCCTCGACCTTGTCCAGCCTGAAGATCTCGTACGACTCGTCGCCCACGCGCAGCGTGCTGCGGGCGTCGAAGCTGTTCGCCGACACGACAGTCTCCTTCATCAATGTGCGCGTACTCCGCGCCGCGCCTCATTACGGCGGGCGCCGCGTGGTGCCGCCTGCGGCCCCTCGCCCATCCGTTAAGGTAAGACTTAGTTAGGTAACCCTTACCCGATGGCGGACTGCGGTGCGCCTTCGGCAAATATCTCGATGTCGAGATAACTCTAGTACATCACCGCCGAACGGTCATGCGCGGGCACGTGTCGACCTCTCGCAGCGAAGTCTGCGCCTCTCCTTCCCCGGCTCCCTTCCGCGCCTCTCCTTCCCCGGCTCCCTTCCCGGCATGGACCTGCCGCGGGGCGCGAGCGCTCCTCCGGTACGGGGCGCCCGCGTGGCACGGGTCCTCCTCGGCTGCAGGCCGCGCGGCCGGGTCGCGAGCAGGGGAGGACCCGGACCGTCCGGCCGGGACGAGGTCAGAAAGTACGGGCCAGCAGCATGGCGCCCATCGCGAACATGGTGGCCGCGACCAGTGCGTCCAGCACCCGCCAGGCACCGGGCCGGGCCAGGACGCCGCTGAGGAGCCGGGCGCCGTAGCCGAGAGCGGCGAACCACGCCAGGCTCGCCAGCATGGCACCGAGGCCGAAGACCCATCGCAGCGAGCCGCGGTCGGCGGCGACAGAACCGAGCAGCAGCACGGTGTCCAGGTAGACATGCGGGTTGAGCCAGGTCAGGGCCAGGCAGGTGAGCACCGCGGCGCGGACGGAGCCCGCGGAGGCACCCTTCGCCGTCAGCGACTGTCCGGCGGCGGGTCGCAGCACGCGGCGGGCCGCCAGCACGCCGTAACAGATCAGGAAGCCGCCACCGGCCACGCCGACCGCTGTCAGGGCGGCGGGCCACGCGGTGACGACGGCGCCGAGCCCGGCCACGCCGAGGGCGATGAGGACCGCGTCGGACGCGGCGCAGATGCCGACCACCGCGAGCACGGCCCGGCCGCGCGCACCTTGGCGCAGGACGAACGCGTTCTGCGCGCCGATCGCGACGATGAGAGACAGGCCCGTGCCGAATCCGGCGAGGGCCGCCGGGAGGACGCCGTTGTTCATGTCGCCCGACGCTATGGGCCGCCACGTCATCAGTACAGCTAAAGTTTCTTACCTAACATTAGCTCCCATGATGACCGACCTGCCCTTCGACCAGGTACGCACGCTGCTCGCCGTCGTCGACGAGGGCACCTTCGACGCCGCCGCGGCGGCCCTGCACGTGACGCCTTCCGCGGTCAGCCAGCGGGTCAAGGCGCTGGAGCAGCGCACCGGCCGGGTACTGCTGATGCGGACGAAGCCGGTCCGGCCGACGGAGTCCGGGCAGGTGGCGGTGCGGTTCGCGCGCCAGGTGGCGGCCCTGGAGCGGGACGCGCGGACGGAGCTGGGGATCGCGACCGGGGCGGGCCCGGCCCGGGTGCCGATCGCGGTGAACGCGGATTCTCTGGCCACCTGGTTCCTGCCGGCCCTGACCCGGGTGCCGCAGAGCCCGCCCATCTGCTTCGACCTGCACCGCGAGGACGAGGCGCACACCGCGGCGCTGCTGCGCGAGGGGCAGGTGATGGCGGCGGTGACGTCGGCGGCGGAGCCGGTGGCGGGCTGCACGGTGCGTCCGCTGGGGCTGGCGCGCTATCTGCCGGTGGCGAGTGCGGAGTTCGTGGCGCGCCATCTGTCGTCGGGGCCGCTGGAGCACCGGCTGCCCGACGCACCGGTGATCGCCTTCGACCGGCGCGACGACCTGCAGGACCGGTTCGTCCGGTCGCTCACGCCCGACGGTTCGGGCGCCGGTCGCCTACGCCACCACGTACCCACGTCGGAAGGCTTCTGCGACGCGGTGGCCGCGGGGCTCGGCTGGGGGCTGGTCCCGGAACCGCAGGCGGAACCCCTGCTGCGGTCGGGCGTCCTCACGGAACTGGCGCCGGGGCGGCGTGTGGACGTACCGCTGTACTGGCAGCAGTGGAAGCTGGACGTGCCGGCGCTCGCCCTCGTGGCGCGGACCGTCGCCTCCGCAGCGGCCGAGTCCCTGCACCCCCAGGACTGACAACGCCCCCGCGCTCCGCCGCCCACCGGTCGGCGTCAAAACCGGCAGGGCGAGGCGTCGGCGGCGGGAACCCCGCCCGCTCCGAAGGGCGTCGACGGTTCAGACACGCAGGGATCGGGACTCGCGGGAAAGGCGCCGCACACCATGGCCGGAACAGCCGCACGCCATCTCTACCTCGCCCGGCACGGGGAGGCCACGGACGACGAGAGCGACCTCTCCGCGAACGGACGTCGGCAAGCCGCCTCGCTGGGTGAGCGGCTGCGTCGTGTTCCCTTCTCGGCGATCCACCACAGCCCGCTCCCCCGTGCCGCGCGCACCGCCGAGCTGATCGGCGAACGGCTCGACGGCGTTTTGCTCCGGCCGTCCGAACTCGCCGGGGACTACCTGCCCCACCTTCCCGAGCGGCACGAACTGCCACCGGGCATCGCCGACGCCACGCTGGAACGCCTGGCCCGGTTCCCCAAGGACCAGCGTGAAGCCGGCCCCGGGCTCGCCCGTGCGGCGCTCGCGCGGTTCACCGGGCCGGTTGACGGCGACGAACCCCGCCACGAACTGGTCGTCACCCACAACTTCCTCATCGCCTGGCTGGTCCGGGAGGCCCTCGACGCCCCGAAGTGGCGCTGGATCGGCCTGAACCACGCCAACGCCGCGCTGACGGTCATTCGCTACGCCCCCGGTCGTCCCGCCTCCGTACTCCTCTACAACGACACGGGACACCTTCCCGCCGACCTGCGCTGGACGGGCCTGCCGCCCGAACTCCACGTCTGAGGCCGCGCACACGGCTTCCCGTCCCCGTCCCCGTCCCCGTCCCCGTCCCCGAACGGGCGTGCACCGCGCGCCGAGGCGGCGAACCAGGTGGACCATGGAACGCACGTGCCACCCGTGCCGTGCCACGCCCGTGACGTGCACGTGAGCGGTCAACGGTCGCGCCTGCGCACTGTGGTCACCCGAACAGCGCACCCCACCGGAAGGCGCATCTCATATCTGAGATAACCTTTCGCCATGTCAGACGATTACCTCGTACGCATCGGCAAGCTCATACGTGACGCGCGTCAGCACCGGGGCTGGACACAGAGTCAGCTCGCCGAGGCGCTCGCCACCAGCCAGAGCGCCGTCAATCGCATCGAGCGCGGCAACCAGAACATCAGCCTTGAGATGATCGCGCGCATCGGTGAAGCGCTCGACAGTGAGATCGTCTCGCTCGGCTACGCCGGCCCCATGCACCTGCGGGTGGTCGGAGGACGCCGACTCTCGGGCTCCATCGATGTCAGGACGAGCAAGAACGCGTGCGTGGCACTGCTCTGCGCCTCACTCCTCAACAAGGGCCGTACGGTGCTGCGCCGGGTCGCCCGCATCGAGGAGGTCTACCGCCTCCTGGAGGTCCTGAACTCCATCGGCGTGCGGACCCGCTGGATCAACGACGGGACCGACCTGGAGATCGTCCCGCCCGCCCGGCTCGACATGGACGCCATCGACGCGGACGCCGCCCGCCGGACCAGGTCCATCATCATGTTCCTCGGCCCGCTCCTGCACCGCATGGACTCGTTCAAGCTCCCGTACGCGGGCGGTTGCGACCTCGGTACGCGGACCATCGAGCCGCACATGATCGCGCTGCGCCGGTTCGGGCTGGAGATCGCCGCGACGGAGGGCCTGTACCACGCACAGGTCGACCACGCGGTCACACCCGGCCGTCCCATCGTGCTGACCGAGCGCGGCGACACCGTGACCGAGAACGCGCTGCTGGCCGCCGCCCGTCACAACGGCACGACCGTCATCCGCAACGCCTCCTCCAACTACATGGTCCAGGACCTCTGCTTCTTCCTGGAGGCGCTGGGCATACGTGTCGACGGCATCGGTACGACGACACTGACCGTGCACGGCGTCCCGCACATAGACGTGGACGTCGACTACTCCCCCTCCGAGGACCCGGTCGAGGCGATGAGCCTGCTGGCCGCCGCCGTGGTGACGGAGTCCGAACTGACGATCCGTCGAGTGCCGATCGAGTTCCTGGAGATCGAGCTCGCGGTGCTGGAGGAGATGGGCGTCGACTGCGACCGCACGACGGAGTACGTCGCCGACAACTGCCGTACCCGCCTGGTCGACCTCACGGTCCGCCCCTCCAAGCTGGAGGCGCCGATCGACAAGATCCACCCCATGCCGTTCCCCGGGCTCAACATCGACAACGTGCCCTTCTTCGCGGCGATCGCCGCCTCGGCGCATGGCCAGACGCTCATCCACGACTGGGTCTACGACAACCGCGCCATCTACCTCACCGACCTGAACCGCCTCGGCGGCAGGCTCCAACTCCTCGACCCCCACCGGGTCCTGGTCGAGGGTCCGACCCGGTGGCGCGCCGCCGAGATGATGTGTCCGCCGGCGCTGCGCCCCGCCGTGGTCGTCCTGCTCGCCATGATGGCGGCCGAGGGCACGTCCGTACTGCGCAACGTGTATGTCATCAACCGCGGTTACGAGGAGCTGGCGGAGCGCCTCAACTCCGTGGGCGCGCAGATCGAGATCTTCCGGGACATCTAGGAAGACGGACAAACAGGGACCGAGCAGGGCAAGGCTGCGAGGATCCAAAATCGGGCCGTGACGTCGGAAACACCTTCCGGCACCTCTCGACACCTTCCAGCATCTTCCAGCGCCTTGCGCGGGTGAGGATCAACCACGGCCGCACCGCCGTCCGCGCGGACACCGTCGCCGGCCGCCCGCCCGCCACGGCCTGGCAACGGCACAGTGCCGGCAACGGCGCGAAGGGGCCGCGGTACTACGACTGGGCCTGGATCCACATCGGCACCGGCGGCCACCGCCACCTGCTCATCCGCCGCAACCGGGCCACCGGCGAACTCGCCTAGAAGTGTGCGGCGCGACGATGCTCAGGTGACGACTCGTCATGCTCGTCGGGCACGCCCGATCGAGGCTCCGTCACTCTTCGTGAAGAGTGACGGAGCCTCGGCCGGGGCCGGTCCCTGATGCGGCGAAGAGGTTGGCGGGAGGAGAGCCAGAAAGGCACCAGCGGCATACCGAGTATGCTCACACAATGAAGATCACGGTGTGCGCCCTCGTGGTAGGGGCCGGGTTCGGTGCGGTCACCTCGCTCGCCAATGCGCTCTCCTCACCGTATTCGGCACTCGGCGCCCCGCTGGCGGGCACTGTCTGGGCCGGCACCGCCAAGGTGCTCAGCCTTCTCGTGGGACTCGGTTGGGCGTGGGCCGCGCTCGCCGTGGTGATGGGGTGGCTGGCCAAGACGTGGACACGAGGTGCTGTGGCCGGGGCGCTTGCACTGGTCGCCGCCACGGCGGCGTACTACCCGATGGACGCGTTGGTCCGTGACGAACCGCTCGCCTTGTACTGGCCGGAGTTGCTCACGTGGTGGCTGGCGAGCGTGCTGTTCGGGTCTGTCCTGGGTGTGGTGGGTGCGGCCATCGAGCGACCCGGCGTGACCGGCCTGCTTGCCGGGCTGACGGTGCCCGTGGGTGGCGCCGCGCAGATGATCGTCCTGCCGCCTCGGCCGGACCTCGCCTTCGCGCGGGAGGTCGTTCTGGCCGAAGCTGTCATCTGGACGACCTTGGCCATCGGTGCCGGTTGGGCCGTCTACCGCTTCTGGGCCGGGAAGCGTGCGAGGACCGACAGCGGAGCCCCGACGGCCTTGTCAGCCACCTCGGCCCCCAGCCGGGTCGTGCCGTCGGACAACGACGCCACCACCGCGCACCTGCCGTCCGGCGGCCACACCCCCGTCGCACCCGCACCCGACCGCCCTCACGTCACCCCTGCCGCGCACCGGCCGCGGACCGGTGGCTCAGGGGCCACGACCGGGATGCCGAGTCCAGCCGACAGGCCGGGGGCGCGCCGCTAGGGCGTGTTTCGAAAGTGGCGTCGTCCGCCCGAGGGGCGGGGGCCGCGGCGTCCGGTGCGGTGCATCGCAAGGCGGAGGGTCGCCCTCGTACCGGGCGTACGTGGACGATCCCGACAACGCGGCGAGGCGCCGTGCCAGGCGTCGCGGGCCGGACGGGACTTGCGAAACACGCCCTCGTGCCGCTGCCCGCAACGTTTGCCCGTCAAGGAGCGTCGTCCGGTGCGTGCGGACATTGCCGGTCACGGCACTGGCTCGGGTAGTCGTGCCCCACCGTGCGACCCGGCGCCGTCGGCCCTGCACAGCCGGTTCGGTCAGCGGCGGATGAGGCCGAGGTCGGCGGCGGTCGCCACGGCTGCGGTGCGGGAGTCGACGCCGAGTTTGGTGTAGACGCGGGCCAGGTGGGACTTGACGGTCCCCTCGGTGAGGTGGAGCCGTTGGCCGATCGCCTGGTTGGACAGGCCCTCGGCGACCAGCGCGAGGACCTCGGTCTCGCGCCGGGTCAGGGCGGCGGCCGGGGTGCGGAGCCGGTTCATGAGGCGGTCGGCGACCGCGGGGGCCAGCGTGGTGCGTCCAGCGGCGGCGGTTCGTACGGCAGCGGCCAGGTCTTCGGGCGGGGCGTCCTTGAGGAGGTAGCCGGTGGCGCCGGCCTCGATGGCGGGCAGGGTGTCGGCATCGGAGTCATAGGTGGTGACGATCACCACGCGGGGCGCGCCCGGTCGTGCGGTGATCCGGGCGGTGGCCTCGGCGCCGCCCATGCCCTTGCCGAACTGCAGGTCCATCAGGACGACATCGATGTCTCCTTCGGCGGCGCGGGTGATGGCGTCCTGGGCGGTGGCCGCCTCGGCCACCACTGTGAGGCCGGGTTCGGTCTCCAGCACCGCGCGGAGCCCGGCGCGTACCACCGGGTGGTCGTCGGCCAGGAGCAGGCGGATGGGGGTGTCGGTCACGGGCGGGCCTCGGGTTCGCTGTCGGCGGGTGGGGTGAGGGGGAGCTGGGCAGCCAGGGAGGTGCCCTGGCCGGGGGCGGATTCGACGGTGAGGGTGCCGTCGAGGGCGCGCATACGGGCGCGCATCGCGGCGAGTCCGAAGCCGCCGCCGTCCTGTGCGGGGGCCGGTGGCCGATCGGGGTCGAATCCGGAACCGTCGTCGACGACGTCCACGGCGACGTGGTCACCGAGGTAGCTGAGGGTGACCTCGGCGGTGGTGGCGTGAGCGTGGCGGACGGTATTGGCCAGGGCGGACTGGGTGATCCGTAGCAGCGCGACCTCGTAGGCGGTGGGCAGCGTCACGGGAGTACCGGTGAGGTGGAAGCGGGCGGTGATCCGGTGGCGCGTGGAGGTGGTGGCGCACAGGCGTTCCAGGGCACCGGCCAGGCTCGTGTCCTCCAGGGCGGGCGGGGTGAGGGCGGCGACGAAGCGGCGTGCCTCGGCGAGGTTGTCCACGGCGGCCTGGCGGGCCTGGCCGACGTAACGGGTGGCGGCCTCGGGTTTTGCGGGCAGGGCTCGTTCGGCGGCGCGCAGCAGCAACTGGATGCTGGAGAGCCCCTGGGCGAGGGTGTCATGGATCTCGCGGGCCAGGCGTTCGCGTTCGGCGAGTACTCCGGCGGTGTGCTGGGCCTGGGCCAGGTCGGCGCGAGTGGCGGTGAGTTCCTCGATCAGCCTGCGGCGCTGTTCGCTCTCGCGGTACAGGGCCTGGTACCCCCACACCACCGCTACGGCCACGGCGGCGCCCAGGGCCGGGCCGATCGCCATGGCGACACTGAAGGAGTGCTGGTGGGCGGCGAAGGCGGTGATCGCCGCGAGTGCGGTGGCCGCGACCGCGGCCAGACCCGCCCAGCGCGACAGCAGGTGGAGCTGGAGGAAGTACAGAGGGAAAGCGACCCATACGCCGTCGGCGGACAGGGTCAGCAGCAGCAGCCACCCGGCGCCCGTGCACGCCAGCCACACCGCCGCGGCACGGCGTGAGGCGTGCACCCGGGGCAGCAGCGGCCCTGCCGCGTACACCAGGGCGCATGTCGCGGCGGCCGCGGTGGTCATCCCGGCGTGTGGCAGGCCGTCGACCACGGCCCGGCCGGCGGCCAGGGCGAGCAGGCCGAGGAAGAGCAGGTGCAGGCACCAGGCCAGCACCCGGCTGGTCGGGGTCAGGGCGGAAACGGGGGCGGAGGCGGTCACAGTGTGTACAGCCTACGAAAACAGACCCCGAGACGGCCTCCATCGAAAGTTGCAACCGGTGTGCCGCCCTTCGATCCGTGAAGTGCCGCCTGATGCCAGATGCCCGGACAAGGGGGCAGCAGCGATCGTGGAGACACACCGATTCCACGTGGAAAGGGCAGACCACGCCGTGTTCGTCGCCTGGAGAGACCTGAAGTTCGCCAAGGGGCGGTTCGCCTTGATGGGGACCGTCATCGTGCTGATCACCCTGCTGGTCGGGCTGCTGTCCGGGCTGACGGCCGGCCTGGGCCAGCAGAACATCTCCGCGATCACCGGACTGCCCGCCGACAAGATCGCCTTCCAGGCACCCGCCGGCGAGGGGGACGTGTCGTACTCCAACTCCACCGTCACCGCCGAACAGTGGCAGCGGTGGTCCAAGGCGCCTGGCGTCGAGAGCGCCGAACCGCTGGGGATCGCCACCACCAAGGCAACCGCCGGGGACACGAGCACCGGGGTCTCCGCCTTCGGTGTGACGCCCGGCTCCCACCTGGCCCCGGACAGTGGCAAGATCGACGACCGGTCGGTGGTGCTGTCCACCGAGGCCGCCGACGAGCTCGGCCTCGCCCCCGGGGACTCCTTCACCATGGCCGGGCAGCGGCTGACGGCGGCGGCTGTGCGGGGCGATGCCTCCTTCAGCCACACCCCGGTGATCTGGACCAGCCTGAACACCTGGCAGAAAATCGCGCCGCCCAGTGGCGACGGCGACCGTCCGACCGCGACCGTGATCGCCCTGAACACCGCCTCCGGGGCCGATGTGGCGGCCACCGACGAGCAGGCCGGCACCAAGACCGTCTCCACCGACGACTCGCTGTCCGCGATCGGGTCCTACACGTCCGAGAACGGCTCCCTGCAGATGATGCGCGGCTTCCTGTTCGCCATCTCCGCCCTGGTCATCGGCGCCTTCTTCACCGTGTGGACCATCCAGCGCAGCGGTGACATCGCCGTCCTGAAGGCGCTGGGGGCCTCCACCGCCACCCTCCTCAAGGACGCTCTCGGCCAGGCCGTCATCCTCCTCGCCGGCGGCACCCTGGTCGGTACGGCCATCGCCGCCGCCCTGGGCGCCCTCGTCGTCGGCAGCGCGGTGCCGTTCCTCCTCACCCCCGCCACCGTCCTCGTCCCCGCCGCCGTGATGATCCTCCTCGGCGCCCTCGGGGCCGCCCTCTCCGTCCGCCGCATCACCTCCGTCGACCCGCTGACCGCCCTGGGGAGCGCCCGATGAGCCTGAACCTGACCGACATCACCCTCACCTACCCCGACGGTGACACCCGCCTGACCGCCCTCGACAAGGTCTCCCTCGACGTGCCCAAGGGCAGCCTCACCGCCGTGGTCGGCCCCTCCGGCTCCGGAAAGTCCAGTCTGCTCGCCGTCGCCGCCACCCTGATCGCCCCCGACGCCGGCACGGTCACCATCGACGGCACCCCCACCACCGGCATGAGCCGCGGTGAACTCACCGACCTGCGCCGCCACAAGATCGGCATCGTCTTCCAGCAGCCCAACCTGCTGCCGTCCCTCACCGCCGCCGAACAGCTCCAGGTCATGGCGCAGCTCGACGGCCGCAGCCCCGCCAAGGCCCGCACCCGCGCCCTGGAACTCCTCGACGCGGTCGGTCTGGCCGACCAGGCCCGCCGTCGCCCCCACCAGCTGTCCGGCGGCCAGCGCCAACGCGTCAACATCGCCCGCGCCCTGATGAACGACCCCACCGTCCTCCTGGTCGACGAACCCACCAGCGCCCTCGACCACGAACGCGGCGCCGCCGTCCTCGACCTGATCACCCGCCTCACCCACCAGCAGGCCACCGCCACCGTCCTGGTCACCCACGACCGCACGCACCTCACCGCCGTCGACCAGATCACCGAAGTCCACGACGGACGCCTCCGCCCCATGGCCCTCACCCGCTGACGGCGTAGCACCATGGGCGCTCCACGGTCTGCCGCGTGACCTGCTGTTGCTCGGCTTGTTCCAGCGGCGGCCGGTTGCTCCAACAGCGAGCCGGTTGCTCCAGCGGCGGGCCGGCGCGGTCGGTGGCCGTGTGCCGTAGGGGCGGACACTCCTGTGAGTGCCCGCCCCTCTGCCGAGTGCCCGCCCCTCTTCCGCTGCGCTGTTGCGACGCGGGGGCTGTCGGCGACGCGCAGCCCGTGAGACGCGAAGCGCGTGAGCGCGGAGCACGACCGCGGCCCCGGACCGATCAGCACCGCAGTACGCCACGTCGCACACGACAGGAGCGGGTACGGACGGACGCGCGGGGTGCGCAGCGGCGCGGGCACAGCGTTCGGCCGGGCCTCGGCAAGGCCGAACCGCTACGGCCGGTCGTCGCCGTGGCCGCACGCCTGGTGCCGTCCGCCGTGCATCGCCGCGTACATCGACGGGCGGGGCGCGGCGGCGGCCCGGTCGAGCCGCGCGGCGGCGGCCCGGCCGGCCGCGGAGCGTGCGTCGTGGACGACCTTGCCTCCCACCAGGGTCAGCTCGACACGGGTGTCACTGATGTCCGCCTCCGGGCACTTCGTCACGTCACGGTCGAGAACGATCAGGTCCGCCGCCAGACCGGGGCGGACCGTTCCCGTCAGCCGGTCCATGCGCAACTGCCATGCCGTGCCGTGCGTGTGCATCCGCAGCGCCGACGTACGGCTCAGCCCCTCCAGCTCCCGGTAGAGCGGCCCCTCGCCCTCCGCGCCTGTGCGGTCGATCGCCGTACGAATCTGGTTCCATACCTGGAGCGGGTCCACCGGCCAGTCCGAACCGCCCGAGAGCCGGGCACCGTGCTGCTCCAGGGAGCGGGCGGGGTACATCCACCGGTGGCGTTCGGGCCCGATGTACGGCAGGAGCGCGTCCACCGTCCATGTGTCGCGGGCGGCCCACTGGAGCTGCATGCAGGCCACCACGTCCAGTGCGGCGAACCGCCGGAGATCCGCCGGGTCCACCACCTGGAGGTGAGCGATGGTGTTCCGGGCATCGCGCAGCCCCGTCGCGCGCCGGGCGTAGGCGTACCCGTCGAGCGCGGTGCGCACCGCGCGGTCACCGAGCCCATGGGCGTGCAGCTGCCAGCCTGCCCGGTTGAAGGCCACGGCCAGCCGCCCGTAGTCCTGCGCGGAGACGTACAGCTCGCCCCGGTTGTCCGTCGGATGTCCGGAGCCGTCCAGATACGGTTCCAGGAGTGCCGCCGTCTGTGCCGGGTACTCGATCACGCCGTCGAGGAACACCTTGATCGTCCCGAACCGCAGCCCCGGTACGTCCCGGTACGCGTGCTCCAGCCCGCGCGCATAGGCAAGGGCTGCCTTCGGGTCCTTCGCCAGGTCCGATTCGATCCTGATCGCGGGGACGATCCGCTGCGGCAACTTCCCTGCGTTCGCGAGGGCCTGATAGAGCATCAACTCCTTTTGCTGGACCCACGCGTCCATCATCGTGGTCACCCCGCAGGCCGCTGCCTGGGTGAGCACCCGGGAGCAGGCGGCGACCTGTTCGGCCTCGCTGGGCTCCGGGATGTGACGGGTCACCAGGGGCTGGGCGTCGTCCTTGAGCACCCCGCTGGGCTGCCCGTCCGGCCCCTTCACTATCTTTCCGCCCACCGGATCGGGGGTCGCCGCGGTGATGCCGGCGATCTCCAGGGCGCGGGCGTTGACCCAGATGTTGTGGCCGTCGCCCCCGAGGAGGGCGATCGGGCGGCGGGTGGGGAGGGCGTCGAGCAGGGAGTGGTGAGGGAGGGTGCCCTGCGGCAGCAGCCCGATCGGGTTCCAGTCCGAGACCACCAGCCAGCCGTCGGGCTCCTGGCCGGGCGTGTCCTCAAGGAAACCGGTGAGGATCGCGAGGAGTTCCTCGGCGGTCGTCTCGGCGCCCTCCAGGGAGGGGCGCAGCGAACGCTCGCCCGCGCCGAGCGGGTGCACATGGCCGTCGTGGATGCCGCTCATCACGGTCGCCCCGCGCGCGTCGACGATCTCGGTGTCCCGTCCGGCGAGGCGGCGCAGTTCGCGGCCCCGGCCGGTGGCGAGAATCCGGCCGTCGCGCCCGACGGCCACGGCCTCGACGGGGCGGGCGCCGGGGAGCCCGGTGAACACCCGGGCGTTGTGGATGATCAGGGCCGCGGCACTCCGATGCGGGGCGCCCTGGTGCGCGGCGGCCGCGGGACCGGCCGCCACGCCCACCAGTCCGGCCGCACCCGCGGCGAGGACGCTCCGCCGGGCGAGAGAAGAAGTCATGACCACTCCAAGGGTTGGGCTGCATTCGCTGTGGCCGGACCTTCTTTGATTAACGCCGTAACCAGAACCCGTCCGGAACGACTGAATCCGTAGGATGACCGCCATGTCAGGGCCCACTCTCGCCGATGTGGCACGTGCCGCGGAGGTCTCCACCGCCACCGTTTCGCACGCTCTCAACGGAACCGGCCGACTCGCCGAATCCACGCGCCGCCGGGTCCGCGAGGTGGCCACCACGCTCGGCTACGGCTCCCAGCGGATCCCGCGGGCCGGAAAAACTCTGGGCGTGGCCGTCACGACCTACGCCGGATCGTCCTGGAACTTCCTCGAAATCCCTTACTTCGCCCGGCTCCTGACCACCGCCGCCGCCACCGCGCACGCCCACGGCTACGCCCTGACGATCCTCCCCGCCACCTGCGGGGCCGAGACGCCCTGGCACACCCTCGCCGTGGACGGCATGCTGCTCCTCGACAGCCCCACGGACGACCCGGTGCTGCGTGCGCTGCGTGCCCGGGGCATCCCGCTCGTCTTCGACGGCCGCCCCGTCGATCCGAGGCCCGGGGACGTCTGGGTCGACAACGACCACACCGCCACCACCCGCGAGGTCCTCGGCCACCTGGCGGCCTCGGGCGCCCGGCGGATCGCCCTGCACGCCGGGTACGGCGACGAGCACTACACCCGGGTCGTGACCCGTACGTACGAGCAGTGGTGCCACGAGCGCGGGCAGGCGCCGCTGCTCCTCACCTTCGATCCGTACGACGCCCCGGGCCACGGCTTCGACGCGCTCTTCGCCGCCCGCGCCTGCGACGCGGTCTACGCGGTCTACGACCCCGGCGGCCGCCAGGTCCTGGCCGCGGCGGCCCGCCACGGGCTGCGGATCCCGGACGACCTGCTTCTCGTCTGCGCCAGCGAGGACCGGGCCTACGCCGACAACGACCCGCCGGTGAGCACCGTGACCCTGCACCCCGAGACGATCGGCGAGACCGCGGTGACGGCCCTGGTCTCCCGTCTGTCTCCCACCGCCCCGCCACCATCCCCTGGCGCCCTGGCGGTCCCGGCGACCCTGCACCCCCGCCGCTCCTCACGCCGTCGGGCCCGGCCCGGCCGTACCCGGCCGGGAGACCGGTGACCGGTCGGCGCCGGCGACTTCGAGAGCGATGAGAACTGCGTTGCGACGACCTCTCGTGCGGTCCAGAGCCAGGGTTCGGGGGCCGAACGAGCCGCCGAGCCGCTGGATGACCGAGATCGCGCTGGTCGCCCGGGGGATCGAGGCGGGCGGCCGCTCCGGCGCCGTGCGGCGTTGAACCGTTCCTGGCCGACCTGGTGGACCGGCTCCGTGCCGGACGAGTCACGGGTGCGGTTCCGGTAGCCGTGGCAGCAGCCCTCATGGGCTACCGCAGGCGCACCGGACGCTTGGGCGGGGGCACTGGTCATGTTGTCGGTGGCATGACCTATTCTTCGCTCACTCGTCACACGTGCAGCACAGGTCGCACACAGCAACACCACCCGACAACTGCGCGTAGTGGCCCCACACTCGTTCCGGGGGGTTCGAACCCACGTGCGTATGCGCACTCTCCCGGCCGCCACAGCGCTGGCGGTCCTCTACAGCTCGGCGGTACTCACCGTCGCACCGGCGTCCGCCGACACCACCAGGCCCATCGCGGTCTCGGACGCTGACGACACGGTCGTCGACGGCGTACACCAGCGGCTCTACTTCAGCGACCGATACCGGGACAAGATCGTCGTCACCGACTACGCCGGCAAGGTCGTCGCCACGCTCACCGGTCTGGCCCAGGTCCGTGACCTCGAACTGAGCCCGGACGCGGGCACGTTGTACGCCGCGCTCTATGGCGCCGACAAGATCGTCGCAATCGACACCGCCACGCTCACGCAGACCGCCGAGTACCCGACCGGCGACAAGACCATCCCCTCGCGGCTCGCCTACGCAGACGGCAAGCTGTGGTTCGGGTACGGCGACCAGTGGAGTTCCGGGCTCGGCTCCGTCGACCTGACCGCCGAGACGCCCACGGTGTCGCTGGACCTGGCGGCCGGACACGACTTCGCGAGCCCGCCCGAGCTCTACGCGGACCCCGACAACCCGGGCACGCTGCTTGCCCTCGACGCGCACATCAGCTCCGCCCCGATCATCGTCTACGACATCTCCACCGGTGCCCCCGTGATCCGCGTGTCCGCCCAGAAGGGCGGCTTCTACAAGGATGCGGCCCTCACCCCGGACGGCCAGAACGTCGTCGTGGCCGGACCCGGGAACCGGGCGCTCACCGAGTACCGCCTCTCGGACCTGGAACAGGTGCGCACCTACCCCGTCCCCGACGAACCGGAGATGGTCAGTGTCGCTCCGGACGGCACGGTCGCGGCGACCGTCCTCGACACCGACGACCGCGGCGACACGTACGTCTTCTCCGGCGGCAGCGACAAGCCCGCCAGTGTCCGCAACCTGTCGCACAACTGGATGCCCTGGTTCGGGCACTCGATGAACTGGTCGGCCGACGGCGGGAAGCTGTTCGTGCTGACCGGGTCCAACGACGCCACCCAGTTCCACGCCATCGACGAGCCCCGCAAGTACGTCGGCACGCTCAAGGTCGACACCCCCACCACCGCCACCCGAGGGAAGTCGCTCACGGTCAAGGGCTCGCTCACCACCGGCCTCGCGCTGCCCGCCGGAACTCCGCTGGCCGTCACCCGCACCGACATGGAGTCGCCGAAGGGGAAGTCGCTCGGCACCAGACCCCTCGGCACGGGCGGCACGTTCTCCTTCACGGACACCCCGCCGGCCGGCGGCAAGGTCACGTACACGGTGACGTACGCCGGTGACGCCACGCACTCCTCGGCGACCGCCTCGGACACCGTCGCCGTCTCCCGCGCCACGCCGACGCTGACGCTGAACAACAACGGCAAGGTGTACGCCTACGGCAAGGACGTCGCGTTCACGGCGCACCTCGGCACGACGTACACGAACCGGGCGGTCGAGATCTGGGCCGACCCCTTCGGGGCGGACAAGCCGAAGAGGCTGATGAAGACCGGCAAGGTCAACTCCAGCGGCAACCTGTCGGTCACCCTGGACATGACCCGGGACACCACGGTCACCGCCGTGTTCAAGGGTGACGCCCGCTACGCCCCGAAGTCGGTCAAGTCCACGGCGTACGCCGGGGTGAAGGTCTCGACGGCGCTGTCCAAGCACTACAAGACCGGCAGGATCGGCTCCACGACATACCACTACTTCCGCAAGAACACCGACGCCATCTCCACGACGACGATGAGCTACTACAAGGGCCGTAAGCAGCGGCTCGAACTCCAGGTGTACTACCAGGGCAAGTGGTACGACGGGACCACCGAGTACTTCAAGCTCGGCAGCAACGGAAAGTCGGTCGTCAACCTGGGCCACTCCGGCAAGTCCGGCATCCGCGCCCGCGTGCGCTCCGCGTACATCAACTCCGGTTCCGGGGACACCGTGAACTCGACGACGTACGGAGGCTGGAAGTACTTCATCTTCACCAGCTGATGCATGGCCGATGTCTCATGAGGCTGTGACATCAGGGGCGCGTTCCCCCCGCGGGGATGCGCCCCTGTGCTGTCTCCATCGCGTTCTCCGCCCGAGGTGCAGCGGGTGGCCGTGCCGACCTCAGGGCGTGGGCGGTGTCACCGACGCCAGACAGGTCGCCGACTGGTCCGTGTCGTTGGTGTAGCGGTGGGGTCGTGCGGCGTCGAAGGTCAGGCGAGTGCGCCGCCGCCGTCGACGGCCGGCCGCTGACAGCTCGCGCTCGGCGGGGCGTGCACCGTCCCCGCGTACCGCCGGGCGAAGTCCGTGTCACCGTCCGCGGTGATGGTGAAGTCGTACCGCCCGCCGTTCGCGGGCCAGCTCACGGCGACCCGCTCGTGCGGGCCGACCAGTTGGGTGCGCGCCGTGCCGCCGAAGTCGTTCGGGGTGAGCGTAAAACCTACGGTGGTCCCTCCGTCGTTGCCCAGCAGCAACTCGACCCATGCCTTGTCCTCGCCGGCCCCCAGGACCGCCGTCACCCGGGGAACGGCGGCGTCGGTCCGGCCGGCCTCTGCCACCGTCCCCGCGAAGCGGCAGACGAAGCCGTCGGCGCCGTGAACCGTGAAGTCGTAGCGTCCGCCGGTACGGACCGCGTCCCACACGTAGGTGGCGGTGCCGCTCGGCTCGACGGTGAACGGCGTTCCGGCGAAGGGCCGCGCGATGTTCGGGAACACCGTGAAGGGGAAGGCCGCGGTTCCCTCGTTGGCGAGAGTGCAGCGGACCTCGCCCGTGGCGCGGTCCACGGCGACGTCGGCCCAGGGGCGGTACGGCAGAGGTCGGCACGGGCGCGCGCCACCCGGCTCCTGGGCGGGCATGACCTGTGCGCCGGGTACCGGCGGCGCCACCGGCGGCAGCCGCGACGCCGCATCGGCTCGCTCGACGAGTGCGAGCGTGTCGGGCAGCACCGGGATCGAGAAGTCGGGACGGGTGAAGTCGAAGCAGCTCGTGAGGTCACCGCACACGGCTCTGCGCCACTGCGAGATGTTGGGCTCCCGCACGCCGGTGACGAGTTCCAGGAAACGCAGCACAGACGTGTGATCGAAGACCTGCGAGTTGACCCAGCCGCCGCGCGACCACGGGGACATCACCCACAGCGGGACACGGTTGCCCAGCCCGATCGGTTGCCCGTCCACGAACTCGTCGGGGGTTCCCGCGGGCGGGAACGGCGGCACCACGTGGTCGAAGTAGCCGTCGTTCTCGTCGTACATCACGAGGAACACCGTGTGCCGCCACACCTCCGGGTTCGCGAGCAGCGACTGGAGAACGGTGTTCACCCAATGCGCGCCGTAGGCGGGGCTGGCGGTCGGATGCTCGCAGAACAGGTAGGGCGAGACCAGCCAGGACACCGTCGGCAGGGTGCCGTCCTTGCAGTGCGCGTCGAACGCCGACAGGTCCCATTTCGTCATCGCGTTGATGTGGCGCGGGTCGTCCTTGCCGAAGCTGTGGAACTGGCGGAAGTATTCGAGGGCGTTGTCCTCGTAGTTGCCGTGGCGCTCGTCCAGGCCGGGCGTGTGGTAGACGCGCCAGGTGACGTCGGCGGCCGACAGGCGCTCCGCGTACGTGGTCCAGTCGCAGACCGGGCTTTCGGGCAGCGGTGTGTTGTCGATCCACGGGCCGGTCGTGCCGTCGCGGCCCGGGCCGACCGTGCCGGTCCACAGATAGAGGCGGTTGGGGCTGGTGGGCCCGGCCAGTGAGCAGAAGTACGCGTCGCACAGCGTGAAGGCGTCGGCCAGCGCGTACTGGTAGGGGATGTCCTCACGGGTGAGGTAGCCCATGCTCCGCTCACCCTTGGCGGACGTCCAGCGGTTCATCGCACCGTTGTTGATGGCATCGTGACCGCTCTCCCAGTCGTGCGGCAGGCCGTCCGCGTTCTGCGCGTCGAACTTCGTGGAGTCCATGCGGTAAGGCAGCAGGAACCCGCCGTCGGGCCGGGCCAGGGCGGGCTGGCGGAAGACGCTGTCGCCGTTCGGGAACGTCAGCGCCTGGCGGTCGTCGAAGCCGCGCACGCCGTTCAGCGTGCCGAAGTAGTGGTCGAAGCTGCGATTCTCCTGCATCAGGATCACGACGTGGCGGATGTCGTCCATGGCGTCAGTTCCTTGCCCTTGAGGTGAGAACGAAGGCGAGCAGCGCCAGGTCGGCGCGCTCCAGGGAGTCGAGGACGGTCCGGTTGGCCGCGGTCGGGATCGGCACGGTGGAGGGCACGGCCAGCACCGCGCACCCGGCGGCCTCGGCCGAGGCGACACCCGTGGGCGTGTCCTCGACGACCACGCACGCGTGCGGTTCGACGCCCAGGGCTGCGGCCGCGGCGAGGTACGGGTCGGGCATCGGCTTCGTGCGGACGGTGTCCTCGACCGCGAGGGTCAGAGCGAACCGGTCCTCGCCCAGCGCCTTGCGTACGAGGTCGACGACATGGCGGGGCGAAGCGGAGACGATCGCCGCGGGCACGCCGGCCGCGGCCAGTTCGTCCAGCAGGCGCTGCACGCCCGGGCGCGGGACGACTTCGCGGGCGACACGGGCGGCGAAAGCCGCGTCCAGCTCGGCGGTGAGCGCGTCGAGCCCGAGGTCCGCGGGGCCGCCGGTGCGGTGCAGGTGAGCGGCGGTGTGCGCGGCCGGACGGCCCAGCACATGAGGCAGGTCCGTGTCGGTCAGCGGTCGGCCGATCCTGTCGGCGACCTGTTCCGCCGCGGCCCACCACAGCCGTTCGGTGTCCACGAGGGTGCCGTCCATGTCGAACAGGACAGCGGCGGGAAGGGCGGGGGTCGCGATGCGATCGTTCACGGTGAGTTCTCCGGTACATGGCGAACGGGCCGATGTGCGGGGCTCCGCGCTTCGGCCGCCGGGTGTCGGGCGGGAGGATCCGGGGCCGGGCGTCGGGCGGGAGGATCCGGGACGGCAGCGTCCGGTCGAGCGTCGGCGGGAACCGTCAGCCCGCATCGCCGCCGCCTTCCCGGCGGCGGTCCACGAGCACGGGGCGGTCCGGCAGCGTCAGCGTCACCGTCGCACCGGTCGGGAGCGTGGTCATGGCGTGGGTCGGCACATCGGCCATCACCTCGCCGCCGCCGGCCAGTCGTACGGTCAGCCGCGTCGCCGCGCCCAGGAACGCCGCCCGCACGATCCGGGAGGTGCCGTTCCCGTCCGCAGCGACCTCGACGGCCTCCGGCCGTACCAGGACGTCGACTTCACCCGTACCACTGGCGACATGCGCGGCGCCGGGCAGCGTCCCGATGACCGGCAGCGTGCGGCCGAACACCTCCACGGTCCCGTCGACGGCTCCGGCCCGGGCCGGGATCCGGCTCATCACGCCGACGAATTCGGCGACGAACGCGGTCGCGGGACGTTCGTACAGCTCCGCCGGAGGCGCGCACTGCTCCAGCTTCCCGGCACGCATGACCGCGACCCGGTCGGCCATGGAGAGTGCCTCCTCCTGATCGTGTGTCACGAACAGGGTGGTGATGCCCAGTCTCTGCTGGAGGCGGCGGATCTCTTCACGGAGCGTCTGGCGCACCTGTGCGTCGAGCGCCGACAGCGGCTCGTCGAGCAGCAGTACGCGCGGACGCAGGGCCAGAGCCCGCGCCAGGGCGATCCGCTGCTGCTGGCCTCCGGAGAGCTGATGCGGAAAGCGGCCGGCGTGCTGGGGCAGTCCGACCAGCTCGAGGAGTTCGGCGCCGCGAGCCCGGCGCGCGGCTTTGCCGGCACCGCTCATCCGCAGCCCGAAGGCGACATTGTCGAGGGCGGTCAGGTGCGGAAAGAGGCTGTAGGACTGGAACACCATGCCCGCGTCGCGGCGGTGCGCGGGGACACCCGTGATGTCCTCGCCGTCCACGAGCACCTTGCCCGAGTCCGGTCGCTCGAACCCGGCGAGGGTCCGCAGCGCGGTGGTCTTGCCGCAACCGGACGGGCCGAGCAGCGCCACGAGCTCGCCCGGCTCGACCGTCAGGTCCAGGCCGTCCAGCGCCGTCGTGGCGCCGAAGGAACGGCGCAGGCCGCGGAACTCGACGGTGGCGCCGGTCCGCGTCCGGCCGATGGTTTCGGGATCGGTCATCAGGTCGGTCATGAGGTCTCCTTGGGACGGCGAGCGCGTCCGGCTCCGGCGATGATCAACAGCAGCACCCACGTGACGAGCAGGCCCGTCACCGACACGGCCACCGACATCTGGGCCTGCGACCCGCTGATGGCGAGGATCCACACGGCGAAGGGCTGGTAGCCGAGGATCGCGGCGACGGTGTACTCACCGAGCACCAGCGCCAGGGTCAGGAACGCCGTGTTGAGCAGTGCTCCGCGCAGGTTGGGCAGCACGACGTGCAGGAGGGTGCGGGGCCACGGCGCCCCGCAGGCCCGGGCGGCCTCGACGAGCACCCGCAGGTCGATGGCGGCGAGCCCGGTGTCGAGCGTGCGGTACGCCAGCGGCAGCGCCATCAGCGTGTACGCGAGAACCAGGACGAGGGGGAATTGCGGATTCTGGAGTGCGACCAGGGCTTGGAAGAGCGGTGTGCCGACGAAATGATCCGACCCCCAGCCCAACACCGCGCTGAATCCCGCGACAAGGGCGACGGCAGGTACGACCAGCGGCAGCAGACACACGATCTCGACGAGTGTGCGCAGGCGTGGTGCGGCCAGCCGGACCGCGACCAGAGCGGGCACGAGCAGCCCCAGAACGAGCACGATGGTGGCGGCGGCCAGCTTCAGGGTCAGAGCCAGACTGTCGGTGAAGCCGTCGGCGCCGAGGATGCCGGTGTACGCCTCGAAGCCGATGTCCTGGCCCGGGACACCGGCGCCGATGCTGAAGGCGACGGCGCATGCGAGCGGGACGAGGAAGTACGCCCCGGTGAGCAACAACACGGTGGCGCGCCCATATCGGAGCGTGCTCAGGCGAGCCATCGCGCGCTCCTGCGCCGCAGCGGCAGCTGAATGGCCATGACGAGCCCCGCGACCAGCACCATGTCGACACCGAGCGCGAGCGCGATGTTGCCCTGGCCGACCAGGACGTTCCCGGACAACGCGTCCGCGATCTGCATGGTGACCAGCGGTACCGAGCTGCCGACCATCGCCGCGGCGGTCGCGTAGGCGCTGAACGCGGTGCCGAACAGCAGCACATACCCGCCGAGCAGCGAGGGCATGAGGACGGGCAGTGCGACGTGCGTCCAGTACTGGAAGGCGTTCGCGCCGTTGTTGCGGGCGGCTTCCCGCCACTGCCGTCGCAGCCCCTCCAGAGCCGGGGTGAGCGTGAGCACCATGAGCGGCACCAGGAAGTAGAGGTAGACCAGGGTCAGCCCCCAGAAGCCGTACAAGCTCCAGCCATGACTGAGCAGGTCGAACCGGCTGGTCAGGACGCCGGCGTTGCCGAGCGTGGCCACGAACGCGAACGCGAGCGGCACACCGCCGAAGTTCGCCAGTACGCCCGACGCGGCCAGGACCGCCTCGCGCAGGGCGCGAAATCGCGAGGTCACGACCACGTGCGCGATCGGCAGGCCGACGACGGCGGCGATCAACGCGGAGACGGCGGAGAGCTTGACGCTGCCGAGCAACGCGGTCAGGTAGGGGCCTTGCAGCGAGGAACTCATGTTCGCGCCGGTGAGGCGGGCCCCTCCCGGAGCGGACTGCGGTGTCGTGAGAGCGCCGAGGACCATCGTCCCGAGTACCACACCGAACACCACGGCGGTGAATACGAGCAGCGGCACGGCACCGAGCCACCCGGCCGAACGCGGAATGCGCCGCCTGGCCGACCCGAGCCCGGGCCTGATGCCGAAGGAGCGGATCCGGCTGCCACTCCCGGCTGTCTGGATGGCGCTCATCCGGCGACTGCCTGGGACCAGCCCTGGACGACGGCCTGCTTGGCCGTGCTGATCTGCCCTTCGGTGGGGAAGGCGACCGTTCCGTTGCCGGGTGTCTGCGGCAGTTCGGCGGCGAAGGCCGCGTCGAGCGTCCCGGACTTCTGCATCTCGGACATCAGCACCGGCCGGGCGTGTCCCTTGAGCCACAGGTTCTGACCCTCGGGGCTGTACAGGAACTCCTGCCACAGGCGGGCCGCGGCCGGGTGCGGTGCCCACTTCACGATCGCCTGCGAGTAGTACTCGGCGTACACACCGTCGGACGGGATGCTCACCTTCCAGTCGACGCCCTTGGTGCGGAGCTCGTCCGCGTACCCGGTGTTGAGGTAGTCCCAGGTGATGCTGATCGGCGTCTCGCCCTTCTGGATGGTCGCAGGGCTCGACTCGACAGGATTGAAGTTGCCGGCCTTCTTCAGGCGGGCGAAGAAGTCCAGGCCGGGCTTGATGTCGTCGAAGGAACCCTTGTCGGCGAGTGCCGCGGCGTACACGGCGCCGAAGGCCGAGCTGGACTTCGTCGGGTTGCCGGTCAGCGCGATCTGACCCTTGTACTGCGGATCCATCAGGTCGGAAAACGTCTTCGGACACTTCCTTACGCGGGCCGCGTCACAACCGATGGAGACATAGCCGCCGAAGTCGTTGTACCAGCGCGCCTGGGCGTCCTTCTGCGCCTTCGGGATCTGGTCGAACGCGCTGACCCGGTAGGGCGCCAGCAGGTTCTGCCCGGCCGCGCTGACGGCGAAGGCGCTGCCCACGTCGATGACGTCCGGGGACCGGTCCTGGCCCTTGCGGGAGGTCACCGCGTTGATCTCGTCCTGGCTGGAGGCGTCCGGATTCTCGACCTCGACCTTGATTCCGTACTTCTTCTCGAAGGTGTCGATGATCTCGCCGTAGTTCGCCCAGTCACGGGGAAGGGCGATGGCGTTCAACCTGCCCTCCTTCTTCGCGGCAGCGACAAGGGCGTCCATGCCGCCGAAGTCCTCCGCCGAAGTGGCGGTCGCGGCCTTGCCGCCGCCGCCACTGGACTCGTTCGTGCTGGTCAAGCCGCATGCACTGAGCCCGAGCGCGGCCACGACGACGGAGCAGGCAAGGCCCGCGGAGCGAGCGCGGTGCAGTCTCACAGGGTTCTCCCGGAAAGAAGTGGAGTTGGCTGTACAACTTGGCCCATTACCTCGGGGGACCGTGTACGGGAGGTGAACGCCGATGTGCGGGACGGGGAGCTTCTCCGGAAGAGATCGCGGGTCGCGCGACGAGAGCGCCCGGCCAGTGGGCCGGGCCCGGGGAACGGATAGAGTCGGCCGGAGCGCCGACGGGCGGCCGAGGGAAGGAGAACGGCATGGCAGTCGCGGGGGGCGGCACCACCGAAGCCCGGTATCGACGGTTGGCGGCCAGCTTGCGCGAGGCCATCACCGCCGGCGCCTTCGGCTCGGACGGCCGGCTGCCCAGCGAGGAACAACTCGCCCAGCAGTACGACGTGTCACGCGGCACCGTCCGTCAGGCGCTGGCGGTCCTGCGCGCCAACGGCCTGGTCACGTCCCGACGCGGCACGCGGCGGGTCGTGCTCGGCACCGCACGCACCCAGAGTTTCTTCGAACTGCTGAGCTTCACCCGCTGGGCACGCTCGCTCGGAGAGGAACCGGGAGGCCGCACGATCGACATCAAAAGTTGTCCGGCCAACCCTTCGGAGTGCGAGCAACTCAGCCTCGCGCCCGGGTCGCAGATCTACCGGGTGCTGCGGCTGCGGACGCTGTCGCGTGTCCCGATCATGATCGAGCGGACCCTCTACCCCGAGCACATCGGCGCCATGATCACCCGCCTCGAGCCCCATGCGATTTCGCACACCGAGCTGCTGACGGAGGAGGGAGTGGTGTTCGCGGACACGGAACACACCATCGACCTCGTCCAGGCCGAGGCCGACGATGCGCGCCTGCTCGGCTGCACCCCCGACGCGCCGCTGCTGCGAGAGCGGCGGCGGGCCACGGACCAGTCGGGCCGACCGTTGCTGTGGTCGGACGACCGCTTTCTGCCGGGCACGATCGCCTTCACCGTGCACAATTCCGTAGCGACAACGGCGCTGTTGCGCCGACGAGGCTGACTGATCGCGCCGCCGAGCGGCCCGGACGTCTCCTGCCCGCCGGGGCGCTCGCCGGCACCGGCCCCTTCGCCCCGGCCATCGCCGACGAAGCCGCGCGGCCCCGGGATCCCGGCGCTGTCCGCCTCGCCGCACAACTGATCGTCCCGTCGTCCGTTTCGCATTCCTGTGACGGGATCGCCGGCCTCGGTCAGGGCAGGAACTTGTCGGCCAGCAGGCGGGCGACGGCCCAGTCCTGCATGGCGACGCCCACGGTCTTGAAGACGGTCCGCTTGCCTCGCGGGACGTCGGGCCCCGACAGCGCGGTGCCGAGTTCGGTCAGGTCGCCCTGGGTGATGGCGTCGGCCTGGAGCGCGTGGAGGATCTCCCCGGACTCTTCGAGGATCGCGCCGAGTTCGTCGATGATCACGGTGCTGCCGGCGAGGAGTTCGTCGGGCAGTTCGCGCATGGTGGGGCGGAAGGCGCCGATGGCGTTGACATGGACCTGGGCGGGCAGGGCCTGCTCGGAGAAGAGCGGGCTGGTCGCGTTGGTGGCGCAGCAGACGATCTCAGCCTCTCCCACCGCGGACTGCGCGTCGGCCGCGGTGCGGATGTGCACGCCGGCCAGTTCGGGCGCCATCTTCTCGGCGAGCGCTTCCGCTCGGCGCGGGTCGGCGTCCACCACGGTCAGCTCGCGCAGCGGCCGCACGGTGTGGACGGCACGCACCTGGTCGGGCCCCTGCCCGCCCGCCCCGATGAGGGTCAGCCGTCCGGCCTCGGCCGGGGCGAGGAGGTCGGTGGCGACACCGACGGCGGCGCCGGTGCGCAGGGTCGTGACCGCTCCGGCGTCGGCGACCAGGCTGTCGACGCGGCCGGTCTCGCTCCACACCACCGTGCCGGCGATGGCGGGTGTGCGCTCGAAGTTCAGGCTCAGCGTCTTGACCATGGCGGAGGCGGTGGCGCGGTGATGGGCGGACATCACCAGGAACTGCCCGTTCCGCAACGCGGTACGGGTGGGCATCTCGAACTCTCCGGCGGCCAGGTCGACGAAGCCGGCGCGCACGGCGTCGATGGCTTCGCGCATGGTGACGGCTTCGCGGATCTGGCGCGGGCCGACGGTGATGGTCTGCATGGTGCTCCGCATCGTCGTGGGGACTCTCCCGCCAGGACCGGCGGGGAGAATGTAAGGTATTACACCTCACATTCTTGCGACAGGTCGGGGACGGACGGCCTTGTGTTATGCATGAGGTGTGAACGCTTCCCGCTCCGCGCCAGCCAGTAAGCCCACCGCCCGCCTGAAGGCGGTGAGCCTGCGTGAGCAGGCGCGAGAGGCGGTGCGTACCCGGATCGTTCTCGGGCAGATCAAGCCCGGGGAGGTGCACAGCGTCATCGGTGTCGCCGAAGAACTCGGGGTCTCCATCACGCCGGTACGCGAGGCGGTGAACGACCTGGCCAACCACGGCATGGTGGAGGTCATGCGCAACCGCGGCTTCCGGGTGCCGGTACTGACCGAGCACGACCTGGACGAGATCTTCCGCATCCGTACCCTGCTCGAAGCGCCGGCGATGGTTGACGTGGTCCGGGTCCTGGACGGGGCGCCCGTACCGCAGTTCCGGCAACTCGCCGAGGACATCACCGCCGCCGCACGGGAAGGGGACCTGGCCGCGTTCCTGGACAAGGACCGGCAGTTCCACCTCGGCCTCCTGGAGTTGCTGGGCAACGGCCGCCTGGTGACCATGGTCGCCCAACTGCGCGACCAGGCCCGCATGCAGGGGCTGCAGAAGCTGGCGGACCAGGGCGAGCTGACCGAGTCCGGCGAGGAGCACATCACGCTCGTGGAGGCGATCGAGGCCGGGGAGGGTGAACTCGCTGCCGAGCTGATGCGCAAGCACCTCGCCCATAGCCGCGGCATCTGGGCCGGCCGCGCGGAGCCCGCCTCCTGAGACGCGGGCGCGTCAAGCGGTGCGGGCCCTCTCCGGGAAGAGGGCCCGCACCGCTTGACGCGCTGGACCGGAGCACCTCGACCGGGCGCCGACCGGGGAGTGTCGTCGCGCACCTCCTCGCGCGGCCGGCCTTCAGTTGGTCGATCCCGCCCGCTCGTGCCGCTGTGTGCCGACGCCGCCATTGACGGGTGTTGGGTAATGTATTACACCTAGCCCTGTCCATGGCGAGAGCCGGAATCACCGGTGACCGAGCGGCGATCTGCGGCGAAACGCACTGCACAGGGAGACGACCATGACCGGGCAGCCCAAGACGATCAGCACCGCCGACTACCACACGGCCGGCGAACCCTTCCGGATCGTGCTGGGCGGTGTCCGCCCCCCGCAGGGCGCCACCATCCTCGACAAGCGCGACGACGCCATCGCGCGCCTCGACGACGTTCGCAAGCTGCTCACCCTGGAGCCGCGCGGCCACGCCGACATGTACGGCTGCTTCGTCACCGAACCCGACGACGACGGCGCCGACCTGGGCCTGGTCTTCTTCCACCGCGAAGGCTTCAGCACCGCCTGCGGCCACGGCTCCATCGCCGCCGCCGTCTGGGCCAGCACCACCGGTTACGCCGCCCCGCGCGAGGACGGCACCCTCGTCCTCGACGTGCCCTCCGGTCGCGTGACCTGCCACCTCGGCGACGAAGGCGGCCACCCCTCCGTCCGCTTCGTCAACATCCCCTCCTACCTGCATGCCAAGGACGTCAAGGTCTCCACCACACACGGCACGACGCACGCCGACATCGCCTACGGCGGCGCCTTCTACGCCATGGTCGAGGCCGGCAGCCTCGGACAGGAGGTCACCCCCGCCCACCTGCCGCGCCTCATCGCACTCAGCGCACAGATCAAGGCCGACATCGTGGCCCGGCACCGGCTCGCAGGCCCTGAGGACGACCGCGTCAACGGCCTGTACGGCGTGATCTTCTACGACCGCCTCGCCACCGAGGACGGACGGATCGAAGAGCGCAACGTGACCGTCTTCGCCGACGGCCAGGTCGACCGCTCCCCCTGTGGCAGCGGCACCTGCGCCCGCCTCGCCACCCTTCACGGCCGCGGCGAACTCGGCACCGGGGAGCTGGTCAACCGCAGCATCATCGACACCGTCTTCACCGGCCGTGTGGCGGAGACCACCACCCTCGCCGGGCGTCCGGCGATCATCCCGGAGGTGACGGGCACCGCCCACCTCACCGGCTACAGCACCTTTGTGGTGGAGGCCGGTGATGATCTGCCCCTGGGTTTTCTGCTGCCTACCGCTTCAGCCGATCATTGAGCGGTGATCCACCGCAGGCCCCGAAGCGGGATGCGACAGCCGGGGACCTCCCGGTCGCTCCCGACACCCCTGGGTGACGCTCACAGGGTGTTCGTGCCGACCGTGGCCAGCGGGGTGGTGTCGCGGCTCACGAGGAATTCCGGTCGGGTCAGCCGCTCGGGGGCGTTGCTCACGGCGTTGTAGGTCACCAGCAGGAGTGCCCGGCGGTCGGGCGAGAGGTTGTTGGACGACGCGTGGACGATCGTCGGGTGGAAGGCGTAGAGCGAGCCCGCCCGGCCCGTCACCAGTGTGGTGCCCAGTTCTTGGGCGAGGTCCTCGGCCCGTTTGTCGGGGACGGTGTGTTCCAGGTCCGCGGAGACGTGCTTGCGCCAGTCGCCGCCGCTCCCGCCGGGTGTGCCGTCCGTCTCGGAGTCGATCAGTCCTTGCCGGTGGCTGCCGGGGATGATGCGCAACGGGCCGTTCTCCTGGTGGACGTCGTCGAGGAGGACCGCGATGTTGACCGCCTTGTCGGCGGGCATTCCGTCCTCCCGGTTCCAGAACGCGAAGTCCTGGTGCCAGGGCCACGCGGCCCCCTCTCCGGGCTGCTTCATGTTGACCTTGAACTGGTAGACGTAGACCGGCTCGCCGAGGAGCTCCTCGGCGAGGCCCAGGAGCGCGGGCAGCCGGACGAGTCGGCGGCACACGTCGTCGAACAGGTGGCATCCGTGGATGCCGCGCACGGTCCGGGTGTCCTTCTCGTAGACGACTTCGGGGCCTTCCTGGGCGCTCAGGGCTTCGATCCGCTCCGTCACGCGGGCGATCACGCCCTCGTGCAGGATGTCCGGTGACAGGAACCAGCCCTCTCGCTCGTAGAAGCTCCTGATGCTCGCTGACGTCTGAATCGGTTCGTTCACGGCGCCTCCCGGCACTCGGGCTCGTACTGCGTGGTCGTCATCGGGCGCGTCCCCGGGCCGGCCCGTACGGGACGGCGTCGTCCAGCCGCCTCGCATCGGAGGAGAAGAGGTTGTCGGGCCGTCGGGGACCGGCCCGCCGCTTCGGTGGTGCGCGTCACGCACCTCTCCGACGCGGGCCTGGCACAAGGGACTTCGCGTGGGAACCCGTCGTTCCCCCGTGTTCATTGCGCCGGATCGGGCCGGCCTGCGTTGCGCAGTGGCCTTCGGCGCACCGCCGTGAGCGCACGGGGGGAGTTCATCGACGCCAAGGGACGTTCCGGATGGGCCGCGACCGTGCGCAGCAGCGAAACGAACCTCTCCACGAGGTCCTTGATCGTGGAATGCTCGAAGAGGTCGACGCTGTAGCGGAGCTCTCCGACGACTCCTTCGCATTCCCCGTCGGGGGATTTCGACTCCGTCAGACCCAGCCACATGTCGAAACGCACGACGGGAAAGTCGACGGGTTCTTCCGCGCACCGCACGCCGGGCAAGCGCAGGACGTCACCCGATTCGTTCAACATGAACATGATCTGGAACAGCGCGTGGCGGGACAGTGAGCGGTGCGGGTTGAGTTCTTCGACGAGGCGGTCGAAGGGCACGTCCTGGTGGCTGAACGCCTCCAGGTCCACGTCCCTCACGCGTTTCAGCAACTCCTCGAACGTCGGGTTGCCGGACGTGTCCACCCGCAGGACCAGGGTGTTGACGAAGAAGCCGACCAGGTCGTCGAGGGCTTCGTCGGTACGACCGGCCGTGGGAGAGCCGATCGGGATGTCGTGCCCCGCCCCCATACGGGTCAGCAACGCGGCGAACGCGGCCTGGAACACCATGAACAGGCTCGTCCCGGTCCTCCGGGCCAGTCCGGTCAGAGCCCGGTGCAGCTCCGCGTCCAGGACGACCGGAACGAGAGCGCCGCGATGCGAACTCACCGCCGGACGCGGTCGGTCGTACGGCAGGGCCAGCCCATCGGGTATCCCCGCCAGCGCCTCGCGCCAGTACCGCAGTTGTCGGCCGACCAGGCTGCGGGGGTCGGACTGCTCGCCCAGCACCTCGCGCTGCCACACCGCGTAATCGGTGTACTGGACCGGCAGCGGCTCCCACTCCGGCTCCCGTCCCTCCAGCCTGGCCGTGTACGCCGTCGACAGGTCACGGAACAACGGCTCCAACGACCAGCCGTCCATCGCGATGTGATGCATCGTCAGCAACAGAACGCCTTCCCGGGGCCCGACCTCGAACAGCCGGGCTCTGAGCGGGAGTTCGCAGGAAAGGTCGAAACCCCGGTTGGCCTCGGCCGCCAGTTCGCTCTCCAACTGGTCCTCCGTCACCGCCACCACGTTCAGCGGGACGTCGAACTCCCCCGGCTCCAGCACCCGCTGCCAGGGAACGCCCCCCTCGTCGACGAAGACCGTTCGTAGGCTCTCCTGACGGATCATCGTGTCCAGCAACGCGGCGCGGAACGCGTCCGGTTCAACGGATCCTCGCAGTCGCAACGCGACGGGCACGTTGTAGGTGCCGCTGGCGTCCTCCAACTGATTGAGGAACCACAACCGCTGCTGTGCCAGCGAGAGCTCGACCGGTCCCGTGCGGTCCTGGCGCTTCAGGGGTGGGCGGGTCTCCTCGTTGCTGTTGATGATTCCCATCAGCGAGGCGACGGTCGGCGCCTGGAACAGTGCCTTGAGCGGAAGTTCCACGCAGAACGTGGAGCGCACGCTGTTGATCAGTTTGGTGGCGAGGAGCGAATGGCCGCCCAGGGAGAAGAAGTTGTCGTGCAGGCCGACCTGTGCGAGGCCGAGCGCTTCGGCGAACAGGCCGGAGAGGACGCGTTCCTGTTCGGTGGCGAGCGTACGGTGCGAACCAGCGGGCCCGGCACCGGTTCCAGCGCCGGACGCGGTGCGGCCGGGCGCGGGCAGTGCCCGGCGGTCCAGCTTTCCGTTCGCGGTCACCGGGATGGCGTCGAGCACGACCACCGCGGCCGGGACCATGTACTCCGGGAGCCGGGACGCGGCGAATCGCCGTACCGATGACGCCAGTTCGCCATCCTCGACGGTCCGCGGCGCGGCGCCGCCCGTCTTCGGGGGCCGGCCCGCCGGGACCACGTACGCGACGAGGCGCCGGTCGCCGGGGACGTCCTCGCGCACCACGACCACGGCCCGGCCCACCCCCGGGGTCCCCAGCACGACCGTTTCGATCTCGCCGGGCTCGATCCGGAAACCACGGATCTTCACCTGGTCGTCCGCACGGCCCGCGAACTCCAGCACCCCGTCGGGGCTCCACCGGACCAGGTCGCCCGTACGGTACATGCGTGCGCCGGGCGGGCCGAAGGGACAGGCGACCAGGCGCTCGGCGGTCAGGCCGGGGCGGTTGTGGTAGCCCCGCGCCAGACCCGCGCCGGAGGTGTACAGCTCGCCGATCACACCCGGCGCCACGGGGGCGAGGTGTTCGTCGAGCACGTACACCCGTGTGTTGCCGATGGGCCGCCCGATGGGCACACCGGTGTTCTCTGTCAGGTCGGTGGCCCGTACGGGGTGGGTCGTGGTGAACGTCGTGTTCTCCGTCGGCCCGTAACCGTTGATCAGCGCGACCGAGGGAGCGGATTCCAGCAGCGTCCGGCACCGCGAGGCGGCGAGCACATCGCCTCCGGCCAGCAGGTAGCGCAGACCGGCGAACGCCTCGGCGTCCGCGTCGACCGCCTGGTGGAACAGCTCGGCCGTCAGCCACAGCGCGGTCACCCGGTGCGTGGACAGGAAGTCGCGCAGTTCCGCGTTCGACAGCAGTCCCTCGGGGGGAATCGCCAGGGTCGCGCCGTTGAGGAGTGTTCCCCAGATCTCCAGGGTGGCCGCGTCGAACGACACCGAGGACATCTGCCCGAAGACGTCACCGGAGCCGAGCCGCATGAATCCCGAGCCGCGCGCCAGACGGATCACCGCGGTGTGCGGGACGGCGACCCCCTTGGGCCGGCCGGTGGATCCGGAGGTGTAGATGATGTAGGCGAGGTGTCCTGGCAGCAGGGGCAGGGCGCGATCGGTCCCGGTCGGGTCGTTCGACGCGGCCTCGGCCGGGTCGGCCGCCGTCGCGGGACCGTCGAGCGCGAGGACCTCGGTGTTCGTGTCGTGCGCCGCCCGCAGGATCGTGTCTCCAACGGTGCCTGCCGTCACGATCAGGGCCGGTCGCGCGTCGTGGAGCATGAACGTGACGCGATCGGTCGGGTACCGGTCGTCGACGGGCAGGTACGTCCCGCCGGCCTTCAGGACGGCCAGGAGCACGGCGATGAGTTCGGCCGAGCGTTCCATGGCGACCGCGACCACCGACTCGGGTCCGACGCCGTGGGTGACGAGGGTCCGTGCCAGCCGGTCGGCCCGCGCGTTCAGTTCCCGGTACGTCCATGTGGTGTGCCCGTCCACCAGTGCGATCGCTTCCGGAGTGCGGGCGGTCTGCGACTCGAACAGGTCCGGGATCGTGCCCTCGGGCAGCGCGCGGGTGGTGTCGTTCCACTCGTCGAGAATCCGTACGCGTTCGTCCGGGGCGAAGAGGTCGATGTCGCCGATCGCCCGCTCCGGGTCCGCGGAGACCTCTTCGAGGACTCGCAGCAGCCGCCCCGCCAGAGCCTCCGCGGTGCCGCGGTCGAACAGATCGGTGGCGTACTCCAGGTATCCGGTCAGACCGCTCGGGACGCCGCTGCGTCCGGGCGTCATGGACAGGGTCAGATTGAGGTCCCACCGCGCGCTGGGGAGGTGGAGGGGCTGCTCCTCGCAGACCACCCCGGGCAGTCGCAAGGTCCCCTCGTTCTCCTCCAGCGAGAGCATCACCTGGAACAGTGCGTGGCGGGACAGTGAGCGGTGCGGGTTGAGTTCTTCGACGAGTCGGTCGAAGGGCACGTCCTGGTGGCTGAACGCCTCCAGGTCCACGTCCCTCACGCGCTTCAGCAACTCCTCGAACGTCGGGTTGCCCGACGTGTCCACCCGCAGGACCAGGGTGTTGACGAAGAAGCCGACCACGTCGTCCAGTGCCTCGTCGGCACGACCGGCCGCGGGAGAGCCGATCGGGATGTCGTGCCCCGCCCCCATACGGGTCAGCAACGCCGCCAGCGCGGTCTGCAGCACCATGAACAGGCTCGTCCCGGTCCGCTGCGCCAGGCCGGTCAGCGCCCGGTGACGTTCCGCGTCCAGTACGAGGGGTACGAGAGCGCCGCGATGCGAACCGACCGCCGGACGCGGGCGGTCGTACGGCAGAGCCAGTTCCTCCGGGACACCCTTCAGCGTCTCCCGCCAGTACTCCAGTTGCCGGCTCACCAGGCTCTCGGGATCGGACTCCTCCCCCAGCACCTCGCGCTGCCACACCGCGTAGTCCGCGTACTGCACCAAAAGCGGCTCCCACTCCGGCTCCCGTCCGTCCAGCCTGGCCGTGTACGCCGTCGACACGTCCCGGAACAGGGGCTCCAGCGACCAGCCGTCCATCGCGATGTGATGCACCACCAGCAGCAGGACATGTTCCTGCGGACCGACCTCGAACAGCCGGGCCCTGAGCGGGAGTTCCGAGGACAGGTCGAAACCCCGGCCAGCCTCGGCCGCCAGCTCCCCCGCCAGCTCGTCCTCCGTCACCGCCACCACGTCCAGCGGGACGTCGAACTTCCCCGGCTCCAGCACCCGTTGCCAGGGAACACCCCCCTCGTCGACGAAGACCGTCCGCAGGCTCTCCTGCCGGACCACCGTGTCCAGCAACGCGGCACGCAACGCGTCCCGGTCCACGGCCCCCCGCAACCGCAGCACGAAAGGCAGGTTGTAGGCGGCACTGGCGTCCTCCAACTGATTGAGGAACCACAACCGCTGCTGCGCCAGAGACGACTGGATCATGCGGGCTCTCCCAACTGGCGGGCCTGAGAAGACCAGGGCGCGTGCAATCGAAACTGTTGGCTTCGTGCGGAGACCACGGCGGGTGCCGATGAGGGCCGTCCGACGGCGGTGCGGGCCGCCGACGCCGGTCCGTTCCCCGGGCCCAGGACGCCGCTCGGCCCGACGGCCGGTCCGGCGGCTGGTCCGAAGGCCCGGTCGGCCCGAAGGCCCCCGGCCTCCCCCGCTTCCCGGGCGGCACGCGCGATCCGTCGCACGGCCACCGCCGAGGCACAGTGCGTCGGCCGCGAGCACCATGGGCGTGAAGAACTGCCCCCCTTCTCGACGGTTCATCGCCTCCGAGCGGGCCCAGAGTAGGTGGGCCCAGTTCTGGTTCGGTTACGAGCCTCGGCCCATGGCCTCGGCCGGTCGCAGGGCCGTATCCGGTGGAGCCGATCATTGCCGCAGAACGCCCCTTGATCCGGCGTCGCGAAGGCGCACGCAGGGCGGGGCGGCAGGACAGCCACGCCGGAACGGGGGCTTCCTCTCGCGCCGGAAGAGCCGGTTCGACGCCTTCCGGCCGCATAACCGTCCGATAACCACGGTGGGTTACTTTCTCCGCCGCTACGACGCAGGAGGGGGCCGCGCCACGTTCGGCGAGTACCCTCGTATTTCTACCGGCGAGGGCTTATGGACGATGTGGTGTCCGCACGGCAAAAATGGTGGTCGTTCGCTGTCGAACGGCCGAACTTCCGCAGGCTCTGGTGCGCGCAGTCCATCTCGGTCTTCGGTTCCCAGATCACCCTCATCGCCTTTCCTCTCATAGCGATCTCGCTGCTTCACGCCAGCGTTTCGGAGGTGGGCATCCTCTCCGCACTGGAGAGGGCACCGTTTCTGGTGTTCGGTCTGATCGCCGGTGTCCTCGTCGACCGCTGGCGACCGCGGACCGTGCTGCTCGTCACGGACTGGATCCGCGCCGCACTCCTGGGTCTGATCCCGGTAGCGGCGTTTTCCGACGCCCTGACCATCGAGTGGCTTTTCTTCATCGCATTCGCGGTGGGTTCCTGCACCGTCTTCTTCGACATCGCCTACCAGAGCGTCCTCACCTCCCTCGTGGAACCGGGCGATCTGCTGACGGCCAACCGCTGGCTGGAGACGAGTCGGTCGGTGGCGGAAATGTCGGGGCCGGGGGTCGCCGCGGGACTCCTGAAAGTCGTGTCCATACCGGTCTCCATTGCGGTGGACGCCCTCTCGTTCGTATTCTCGGCGCTGTTCGTCCACTCGACACGCACCACCGAACCGGCACCCTCGACACCTCGTGATTCCTCACTCTGGTCGGATTTCAAGGCCGGCCTGCGCTTCATCCGTGAGACCAGTTTCCTTCGATGGAACGCCGTCATCGGCGCGACGTGGAACCTGCTGTACCAGGCCCTGCTCGCGGTCTTCTTCGTCCACCTCGCGCGTGAGCTGCATCTGAGCGCGGCGAACGTCGCGATCGTGGTACTCGCGGGAAGCGTGGGCGCCGTGCTCGGGGTCCTGACGATGGGCACCATCAACAGGTGGTGCGGTCTGGGCCGGGGAATCGTGCTCTCCATGTGCTCGGCCAGCGCCGGCGGCATCCTCTTGGTCACGGCCCACGGCTCATCGCTCCTGGCGATCGTCGTCGTCGCCTCCGGCTTCATGCTCATCAATGCCAGTCAGCCGCTCTTCAACGTCAATGTCATCAGCATCCGGCAGATGATCACCCCCGATCATCTGATGGGGAGAACAACGGCCGCCATTCGATTCCTGGTGTGGGGAACACTCCCCATCGGGGCACTCGTCGGCGGGTTCCTGGGCGAGGCGTTCGGAACCCGGTCCACGATCGCCGTGATCGGCGGCGGATACCTGATTCCGGCACTCATGACGATGATCTCGCCCCTTCGGCGAATTCGGGACATCTCCGATGTAGAGATCGAGAAAAGCAAGCAAACGGTCAGCAAGGAGTGTTAGGTGCTTGACGCTCAGGAATACCGGAGCGACCTTGTGCGGTTAGGGATGCACAAGGTCGCGCATCAGGACGTGACCTTGATGGATCACATGCTTCGCGCATGTACCATCCTCCAGGACATGAAGGCGAAGGAACACATCTGCCTCGCCGGGCTCTTTCACGGTGTCTACGGCACGGAAGGACTGCACAACGACGACGTCGAGTCCATTCCGGACTGGAAGCGCGTCGAGGTCCGTGAGGTCGTCGGGCCACAGGTCGAGCAGGTCATCTTCAATTTCTCCGTCATGAGTTACGCGTCCTTGGGGAAGAGCTTCCGCAATGCGATGCGACCGAACGGGAAACCGGAGATCAAGGACCGCCGGACCGGCGAGGACATTCCGATGGACCGGGAAGAGTTCCTGGACCTCCTGCGCATGAAGCTGGGCGATGTCCTGGCCCACATGCCTCCGCAGGTCGGTCACTCCCTGGTGGACCTTCCGACGGAATACGGAGGGTTCTGGAAGATGGCCGCGGAATACCTCGGGCCGGATGCGATCAATACCTGGAACAAGTTCACGGGAGGCGAGCTGTGCATCGACACGGAACAGAACTGACTTCCCAGACCTGGGACGGCTTTCGCCTGTCCAAGCAGCAGGAGCACGTCCTCGGTCTCGTGTCCGGCGAGTTGTCGAGCCGAACCGTGGCCGGGGTGCGCCTCGCCGCCCCCTGCGACCGTGAGGTGCTGGAGCGGGCGGCCCACGACGTGGCATCGGTGCACGAGAGCCTGCGCACCACCTACCGCAAGGTCCTCGGCGAGAACAGCAGCGTGCTGATGGTCATCGAGGACGAACCGCGCGTCCTCGTGTCGGAACGCTCCGGCGACGACGACGCGCTGCGCGCGATCGTCCGCGAGGAAGTGCGCGCAAACTCCGACGCGGGCGACGAGGGCGACGAGGGCGCGGTGCGTCTGTTCCTGTTCACCCACACCGACCAGCGCCGGTCGCTCGTCCTGTCGGCACCGCGGCTGAGCGTGGACGCGGCGTCGGTCGAGATCTTCTTCCGGGATCTGCAACAGGCGTACGCCTCGCGGCTGAACGGCGACCCGTGGCACCGCGAGGACATCGTCCAGTACGCCGACTACGCCCAGTGGCAGTTCGAGGAGGGGCCGCCGAGCACACCGCAGAAGGAGATCGCGGCCGACCGAGAGGCGCGGCTGACGGCCCTGCCTCCCCTGCACCTGCCGCTCGAACTCCGCTCCGACGAGGCGGGTCACGAACAGGTGCGGTGGACGGTACCGGCGCCCCTGGCACGGAAGCTGCGGAGCCTCGGCGATACGTGCGACGGCGGTCTGCGCACCGTGTTGCTGACCGGTTGGACCGCCGCCCTCTGGCACGCCACCGGACGGCCGGAGAGCCTGGCGGTCGACACGATGCTCACGCGGCGGCCGTTCGGCGAGATGACCGCGTCCATCGGGCATTTCGAGAACCCGATGCCCGTCTTCGCCTCGGTGGCGGACGAGACCACGCTGAGCGATCTGCTGCGCACGGTGGGCCTGGAGACCAGTTCCTGCGAGCACGCGGACGAGAGCTCCATGCAGCCGGCCAGGCAGCACGCCGCCGGCGTTCCGGGCTTCCGGTTCAGCGATGTCGCGGAGCTGACCGCGCAGGACGCACCGGCCTTCTCCGGTCTGTGGATCGAACCGGCCGACGACGGGCGGAAGATCGGTCTGTGGGTGGAGGGCGCGGGCGAGGAGATCCGCCTCCGGCTGCGTCACCAGACCCTGGGCATGGCCGAGGGAGGCGCCGAGGCACTCCTCACCTGCCTGCGGGCCACCCTGTCGGCGCTGGGCGAGGACCCCTCGGCGGTCGTGCGTTCGCTGCCCATGCTCGACGAGGACGACGCGCGGGCGGCCGTCGCGGCCACGAACGGCGCCGAGCCGCCGTTGCGGCCCGCGGAGCACTGGCACCGACGGGTCGAAGGGACCGCCCGACGCACGCCCGACGCCGTCGCGTTGAGGTCGGACAAGCGGGACTGGAGCTACCGCGAACTCGACGAGGCCGCCAACCGCCTGGCCAACGAGCTGATCGCGCGCGGCGTACGGGCCGGGGCCCTGGTCGGTCTCTGCCTCGAACGCTCCGACGTCGCCCTCGTCTCGATGCTGGCGATCGCCAAGGCGGGCGCCGGTTACGTCCCGGTCGACCCGAACCTGCCCCGGGGGCGTCGTTCCGCCATCGTCGACGCGGTCGGCTTCGCCCATGTGGTGGCGACCGCAAAGACGGCCTCGGACCTGCCGCGGGACCGCGACATCGTCCTCGTCGACGCGGACCTGACGGTCTGCGCGGGCCGCGGCGACGAGCGGCCCGACGTGCCGACGGCCGACGACGACCTGGCCTACGTGCTGTTCACCTCGGGCTCCACCGGGACGCCGAAGGGGGTGATGGTCGGCCACGGGCAGCTCGCCGCCTACCTGGACGGCGTGCTCGACCGGCTGGGCCTCGACGGCGCGATCGACTCGGTCGCCCTGAGCACCCTCGGCACCGACCTGGGCAACACCGCCCTGTTCCCGCCGCTCATGACGGGCGGCCGGCTCCGGGTCGTCGCCGCGGACGTCTCCTCGGACGCGCAGGCGCTCGCGGAGCTGCTGGCCGAGGAGAGCTACGACCTCCTCAAGATCACGCCGTCGCACCTGGAGGCCGTCTTCGCCGTGGCCGACGCCCCGGAGAAGCTGATGCCCCGTCAGGCCCTGGTGGTGGGAGGCGAACCGGTCGGCTGGGGCACGTACAACCTGTTCCGCGGCTTCCTCGGCGACTGCAGGCTCTACAACCACTACGGCCCGTCCGAGACGACCGTCGGTGTGCTCTGCGGGCGGATCACCTCCGACGACCTGGCCGGTCTGGCCTCCACCCTGCCCCTCGGCAGGCCGATGCGGCACGCCCGCGCCTACATCCTGGACCCGGGGCGCAGGCCGGTGCCGGCCGGTGTCCCCGGTGAGCTCTGGATCGGCGGTTCATCGGTGTCCCAGGGGTACCTGGCCGGGACGGCGGACCAGCGGGAGCGGTTCGTCGACGACCCGTTCAGCCCGGTCCCCGGGGCCCGGATGTACCGCTCCGGCGACAGGGCCCGGCTGCTCCCCGACGGCGGCATCGAGTTCCTGGGCCGCGTCGACCGCCAGATCAAGGTACGCGGGTTCCGGGTGGAGCTGGGCGAGATCGAGGCGGTCATGCGGCGGCACCCGAGGGTGACGGGCAGTGTGGCCGTGGTGGCCGGTGAGAGCACCGCCCGGCACATCGTGGGCTACGTGACCGATGCCGAGGGAAGTCGCGGGTCGGCGGAATGGCTGCGCGAGTTCCTGGCGGAGCATCTCCCGGAGTTCATGATGCCCGCGCACTTCGTGGCGCTGGACGCCTTCCCGCTGACCAGCACCGGGAAGATCGACGCCTCGATGCTTCCCGCGCCCGGCTCCTACAGCGAGGTCTCCACCTCGTACGTCGAGCCGCGGACGCCGACCGAGAAGAAGGTCGCCGACATCATGGCGCAGCTCCTGCTGCTGAAGTCCGCGGGCGGCGACGACGACTTCTTCGAGATCGGCGGCCATTCGCTGCTGGCCACCCAGCTGATCGCCAGGCTGCGCGACGAGTTCAAGGTGAACATCAAGCTGCGCAACCTCTTCGAGCGGCCCGTCGTGTCGGAGCTCGCCGAGTTCATCGACGAGCTCCTGGAGAAGAAGGCGGGAGGGGAGTGATGTCCCGGACAACGGCGACAAGTCCGAAGGGACGCTTCGGCAGCGCCCGGAAGTCCATCTCGGTCAGCGGCGAGGCGCTGGTCCGCGTGGCCCCTGTCTTGGAGGGCACACGCGCGGTGGTGTGCACCCCGACGGTCGCGCGGCTGGACGCGCGGGAGTGGCTGGCCGGTTCGGGGAGCACACTGGCGCGGCTGCGCGACGAGCACGGGGCCGTGCTGCTGCGCGGCTTCAGCCCGCTCGACGCCGAGGGGCTGGGCGAACTCGCCACGGCCCTCGCCGGTGACCTGCGCGACTACGACAACCGCTCCACCCCGCGCACGCGGGTCAACGACCGGGTCTTCACCTCGACGGAGTACCCGCCGGACCAGACCATCCCCCTGCACAACGAGATGTCGTACACGGACTCGTGGCCGGGGACGCTGTTCCTCGCCTGCATGGTCCCGGCGGCGACGGGCGGTGAGACGCCGCTGGCCGACAGCGCCCGCGTCCACGACCGGGTGCCGGCCGCGGTCCGTGAGCGCTTCGAGCGCGACGGCGTGATGTACGTGCGCAACTTCGGCCACGGTCTGGACCTGAGCTGGCAGGAGGCGTTCCAGACGCGGGACCGCGACGAGGTCGGCGCCTACTGCGAGCGGCACGGCATCCAGGCGGAGTGGCTGGGCGGCGAGCGGCTGCGCACCCGGCATGTGGTGCAGGCGACCCTGGAGTCGCGGCGGACCGGGAAGAGGGTCTGGTTCAACCAGGCGCATCTGTTCCACGTCAGCTCGCTGCCCGGGAGCGTGGAGCGCGAGCTGCGCGAGAGCTTCTGTGAGGACGAGTTGCCGCGCAACGCCATGTACGGGGACGGCAGCCCGCTGGACCCGGCCGACCTGGCCGCGATCCGGGACGCCTACGCGGCGGAGGAGATCGCGTTCCCGTGGCAGGAGGGCGATGTCGTGATCGTCGACAACGAGCAGTTCGCACACGGCAGGAGGCCCTACACCGGGTCCCGTTCAGTGCTGGTGGCCATGGCATGAACGACTCGATCGTGTTCGAGGCCGTGCGCGAGGAGATCGCCTACGCGTACGACAGCACCGTCTTCTTCCGCGAGCACATGGACGCCAACGGCCTGCGGCCGCAGGACATCCGGGACGCGGAGGACTTCCGGCGGATCCCGCCGACCTCGAAGCCGCACTACCGGCGCAACTTCCCGGCGGGCGTGCTGGCCAAGGGATACAGTCTCAACTCGCCCAATGTCATGCGGTTCCAGAGCTCCGGAACGTCCGGGGACCGCCTGAACAGCGCCATCCTCTCCTTCGATCTGGCGCGGCGTCAGGCCACCGCGATCAAGGTCAACCGCGGCTTCGACGCGCTGTGGCGTCCCGGCAGCCGGCCGAGGATCTGCCGGTTCGCGCCGCCCAACTGCTCGGACGTGGAGTGCGCGACGGGTTTCTCGGCCCTGGAGGACCGTACGCTCCCGGACGGCACGCTGGTGCTGACCGTCGCCCACGACCTGCTGGCGACCCCGGAGTGGCAGATCGTCAAGGCGCTCGACGAGATCGAGATCTACCAGCCCGACATGCTCGTGGTGGATCCGACACACTTCGCCTTCCTGACCCGGTGGGCGCGGCGGCTCGGGCGGCGGATCACCTCGCCCCGTACGTTGCACATGGTGTGCGGGTACACGCTCATGACCCGTGTCGCGCGGCGCCAGATCGAGGACTTCATGGGTGAGGACCTGCCGATCGGCGACATGATCGGCATGTCCGAGCTGGGGTATCTGGGGTTCGAGTGCCATCACGGGAACCGGCACATCAACAACCGTGACTTCTACATGGAGTTCGTCCGGGACGGCAAGCCGGTCGAGGACGGCGAGACGGGCGAGTTGTACGTCACCACGCTGGACGACGGTCTGATTCCGCGCATCCGCTACGCCACCGGGGACCATTTCACCCCGCTGGGGAACACGTGCGGCTGCGGCAGTGATCTGCCGGTGGTGCGGATCGAGGGCCGGGCCACGCACATGGTCCGGCTGCGGGACGGCCGTGTCGTCACCCCCGGCGCCGTGGACGCCGTGGTCGGCGACGCGCCCTGGCTCGATCTCTACAAGCTGGAGCAGGACCGCGGCGGTGACTGCGTCTTCCGGTACGTCGCGAACGACGGGGCGCGGGACGAGGACGCCGCGGCGCTCGGGCTGCGGCTGGCCGAGGCCCTGGCCCCGAACCGCGTCCATCTGGAGGCGGTGGACTACATCGCCTGCGAGCGCAGCGGGAAGTTCCAGCCGTGCGTCTCCCACATCTCTGCGGAAGGTGCGTGATGACCATGCACAAGAGCCGGCGGGGCGATTTCCCGGCGCTGCGGCGGGAGATCGACGGACAGGCGATCTCGTACCTGGACAACGGCGCCACGACCCTGAAACCGCGCCAGGTCGTCCAGGCCGTCAGCGAGTACTACGAGACGAACGGCGCGAACATCCACCGCGGGAAGCACCGGCTGTCGGAGGAGGCGTCCGACGCGTACGAGGCGTCCCGCACGGTGATCGCCCGGTACATCGGCGCCGCGGCGAACGAAGTGGTCCTGGTCCGCAACACGAGCGAGGCGCTGAACCTGGTCGCGAGCGGTCTGGGCCTGGGCCCGGACCCGTACGTCGTGGGGTGTCTGGACGCGCACCACTCGCAGATGCTGCCGTGGCGGCGGGTCGGGCGCCTGGACCTGACGCGGGTGGACGCCCACGGCCGTCTCGACCGTGATCATTTCCGGTCTCTCCTGCGCGGTCGGCCGCAGGTGGTGGCGCTCACGCACTGCTCCAACGTCACGGGGGTCGTCCACCCGGTCGAGGAGCTGATCGCCGAGGTCCGGTCCGCCTGCGACGCGGTGATCGTGCTCGACGCCGCGCAGTCCCTGCCCCACCAGCGGGTCAACGCGCATGAGCTGGACGTCGACTTCATGGCGTTCTCGATGCACAAGATGCTGGGCCCCACCGGTGTCGGCTGTCTCTTCGGCCGCAGCGAGCTCCTCACGAAGCTGCGGCCCCTGGCGGTCGGTGGCGGCATGGTCGACTGGGTCGACCTCGACGGCAGCGTGGAGCGGCGCATCCCGTTCAAGTTCGAGACGGGGACGCCCGACATCGCGTCCGTCATCGGATGCGCCGCGGCGATCCGGTACCTGGAGGCGGTGGACGGCCCGGAACACCACCAGCACGCCCGTGAGCTGTGCGCCGCGCTGGTGGGCGGGGCGCTCGCCCGCCCCGGGGTGCGCCTGATCGGGCCCCCGGACCAGCGCGACCGGATCGCGCTCGCGACCCTGCGTCTGGAGGAGGGGGTGCCCACCGGGGAGATCGCCCGCCTGCTGAGCGACTCCTACGGCTTCATGGTGCGCAGTGGTCACATGTGCGCGCAGCCCCTGGTCACCGAGCTGGCCGGTGGCGAGACCCTCCGGGTCTCGGCGTATCTGTACAACGAGGTCTCGGAGATCGAAGGCTTCTACCAGGCGTTGGACGAACTGCTGAGCCTGATGGCCCCGGTCGCGGTCGGCGCGCGCCGGTGACCGGACGGGCCGCGGCCCCGCCGCGACCGGTCGGCCGTCGCCCCGAGCGGGGCCACCGGGTCTCCCGCGCGTGCAGACCCTCAAGGGCGCGTCCCCGGTCGTCACGACCGGGCGCGCCGCCCGTCCGCCGGGACGGGCCGCGGTCCAGTCGAGACAGGAGCGAAACCATGAGCACCAACCCCTTCGACGACGAGGGTGCGTTCTACGTGCTGGTCAACGGTGAGGACCAGCACTCCCTGTGGCCGTGCCACGCGGATGTGCCCGCCGGCTGGAGCGTCGTCTTCGGTCCCGGTGACCGCGAGGGCGCCGTGGAGTACGTGGAGGCCAACTGGACCGACATGCGGCCGAGGAGCCTTCGCGCGCTCACGCCCCACGGCTCGTGACCCGGCGGGAGCGGCCGTGCGCGTCCCCGGACGGGTACGGGTGCCGGCCGCTCCCGCCGGCTGCCGCGGGGGTCCCTTTCCGGTCCGCGCCGCCACGCCGACGGGCGGCGCGGACCGGGGCGGCGGGACCGTATGCGGCGGCGGAGCCTGCCGTCGAACGTGCCGTCGCCCTGCCGGCGGCCGGGCCGGGCGACGTCCGGCGCGTGCGATCGCCGGGCGGAGGATCGTCCCCGTACGGCACGTACGCGTGCGATCGCCGACGCCGCGAGGGACGGGGTCTCCCCTGCTCGGGCGAGGCCGAGAGCCCGGGGACGCGCCGGGCGTCGCACGGCAGGCCGCGGTGCGGCGACAGACCCCGGGGCCGGCGGGACCGCGCACCGGCCGTCGCACCACGACGCAGTTCACCGTGTCCGGAACGCAGCAGCCCGACTGTCCGGCCCGTCTCAGCCCAGGAGTACGCCTGTGAGTACGCCTTCCTCCCCCCGACCCCACACGTCCTCGACCGCCGCGCACGGGCCCGGGGGCACTGACCGGCACCGGCCCGGCGAGATCCCGGAGGCGTGGCAGGGCCCCGTCGTGCCGGAACCGGGCGCCACGCTGCCGGAGCTGTTCGAGCGGCAGGCCGCCCTGACCCCGGACCGGGTCGCGGTGGTCGCCTGCCGGGCGGAGATCCGTTACGGGGATCTCGACCGCCGGGCCAACCGCCTGGCGCGCCTCCTGCTGGCACGGGGCGTGCGTCCGGGAGACCGGGTCGCGCTGGTCCTGGGGCGCTCGGTGGACCTGCCGGCCTGTCTGCTGGCGGTGCTCAAGTGCGGCGCCGCCTATGTGCCGGTGGACCCGGCCCATCCGGCCGAGCGCGTCGCCGACGTGCTCGCCGACGCGGCCCCGGCGCTGGTGGTGGCCGACACCGCGACGCGGGACCGGCTCCCGGCGTCCGATGCCGTCCGCCTGCTGCTCGACGATCCGGACAGCGTCCGCGCGCTCGCCGGGTTCGACGGCGGCACGCTCACCGACGCCGAACGCGGTATGCCGCCGTGCCCGGCCTCGGCCGCGTACGTGATCTACACGTCGGGCTCGACCGGCCGCCCGAAGGGGGTGGTGGTCACCCATGCCAACCTGGCCAACTTCCTTGCGGACATGAGCGTCCGGTTCCCGCTCGGCGGGGGCGACGGCTGGCTCGCCGTCACCACGATCGCCTTCGACATCGCTGCGCTGGAGCTGTATCTGCCGCTGATCAGCGGTGCCCGGGTGATCCTGGCCGACCGGGCGGCGGTGCTGGATCCGGCGGAGCTGATCGCGCTGCTCCACCACCACAAGGTGACGATCATGCAGGCCACGCCCTCGCTGTGGCGGGTGCTGTCGGCCGAGCTGTCGGAGCGTGACGAGGTTCCGCCCGCACTGCGGGTCCTGGTCGGGGGCGAGGCCCTGCCCGCGCGTCTCGCCGACGCGCTGCGCCGGGTCGGCGAGACGACCAACCTCTACGGCCCGACCGAGACCACCATCTGGTCCACGGCCGCGCGGATCGAGGCGGGCGCGCCGGACGGCCCGCCGCCCATCGGCCGTCCGATCGCGAACACCCGGGCCCATGTCCTCGACGAACGCCTGCGGCCGGTGCCGCCCGGGGTGACGGCGGACCTGTATCTCGCCGGATCCGGGGTGGCCCGCGGGTATCACGGGCGGCCCGGGCTCACCGCGGAGCGTTTCACGGCGGACCCCTTCGGACCGCCGGGCTCCCGGATGTACCGCACGGGGGACCGTGTCCGCCGGACGCGGGACGGCGAACTGGTCTTCGTCGGCCGGGCGGACGGCCAGGTCAAGGTCCGGGGGCACCGGATCGAGCCGAGCGACGTCGAGGCGGGGCTGGCACGCCACCCGGACGTGGACCAGGCCGCCGTGGTCGCCCGCGCGGACGCGGCCGGGGACCAGCGCCTGGTCGCCTACGTCACCTCCGCGGCGACGGACACCGGCCGGCTTCCCGCCGCCGTCCGGGACTTCGCGGCCGAGCGGCTGCCCGAGTACATGGTTCCGGCGCTGGTGGTGGTCCTGGACGCGCTGCCGCTCACCGCCAACGGGAAGGTGGACCGCAAGGCCCTGCCCGCCCCGGACTTCGGCAGCGGCGCGGGGGCCGGCCGGTCGCCCGCCACACACCGGGAGGAGATCCTCTGCGGGCTGTTCGCCGAGGTCCTCGGCCTGCCACGGGCGGGGGTGGACGACGACTTCTTCGCGCTCGGCGGGCATTCGCTGTCGGCGTCCCGGCTGGCGAGCCGGGTGCGGGCCGTGCTCGGCGCGGAGCTGCCGATCAGGACGCTGTTCGAGGCGCCGACGGCCGCCGGGCTCGCCGCCCGCCTCGACGGTGCGGACGAGGCCCGTCCGGCGCTGTCCCGCGGGGACCGCCCGCGGCGCATGCCGCTGTCGTTCGCGCAGCGGCGGCTGTGGTTCATCAACAGCCTGGAGGGTCCGTCGGCGCTCTATCACCTGCCGTCCGTGCACCGTCTGACGCGGGGCACGGACCGTGGGGCCCTGGAGGCCGCGCTGGGCGATGTGGTGGAGCGGCACGAGGCCCTGCGCACCGTGTATCCCGAGACCGACGGGGAGCCCTGCCAGCTCGTGCTGGACGCCGCGTCCGCCCGCCCCCCGCTCCGGGTCGTCCGGTGCGCCCCCGAGCGGCTGGACGCGGAGCTGCGGCGGGCGGCGGCCGTGCCGTTCGACCTGACACGTGACGTTCCGTTGCGCGCCGTGCTGTTCGAAGTGGATGCCGACGAGTCCGTGCTGCTCCTGGTGTTCCACCACATCGCTTCGGACGGCTGGTCCGACGGCCCGTTCGGCCGCGATCTGGAGCGTGCGTACGCGTCGAGGTGCGCCAAAACGGCTCCGGACCGGGCCGAACTCCCCATCCAGTACGCCGACTACACCCTGTGGCAGCGTGAACTGCTGGGCGCGGCGGACGATCCGGGGAGCCGGTTCGCGGCCCAGCTGGAGTACTGGCGCAAGGCGTTGTGTGACCTGCCCGAGGAGCTGGCGCTGCCCTTCGACCGCCCGCGCCCGGCGGTCGCGAGCCATCGCGGCGAGCGGATCGCGTTGCGGATCGACGCCGGTCTGCACGCCCGCCTGGCCGGGCTCGCCCGCGAGAACGGCGGCACGCTCTTCATGGTCGTGCAGGCGGCGCTCTCGGCGCTGTTCCACCGGCTGGGCGCCGGTGACGACATCCCCCTGGGGTCGGCGGTCGCGGGACGGCCCGACGAACTGCTCGACGACCTGGTCGGGTTCTTCGTGAACACCGTGGTCCTGCGCACCGATGTCTCCGGGCGGGTCGGCTTCCGCGAACTGCTCGGGCGGGCGAGGACGGCCACGCTCGCCGCCCTGGACCACCAGGACGTGCCGTTCGAGCATGTGGTGGAAGCGGTCAACCCGCTGCGCGTGCAGGCGCGGCATCCGCTGTTCCAGACCATGCTGGTGTTCCAGGACGCGGGCGAGACGGGTCTCTCGCTGCCCTCGCTGGCCGGGACGTCCGAGGAACTCGGCACGGGCACGGCCAAGTTCGACCTGCTGTTCAACATCTCGGCACATCGCTTCGAGGACCGGGAGTGCGCGGGGATGACCGGGACCGTCGAGTACGCCACCGACCTGTTCGACCGTGCGACGGTGGAACGGCTCCTGGAACGGCTCGTCCTGCTGCTCGAAGCCGTGGCCGAGGACCCCGACCGGCCGGTCGCCTCGATCGGTCTGCTCGACGACGCCGAGCGGCATCAGGTCATGCTCGGTTGGAACGACACGGCCGCGGCGCTGCCGCCCGGCTCCCTGAGCCGGCAGATGGAGGCGCAGGCCGCCCGCACACCTGACGCGACCGCGGTGACGGATCCCGGGACCACGCTCTCGTACGGTGAACTCAACGCCCGGGCCAATCGTCTGGCCCGGCTGCTGGTCGACCGGGGAATCGGGCCCGAGGACCACGTGTGCGTCCTGCTGCCGCGCTCCGCGGAGCTCCTGGTCGCCTTTCTGGCGATCTTCAAGGCCGGCGCCGTGTACGTACCGGTGGACCCGTCGTTCCCACCTGACCGGATCGCGTACATCACCGAGGACTGCCGGCCCGCGCTCGTCGTGACGACCGGCGCCGCGAGCGGGTTGCCGCCCGCTGCCCCGGTGCTGCGGCTCGACGCGCCCGGGACCGTCGAGGCCCTGCGATGCCACTCGCCGGAGAACCTGACGGGCGCTCAATATCCGCAAGCCGACCCGCGGTCGCCGTCGTACGTGATCTACACCTCCGGTTCGACCGGCCGGCCCAAGGGCGTCGTCGTCACCTACCAGGTGCTGGACAACCTGCTCGCCTGGAACCGGCACGCCGTCCCGGCCGAACCCGGGGCCCGGGTGGCCCAGTTCAGCTCGATCACGTTCGACGCCTCCATCCACGAGTTCCTGGCGACGCTGCTCAATGGCAAGACGCTGCTGATCCCCACGGAGGAGACCAGGCTCGACCCGGCGGAGCTCGCCGCCTGGCTGGACCGGGAGCGGGTGACCGAGTTGTTCGCACCCGATCTGGTCATGAGCGGTGTGTACGAGGCGGCCGACCAACGGGATCTGGAGCTCGCCTCGCTGCGCCACGTGCTTCAGGCGGGCGAGGCGCTGCGGCTGTCCGAGAACGTCGCCGCGTTCCATCGGCGCCGCCCCTGGGTCCGGCTCCACAACCACTACGGGCCGTCGGAGACCCACGTGGTGACCGCGTACACCCTGCCGGACGACGTGGACGCCTGGCCCACGACGGCCCCGATCGGCGCACCCGTGTGGAACAGTCAAACGTATGTGCTGGACGCGTCGCTCAACCCGGTGCCGGTCGGAGTGGTCGGCGAGCTGTACCTGGCGGGCGACGGCGTGGCGCGCGGGTACCTCGGTCGCGCCGGGCTGACGAGCGAGCGCTTCGTCGCGGACCCCTTCGGACCGCCCGGCTCCCGCATGTACCGCTCGGGCGACCTCGCCCGTTGGCAGCCCGACGGGCAGCTCGACTACCTCGGGCGCGCCGACGGCCAGGTGAAGATCCGCGGCGTACGCATCGAGCCGGACGAGATCGTGAGCGTCCTCTCCGGCTGCCCCGGGGTGGGGCAGGTCGCCGTGGTGGCGAAGGCGTCCGCCGCCGGGGAGAAGCAACTGGTCGCCTATGTGGTGCCGCCGCCCGGGGAGCGCTGCCCGGACGCCTCGGTACTGCGCGGGCACGCCGCCGCGACGCTCCCGGAGTACATGGTCCCGTCCGCCTTCGTCGCGCTCGACGCGTTGCCTTTGACCGGCAACGGCAAGTTGGACCACCGGGCCCTGCCCGAGGTGTCCGCGGCCGTCTCCCCCGGTGGTGAGCCGCCGCGCGACGAGTGGGAGCGCAACGCGTGCCTGTTGATCGAGCAGGTGCTGGACGTCACCTCGGTCGGCAGGGAGGACAACTTCTTCTCCCTCGGCGGGAGTTCGATGACGGCGGCGAAGCTGGTGAACCGCGCCCGTTCGTTCCTGGGCCTGGAACTCACGGTCCGGACGGTGTTCGAGGCACCCGTGGTCGCGGATCTCGCGCGGCGGCTGGCCGGCGCGGCACCGGCACGGCCGCTGGGCACCTCCCTCCGGGATCTCGCGAGCCGTCGACGGTCCATGACGACCGACCACTGAGTGGTCAATGGTTCGCCAAGGCCCGGTAAAGCCGATTCCCCGTCCGTCCGGGGGGCCTGACACCCGATTCACCGCGCAAAGGCAATTGCCACGCCACAATCGATCACCACTGGACTCGGGGAACGGCTCTCGCTGTTCCCCGAGTCCAGTGGGTTCGGATCGTCCCGCCGATTTCCGAACGACGGGATGGCCGGCGTCGACCCGCCTGTGAGTCTCCCGTGATGCCCATACGGCTCGCGCGCGATCGGAGCACGCCCTTCCGGTTCCTTTCACAACCCCGCAACCGGAGGAAGCGGAAGGCCGATCGGCCGTTTCGCAGCGCATGGCAGGAACGGGACCATGCCCCCTTCGTTGCACCGACCTCGTCATTCCCGGGTGATCCGGGACCGATGAGGTCGGGGCAACACGCGTCCGCGCCCGGGCGGCGGGCGACCGGCGTCGTCCGGTGATGCGGGGAACGCTGCCGAAAGTCCCGGAGGGCCGAGCACACGGAAGGGGATTTCTCGCGCCGGGAGAAGGCGTGCTTCGCCACTCGGCCGACTTCAAAACGAAGCGCATGGCGAGAAGATCCCCACAGCTCGGGGGGATTGACACGGGCGTTGCGGACGAGCACGGTGATGCCGACGGGGAGGTTGGGGGTGGACAGTGCGTTGTCGTGGGCCGGTTGGCGGCCCCGGGCTCCGACGAGGAGCCGACACCACGCCGAAGGGCATTGCCCGGAGCAGCCCCGGGCGCGCGGATCCGGCCGATACCGAGTAGCCGGGTACGGCGTTCTCCCGACAGCCGGGCCAGGTGCCCGGCGATGTGAAGCGGACGATTTCCAGCGCAGCGGTGCAGGTGACGCCTCTGGCCCTGCGGAATCCCTCGGTCGTATGCGCCCTCGGCGGGATCGACCCTGCCAGGGGCATCGCGCTGCGGGGAAGTCGAGAGCCTGAGCGGTCCACGGGCCACGAGCCACGAGCCGCGGTCGGCGTCACCGGGCATGTCGAGACGTTACCGAGAAAGGTTAACGGGTAATTTCATGAGTGGCGACTGTACTATTTCGGTACGCGCTTTGGGCGCCTTCAAGGTCACTTTCAACGGAGATCCTGTTGAAAGATGGCAGGCCGGCAAGGCACGGAAATTGCTTCAGTTCCTGCTGCTGCACCGGGATCAGGTGGTGCCACGCGACAGCCTCTACGACGCCCTCTGGCCCGATGCGTCGACGGCGACCAACTCCAGCTCGCTCAAAGTGGCGGTGCACGCACTCAGGAAAATACTGCAACAGGCGCAGCGGCTGCACAGTCCGGAGCATCTGAAATCCTCGCTGCGCGTACATACGTACGAATCCGGCTACAAGCTGGAAACTCGTAACGTCTGGACCGACTTCAACGAATTCGAATCACTGGTCGACCGGGCATACCACGCCCAGAGACGTCACGACCTCCACCACGCGGACGAGCTCTACAGCAAAGCGAGCGAACTCTACGAAGGGGAATTCCTACCGGGCTTGTCGGACGACTGGGCCGCCACCCAGCGCGAGTGGCTGAGAAGCCGTCAACTCGTCGCGCTGAACTTCCTCTCGGAGAGGCACCTCAAGCAGGGCGACCACCTCGGCGTCATCGACGTGTGCCGGCGCATGCTGGCCGTCGACTCCCTCCACGAGGATTCGTACCGCATGCTCATCTCCGTGCACGCCGAACTGGGGCAGCTGACGCAGGTCCAGCGGTGGTACCGGCTCTGCGTCAAACGGCTGGGCGACGAGTTACAGGTGCCCCCGAACGACAAGACCCAACGCATGTACGAGCACGCCCTGCGCGGTGAACAACTGACCTGGTGACCACGGCGCCCCCGACAGCGATCGACCTCCGCCTCCCCGCCTGCCGCCTTCGATGCTCACCGCGACCGGTCCGCCGGTCGGCGGACGGGCGGCCCCGGCCCCTGTCACCCACTACCTGACCGCGGTCGCGGTCCGCACCCCGGACGCCACCGTACGGTCCCCCGCCCCTGCCGGCGGGTGGGCGTGCTCCCCTCGGCCGTCGCCGACGTCCGAGGGGACGGACATCGCCACACCCCACGCACGACTCCCCGGCCCCGGCCCACCCCCGTCGACGAGCCCGGCTCGTGGACGCGGGAGGCGACCGATCGGCCGTCTCCCGCGAGGCGGAGCCAAAGGACGCACAGGGCCGTTCGGGTTCAGCCGCCGCAGGCGCCCGCGGTCGGCGGCGCGGACGTCTCAGCCGCAGGCTCGGCGGTGCCCGTCCGACCGGAGCAGCAGGTGTCCTCGGCGAGGACGGGGCTCTTGCCCAGCCGGTCGGCGTCGGCCTTGACGACGTAGACCTCCCACGGCTCCTCGCCAGGACCGTGCACCCACACCTTGTCCTGGAGTGCGTAGCAGCAGGACGTGTCGTTCTCCTCGAACGTCGCGAGCCCCGCCTCCTTGAGACGGGTGGTCGCCGCCGTCACCTCGTCGGTCGTGGCGACCTCGACACCGAGGTGGTCCAGGCGGGTGGCCTGGCCGGGCTCGCCCTCGATGAGGACAAGCTTGAGCGGCGGGGTGGTGATGGCGAAGTTGGCGTAGCCGGGGCGGCGCTTGGCCGGCTCCACGCCGAACAGCTTGGAGTAAAAGGCCACCGAGCCTTCGAGGTCGGCGACGTTGAGTGCGAGCTGGACACGGGACATGACAGTTTCCCCGATCACGTTGCATCGATGTCGGTCGATGCAACCTTGCGCCTTGAATCGAAGAACGTCAACATAGAAGCATGTCGAAACAAGAACGCGTGGCGCTCGGCCGGGACGGCGCCGAGGGATGCTGCCCCACCCTGCTGACCACCCCACTGGACGAGGACCGGGCCGAGACGCTGGCGAAGGTGTTCAAGGCGCTCGGTGACCCGGTGCGGCTGCGGCTGCTGTCGCTGATCGCCTCCCGCGCGGGAGGCGAGGTCTGCGTCTGCGACCTCACCCCGGCCTTCGACCTGTCGCAGCCGACGATCTCCCACCACCTCAAGCTGCTGAAGCAGGCCGGGCTCATCGACTCCGAACGACGCGGCACCTGGGTGTACTACCGACTGCTGCCCGAGATGACCGACCGCATCGCCCGGATCCTCACCCGCCCCGCCGGGCAGTCTCTTCCCGAAAACGCCCCTGCCGGGGCCGCCTCGTGAGCGGCGAGGGGACCTCTGCCATGCCGGTGGCCCGGCGGCTGTCGTTCCTCGACCGCTACCTCGCCGTGTGGATCCTCGCCGCGATGGCCGTCGGTCTGGGGCTGGGCCGCGTCGTTCCCGGCCTCGGCGACGTGCTCGCCGGAGCCACCGTCGCCGGCGTCTCCCTGCCCATCGCACTCGGCCTGCTGGTGATGATGTATCCGGTGCTCGCGAAGGTCCGCTACGACCGTCTCGACACCGTCACCCGCGACCGGCGCCTGCTCGTCCCGTCGCTGGTCCTGAACTGGCTCGTCGGTCCGGCGCTGATGTTCGCCCTGGCCTGGGTGTTCCTGCCGGACCTGCCCGAGTACCGCACCGGGCTGATCATCGTCGGCCTGGCCCGCTGCATCGCCATGGTCATCATCTGGAACGACCTCGCCTGCGGCGACCGCGAGGCGGCCGCCGTCCTGGTCGCCCTCAACTCGGTGTTCCAGGTCGTCGCCTTCGGCCTGCTCGGCTGGTTCTACCTGACCGTGCTGCCGGGATGGCTCGGCCTGGAGCAGACCGCGCTCGACGTCTCCGCCCAGGAGATCGCCCGCTCCGTGCTCGTCTTCCTCGGCATCCCACTCGCCGCCGGGTTCCTGACCCGTCGCCTGGGCGAGAAGGCCCGGGGCCGTATCTGGTACGAGACCAAGCTCGTCCCGCGCATCGGCCCGTTCGCCCTGTACGGGCTGCTGTTCACGATCGTCGTCCTGTTCGCCCTCCAGGGCGAGGCCGTCACCTCCCGGCCGCTCGACGTCGCCCGGATCGCCCTGCCGCTCCTGGTGTACTTCGCCGTGATGTGGGCCGGGTCCATGGCCGTCGGCCGCGCGGTCGGACTGGACTACCCGAAGGCCACCACGCTGGCGTTCACCGCGGCGGGCAACAACTTCGAACTGGCCATCGCGGTCGCCGTCGCCACCTTCGGCGCCGCCTCCGGCCAGGCGCTCGCCGGAGTCGTCGGCCCCCTCATCGAGGTCCCTGTCCTGATCGGTCTGGTCCACGTCGCCCTGGCCGCCCGCCGTTACTTCCCCCCGCCCTGCCCCGCCGCCGAACCGGCGACGTCCCCCGAAGGTTCCGCCCGTGTCTGAGAGCCCGAAGCCGTCGGTCCTGTTCGTCTGCGTCCACAACGCCGGCCGCTCCCAGATGGCCGCCGCCTTCCTCACCCACCTCGCGGGCGACGCCGTTCAGGTCCGCTCCGCCGGATCCGCTCCGGCCGACGCCGTCAACCCGGCCGTGGTCGAGGCGCTGGCGGAAGTCGGCATCGACATCGCCGCCGAGACCCCGAAAGTGCTGACCGTGGAAGCCGTACAGGCGTCCGACGTCGTGATCACCATGGGGTGCGGCGACACCTGCCCCGTCTTCCCCGGCAAGAAGTACCTCGACTGGAGACTGGAGGATCCCGCCGGGCAAGGCGTCGAAGCGGTCCGTCCCATCCGGGACGAGATCGAGCAGCGCATCCGCGATCTGCTCGCCGGCCTCCTGCCCGAGCACGCCCGACCCCGACCCCGGCCGCCTGCCGTGGCCGTGCGTCGCTCGCATCCGTGACCAGGAGCGGGACTCCTCTCCGCGGGGACCCGCGCGATCCCTGCGGGGAGGCGGTGCGGCGCGGTGGCACGGACGTACGTCGGCAGCGGTTCAGTGCCCGATCTCGCGGGCGAGGTCCAGGCCGAGAACGCGGTCGAGATGGGCGAAGGTCTCGAACTTGGCGCCGGGCCGCACATCGCCCCGGGCCGCCGCGTCGACCAGCAAATCCAGGACGGCGTGGACACCGAGGTCCTCGGCGAGCGCCTCGTGCGACCGGCGCAGCAGTTCGGCGGGGATCGGCGCGGACGGTTCGCCTGCCCAGTCGGCCACCTGTCGGCGCCACTCGCGCAGCGTGTGCCGGGCGGCGGCCAGGGCCTCGCCGGTGACGCTCACCGGTGAAGCGTAGGGGTGCCCGAGCAGCAGCAGGCGCAGGGCGAGCGGATCGGCCGCGTCCGACCCGGCCGTGGCGACCGCGTCGGGCATGGCGACCAGGTCGGGCGCGGCCGGCGTGACGGGGGTGTCGACCGCGTCGGGCACGGCAGGTGCGGCGGCCTCGGCTCCGGCGCGGTCCGGGCGGTCCGGGGTGTGGGGACGGCCGGGCGGAGTGTCCTCGCCGGACGGGAGAGTGGTGACCGGACCCGCCTCGATCCGGACCCCGCTCGTGGCATCGGCCGGGCCGCCGCCCCGGGCGGTCACGTGGACGTCGGCGGGGCCGCCGAGCGCGGCGTCCGGGTGACGGGCTCCCACGACGACGGGCGGGTGGATGCCCAGCACGGCCATGACACGGTCGAGCGCCCGGAGCCGGTCCTCGGCCGGATGCGGGGTGGTGGTGAGGACCGTGACGACCTGCAGGCCCTGGAGCTCCGCGACGCGCGCGAGCACGTCGCCGACCAGCATCACGCGCAGATGGACCGGCCGGATGCCGGTGCCGTCGGCCGTCCCCGCGTCGAGGCCGGGCAGGTGGACGTGGCTGCGCAGCAGTCGGCGCGGCGCGGCGGGTACGTCCACGAGGCGGCCGGTGCGGGTGTCGGTGACGCGCAGCATGGTCGGTTCTCCTCGGTCAGTTGCTCGTCGAGTGCGTCGAAGAGCAGCTCGCTGTGGTCGATCTGGCCGGTGCGGTAGGCCGCCCGCGCCACCAGGCGCCCCGCGCCCGCCCCGGCCGGAGGGGGAAAACAGAACGATGCATCAAGGACAAAAGCCACTCAATACAGATATATCTCCGACCGCATCTCACCCCCACGGCACGCCGCGCCCGCCCCGGCGCCCCGCGTCCACCACGGCCGGGCGCGGACGCCCGGGCGTCCGCACGGGCAGCGCGGCCCGCTAGCCGAAACGGCACGGAACGGGCGCTTCCGGACCTTGTGGTGACACCGTGTGTGATCAGTAATGCACCTGTGAGACCACTTTCTTTTCATTTTTTGCAGTGTGACTACTATCTGTCTGTCGAAGTTCTCAACGGATTTGACCAGTCCCGAGGCTGGCACCATCCTCTAGGAGTACGCCCTGCGCACGCGCGTCTCACGGCGGACCAAATCGACCACCATGTCGCTGCGGACAGCCCTTCTCGTACTGGCCATCGTTCCGGGAGTCGCACTGGCCGCCCTCTGGGCCGTCACCAGTGGCCAGACCCTGCTGGATTTTCAGCGGCAGGCGGACCAGGGCCGGTTGGCCGAGAAGGCGGGTCAGCCGTCCAACATCGTGTACTACAACCTCCAGGAAGAACGGCGGCTCAGCGCCGACGTACTGGACGGCCGCAAGGGCGCCGAGGAGGAGCTGAGGCGGCAGCGCGAGCTGACCGACGACGCCGCCGAGAGCTTCCAGGCACTCTCCGACGTGGCGGCCGACGACGCCCCCGCCGAGGTCCGTGACGCCGTTCGCACGGCACGCGCCGCGCTCGGCCAACTGCCCGCCCAGCGCGCTCTCGTCGACGACGGCGGCGCCGGGCAGCAGAAGGCCGTGTACGAGTACTACTCGGACCTGATCGCGGTGGATCTCGAGCTCTTCGCGGCACTCAGCCACGTCGACAACGGCCGGATCACCACGATCTCCCAGCCGCTCGTCGACCTCTTCTGGACCAAGGAGATGATCTCCCGCTCGGAGGCCCTGCTGGCGCGCGGCTGGTCCAAGGGGGAGCTCAGCAACGAGGACCTCGCCCAGGTGCGGGAGGTCGTCACGGGCCAGCCGCTCCTGTACTCCACCCACGTCGTGCCCTACCTGTCGAAGGACGAGAGGGCCGCGTGGGAGGAGCTGACCCACAGCCGGGCCTGGAAGACCAAGACGCGCGTGGAGAACCAGGTACTGCGCCCCATGGAGGCCGACGACTCCGGCTTCGTCGCCCTCGACGCCGAAGAGAAGACCTGGCGCGGCGCGATGGACGAGGTGAACGAGCAGCTCGTCGACCTGCTGGAGAAGCGCACCGCCTCCGTGGTCGACGAGGGCAAGAGCGGTGTGCTGTCCCTGCTGTTCAAGATGGTGCTGACCACGGTGATCGGGCTGCTCGCCGTCATCGCGGTCATCTGGACCACCTGGCGCCTGACCCGTAACCTCCGCCGCCGGATCGGCGGCCTCCAGGAACGGGCCGAGGAGCTGGAGAAGGCGCTGCCCGACGTGGTCGAGCGGCTGGCCGGCGGCGAACGCATCGACGTCGAGGCCGAGGCCCGCGCCATCGAGCAGGACGCCAAGAGCGGCGAGGGCGACGAACTGGCCCGACTCGGTCACGCCCTCAACCTGGCGCGCACCAGCGCGCTGACGGCGGCCGTCCAGCAGGCCGACCAGCACCGCGGGTTCGAGAAGCTGCTCCAGCGCATCGCCCGCCGCACCCAGCAGTTGATCGGCCAGCAGCTGAGGAAGCTGGACGACCTGGAGCGCAAGCACGAGGACCCCGAGATCCTGGAGGGTCTCTTCGACCTCGACCACCTCACCGCACGTCTGCGCCGGTACGAGGAGAACCTCGTGATCCTCGCGGGCGGCACGCCGCACCGGCGCTGGCGCAAGCCGGTTGCGCTGCTGGACGTGATGCGTTCCGCACAGGGCGAGGTGCAGGACTACCGGCGTGTGATGCTGGACCTGGACGACAGTCCCTGGCTCTCGGAACGGGCCGTCGGCCCGGTCACGCACGTGCTGGCCGAGCTCATCGAGAACGCGCTCACCTTCTCCCGGCCGCCGAGCCCGGTCGAGGTCCGCGCGGCCAAGGTGAGCCGCGGTCTGGCCATCGAGGTCGAGGACCGGGGCCTGGGGATGGACGAGGAGCAGTTGGCCGCGGCCAACGAGCTGATGGTCCGGCCGCCCCGGATGGACGTGCTGGCCCACTCCGACGACATCCGGCTCGGCCTGTACGTGATCGCACGGCTCGCGAGCCAGCACGGGCTGCGGGTGGAGTTCCGCTCCTCGGCGTACGGCGGCACCCGCGTGGTCCTGCTCGTCCCCGACGAACTCACCGTCCCCGCACCGAACTCCGGCCCGGTCGGCGTGCCGTCCCCGGCCGCCGCACCGGCACCGGCACCCGCGTCCGCTCCGGCACCGGCGTCGGCGTCGGAGACGGCCGCCGGGGATCCGCTGCCCACCCGCGTCCAGGGCCGGGCCCTGGCCGATGTCACCGCGCTCAACGCGGCGGGCGCCCCTTACGCCCAGCAGCCGCACCGGACCACCGAACAGCCCGGGCAGCCGTACCAAGCCACCGAGCAGCCCGGGCAGCCGTCCGGAACCGCGTACCCGGGAGGTGTTCAGGAACCCCCCTACGCGGCGACGGAGAACGAACAGCCGTACCCGGCCCCGAAGAACGCCGATCCCGCACCGCACGACCCGGTGCCGCAGGAGCGGTACGGTGCGCCCGCGCCCACCGGCGACACGTACACCGCCGCGCCCGCCGGGCCGTTCGCCCCGCCCCCGTCCCCGTACGGCACGGACGAACAGCCCTACATGACAGCCGCCGGGCAGTACCCGGTGGACCCGCCGCCGTCGTACCCCGCCCCCGCAGGGGCGTACCAGCGACCGGAACAGCCGTACCCCGCCCCGTACTCCGCCGGCGCCGAGTCCGGTCACCCGCCTCTCGCCGGGCCCGCAGGTCTCACGGGCCCCGCGGACGCCTTCGGCCTCCCGGTCCCCGGCACCCGCCGGCCCGGGCCGGGTGACAACCGCCCGGCACGGCTGCCGGTGTCCGAGCCGGATCATCCGGCACCGCCGGACCCGGACGCCGTCCGGGCGGAGAACGGCTCCGGCCGGCCCGCGCTGCCCGCCGGGGGCGCCCTGCCCGCGCCCGGTACGGAACCGCCGCTGCCGCGCCGCGTCCGGCAGGCCAGCCTGGTGGACGAGCTGCGGGTCGGCCCGGCCCCCCGCAACACCGTGCCCCGACCGCCGGGCCCGGACGAGAACCCGCAGGCGCGACCGGCCCCGCGCCGGGCCGGAGCGGCCATCGGTGCCTTCCAGCGCCGGTCGCGCGCGGCCCGCGCGACCGCGGAGACGACACCGCGCCCCGCGCCGCCCGCCACACCGCACACCACGAGAGAAGATCGGTCATGACACGCACAACCGCCACACACCAGGACCTCGACTGGCTGCTCGACGGCCTGGTGGACTCGGTGGCCGAAACCCGCAACGCCGTCCTGCTCTCCGACGACGGTCTCGTGGTGAGCCACTCGCGCACCATCGAGCGCGCCGACGCCGAGCGGCTGGCCGCCATCTGCACCGGTCAGCAGAGCCTGGCCCGCGGCGTCGGCCAGCTCTTCGACGGCGGCGGCGTCCACCAGGTGATCGTGGAACTCGCGGACCTGTGGCTGTTCATCATCTCGGCCGCGCAGGGCACCCACCTGGCCGTGATCGCCTCCCAGGAGGTGGACGCCGAGATCATGTCCCTCGCCATGCACAACCTCGTCCAGCAGGTCGGCCAGAAGCTCTCCACCCCGGCCCGCAGCGAGTTCGACGCCTTCGGTACCGGGGACGGGCAGCGCGCGTGACCCCGTACTGGGATGAGGACACCGGGGAGGACGGGGCGGGCACGATGGTGCGCCCGTACACCATCACCCGGGGCCGGACCGCTCCCGAGCGCGACGACTTCAGCCTCATCACCGTGCTGACGACCGCGCAGGACCCCAGGGACGAGAACGGCGCGCCGATCCTGCCGGGGCGGCTCCAGCCGGAGCACCGGCTGATCCTGGAGCGCTGCCGCCGGCCGTCCGCGGTCGCCGAGGTCGCGTCCGACCTCGGCCTCCCGGTGTCGGTGACCAAGATCCTGCTGGCCGACCTCGTCGCCCAGGGCCTGCTGACGGCCCGCGCGCCGCTCTCGGTGGCGCGGGCGGCCGGCGGCGCCGACATGGGCCTGCTGGCCGCCGTTCGTGACGGACTCCGGAGACTTTGAACCAACATGACAATCAGTCAGGCGGCACCCGCCGCCGTCAAGATCCTCATCGCCGGAGGTTTCGGCGTCGGCAAGACCACCATGGTCGGCGCCGTCAGCGAGGTCACCCCGCTGAGCACGGAGGAGTATCTGACCCAGGCCAGCGTCGGCGTCGACGACCTGGCCGGCGTCGGCCAGAAGGACACCACCACCGTGGCCCTGGACTTCGGCCGGATCACGGTCAGCCCCGAGCTGGTGGTCTACCTCTTCGGCACTCCCGGCCAGGAGCGCTTCTGGTTCATGTGGAACGACCTGGTCAACGGGGCGCTGGGTGGTGTGGTGATCGCCGACACCCGCAGGCTGGGGACGAGTTTCGCCTCGATCGACTTCTACGAGAGCCGGAACATCCCGTTCGTCGTGGCGATCAACTGCTTCCACGGCCACAACACCCGTACACCGGAAGAGATCAGGGCCGCGCTCGACCTCGATCCGCAGGTACCGCTGCTGATCGGCGACGTCCGCGAGCGGCCGTTCTCCCGCGACGTGCTGCTGGCGCTGGTGGACCATCTGATGAGTCTGCCCACGACGGTCGGCTGACGCCCCGCACGGCCCTCTCCCCCTCGTTCCGCCCCCGCCTTCCCTCTTTCTCCCCCTTTCCCGTCCCTCTTCCCCTTCGTTTCGCCCTTCCCCCGTTCTGGAGAGTTCCGAGATGGCATCACCCCTGCGTGTCCTGATTCATGGCGGCGGTATCGGCGGGCTCGCTCTCGCCACGGCACTGGGCCGACGCGGCCACACCGTCGAGGTCGCCGAACTCCGCGACGAACTGGACGCGCTGGGCGTCGGCATCATCCAGCCGTCCAACGCCCTGCACGTGATGCGCGAGATCGGGGTCCTCGGCGACTGCCTCCAGGCGGGCTTCGAGTGGGAGGTCCTGACCATCGTCGACCCGACGGGCAGGACGCTCGCCGAGATACCGCAGCCGAGGATGGACGGCGCCCCCTCCAACAACGGCATCCCGCGCCCCGCCCTGGCACGGGTGCTGAACGCCGCCGCGGTCGCCGCGGGCGCCACGGTCCGCTTCGGCACCACCATCACCGAACTGACCGACGACGGCACCGGCGTGGACGTCACCCTCTCCGACGGCTCCACCGGTCGCTGGGACCTGGTCGTCGGCTTCGACGGAATCGGTTCGCCGCTGCGCACCCGGCTGTACGGGGACCGTTACGTGCCCGAGTACACCGGCTTCGCCAACTGGCGGGTGACGGTGCCCAGGCAGCCCGGGGTCCGGGGTGTGGTGATGGGCACCGCCGGCGAGGACACCAAGGCTCTGCTGACCCCGATCACCGACGAACTCATGTATCTGGCCGCGGTGTTCGCGGAGTCCGAGGACTTCCGTCCGGACCCGGAGCGGGCCCACGAGCAGCTCGCGCAGCGGCTGACGATGTTCTCCGGTCCGGTCGCCGAGGCGCTCGCCACGGTCACCGACCCGGCCGCGGTGGTGTACTCGCGCATCTCCCAGGTGACGGTCGAGGAGCCGTGGCACGTCGGCCGGGTGGTGCTGGCCGGCGACGCCGCGCACGCCTCCACCCCGCACCTCGCGCAGGGTGCGGCGATGGCCGTCGAGGACGCGCTGGTGCTCGCGCAGTCGCTGGACACCGAGGACGACGTGGCCGCCGCCCTCGACGCGTGGGAGGCCCGCCGCCGCCCCCGGGCCATGTGGGTGCAGGCCATGTCGCGTGCCGTGCTCAAGCAGGAGACCGGCCGGGAGACCACGCCCGAGGAGGACGAGCTGCTGAAGATCGGCATACCGGGCGCGGCCCACGCGCTGGTGAAGCCCTACTGACCGGCGCCCGCCTCCCGCACCTGTTCCGGGCCTGCGCCACCGCCCCTTCCCGGGCGAGGGCGGAGGCCGCAAGGGTTGGACGGGGTCGGGCGTGCATGCGGGCGGGCAGGCGTGCGGGGCCGGTGGTCCCCGTACGCCCGCCCCGACCCGGCGCGTTCGCGGCCCGACCGGCGCGTTCACGCCGGCTCAGGACGTCCACACCGGCTCAGCGCGTTCGGGGCCCGGCCGAGGGCTCAGGGCAGGACCGCCACCCCGTCGAGCTCGACGAGCGCCTGCTCGTCCCAGAGTCTCGCCACCCCGATGACCGCCATCGCCGGGTAGTCACGGCCCGCCAACCGGCGCCATATCCGGCCCAGTTCACCGGCCCGGGCCCGGTAATCGGCCACGTCGGTGGCGTACACCGTGACCCGGGCCAGGTCCGCCGGTGCGCCGCCCGCCGCCCGCAGGGCGGTGAGCAGGTTGGCGAGCGCCGTCGCGAACTGCTCGGGCAGTGTGGTGCCGACGACCTTGCCGTCCACGTCGAGCGCGGTCTGTCCTGCCAGGAACACCAGTTGACCGCCGACGGCGGTCGTGGCATGCGAGAACCCCGCCGGGGGCGAGAGTTCGGCGGGGTTGATCCGGTGCACCGGACTCATGCGGACGCCTCCTTGTTCGCGTACAGCTCCCGGGCGATGACGGTGCGCTGGACCTCGCTGGCGCCCTCGTAGATCCGTGGCGCGCGGACCTCCCGGTAGAGGTGTTCGAGGAGGTGGCCGCGGCGCAGGGCGCGGGCGCCGTGCAGTTGGACGGCGATGTCGACGACGTACTGCGCGGTCTCGGTGGCGTACAGCTTCGCCATGGCCGCCCGGCGCGGCACGCCCGGCTCGCCCGCGTCGTACGCGGCGGCGGCCGCGTACACCAGGAGCCGCGCGGCCTCGGTGCGGGTGGCCATCTCGGCGACCTGGTGGGAGACGGCCTGGAGATCCTTCAACGGGCCTTTGAACGCGATGCGTTCGGCGGTGTGGGCGAGCGTGGCGTCCAGAGCGGCACGGGCCATGCCCACGGCGAACGCGCCCACGCTGGGACGGAACAGGTTGAGGGTGTCCATGGCGACCCGGAAGCCCCGGTCCGGTTCGCCGAGCACGTCCTCGACGGTGACGGGGACACCGTCGAAGCACAGGGTCCCGATGGGGTGCGGGGAGAGCATGTCCAGTGCGGTGCCGGTGAGCCCGGGGCGGTCGGCGGGGACGAGGAACGCGGTGACGCCCCGCGATCCGGCGCCCCGGGTCGTGCGGGCGAAGACGGTGTAGAAGTCGGCCTCCGGGGCGTTGGAGATCCAGCACTTCTCACCGGTCAGCCGCCAGCCGCGGCCCGGAACGGAGCCGGTGCCGGAGTCGGGTTCGGCGTGCAGGGTGAGGGCCGCCGCGTCGGAGCCGGCACCCGGTTCGCTGAGCGCGAAGGCGGCCACGGCCCGCCCCGCCCGCACCTCGGGCAGCCAGCGCGCGCGCTGGGCGGATGTGCCGGCCCGCAGCACCGGGTGGGTGCCGAGACCCTGGAGGGCCAGCGCGGTCTCCGCCTCGGTGCAGCCGCGGGCCAGGGACTCACGGAGCAGGCAGAGGTCGAGGGCACCGGAGTCGAGCATCCGGTCGAGCAGACCCGACTCGCCGAGTGCGGCGATCAGGGGCCGGTTGACATGGCCCGGTTCGCCCTTCTCGGCGAGGGGGCGCAGTCGCTGTTCGGCGAGGGCTCTCAACTCCTCGCACCACGAGGTCTGTCCCGGATCGAGCGAGAATGCCGTCATCACGGCGTCTCTCCTGTCGCGTCTCGTCTGAGTCGTCCTTCTCGTTCTGTCGTCTTCCCCGTTCTTCCGTCCCCGGCCCACCGGACCTCTCGGTACGTCATGTTCCGTACCCGGCCCGCACGCCGGCCCTTCGACGGTTTCGCGCCCATTCCTCTATCGCGGACCGTTGACTACCGTCACCCGAACGATACGCTCCAGAGGCGACAAGGGGGCGATCCTTCATGGACCCGAAGACCTCAGCGCACCTCGACACCTTCGCCCGGGAACACCTTCCTCCCCCGGACCAGTGGCCGGACCTGCTCTTCGATCTCCCCGAACTGCGCTATCCCGCTCGCCTCAACTGCGCGGCGGAACTCCTGGACCGGACCGTCGACCGGCTCGGCCCGGACCGCCCCGCCTTCCGTACCCCCGACGGCGGGGTGTGGAGCTACGGGGAACTGCGGGAGCGGGTGGACCGGATCGCCCACGTCCTGACCTCCGTTCTGGGGGTCGTCCCCGGCAACCGGGTACTGCTGCGCGGCCCCAGCACCCCTCATCTGGCCGCCTGTTGGCTCGCGGTGCTGAAGGCGGGCGCCATCGCCGTCACGGTCCTGGACCGGCAGCGGGCGGCCGAACTCGCCACCATCTGCTCGATCGCCCGGGTGAGCCACGCCCTGTGCGACGTCCGGGCGGTCGACGACCTGGTGCGGGCGGAGGTACCCGGGCTGCGGATCACGGCGTACGGGGGCGGCGCACCGGACGATCTCCTCCGCCTGACCGGAAGCGGCGGCGGAGCCGGAAGCGGGGTCGGAACGGGCCCGTACACCCCGGTGGACACGGCGGCGGACGACGTCGCGCTGATCGCGTTCACCTCGGGCACGACCGGGCGGCCCAAGGGCTGCATGCACTTCCACCGGGACGTGCTCGCCGTCGCGGACACGTTCTCGCGCCATGTGCTGCGCCCCACGCCCGACGACGTGTTCGCGGGAAGTCCGCCGCTCGGCTTCACCTTCGGGCTCGGCGGGCTGGTGATATTCCCGCTCCGGGCCGGTGCCAGTGCGCTGCTGCTGGAACAGTCCGGACCGGACCGGCTGCTGCCCGCACTCGCCGCCCACCGTGTCTCGGTGCTGTTCACCGCGCCGACCGCCTACCGTCTGATGCTCGATCACGTGGACGCGCACGATCTGAGCGCGCTGCGGCGCTGTGTCTCCGCCGGGGAGAACCTTCCGGCCGCCACCTGGCGGGCCTGGTACGAGCGGACGGGACTGCGCATCATCAACGGCATCGGCGCCACCGAGCTGCTGCACATCTTCCTCTCGGCCGCCGACGACGCGATCCGCCCCGGCACCACCGGGGTCCCCGTGCCCGGCTGGCAGGCCCGGGTGCTGGACCGCGAGGGGCGTCCGGTGCCGGACGGGGAACCCGGTCTCCTCGCGGTGCGCGGTCCCATCGGCTGCCGCTACCTCGCCGACGAACGCCAGCGGGAATACGTGGCGCACGGCTGGAACATCACCGGCGACACCTACGTGCGGGACGCGGACGGCTACTTCCGCTACGTCGCCCGCGCGGACGACATGATCGTCTCCTCCGGCTACAACATCGCGGGCCCCGAGGTCGAGGACGTCCTCCTGCGCCACCCCTCGGTCGCGGAGGCGGCGGTGGTGGGCAGGGCGGACGAGCTGCGCGGCCGGATCGTGGTGGCGTACGTGGTCCTGCGTGCGGGCGCGCAGTCGTCGGCCGAGGAGTTGCGCACGTACGTGAAGGGCGAGCTGTCCCCGTACAAGTGCCCGCGCGTCGTCGAGTTCCTGCCCGTCCTCCCCCGCACGGCGACCGGGAAACTGCAACGCTTCCGCCTGCGCGACGAGCGCCCCGGAGGGGCCTGACCGCAAATGCGGATGCCGCGTACCCGTCGCTCCCGGCAGGATGAGGCATGACCTGGACCTTCACCCGTGACGTCGAGGTGTTCCTCGACGCGGCCGGGGCCTCGCTGACCGCCCGGCCCGCCGAGAACACCCTGGTTCTGACCGTCACCGCCGCCCTGCGGCTGGGCGGCCCCCATGCCTACGGTGACGCCGATCCGCTGCTGGGGTGGTGGCGCGGCGCGGACGGCGAGGTCGCGGGGACGCTGGTGGAGACTGCGCCGTATCCGCCGTTGCTCGGCCTCGTCGCCCCGGAGGCGGTCGGTCCGCTGGCCGCCGCGCTGCCCGGGACGGGCGCCGTCCCGACGGCGGTCAACGCGGACCGGGCCACCGCCGAGGCCCTGGCCACCGCCCTCTGGCCCGGTCACCGGGTCGTCCAGGAGCAGCGGCTCCACCGTCTGGGGACACTGACGCCGCCCGTCCCCGCGCCATCGGGCCGGGCCAGGACCGCCACGCCCGCCGACCGGGAGCTGCTGGTGCGCTGGCACCACGCGTTCGGCGAGAGCACCGGCCAGTCCGTCGCCCATGCCGAGCGGCTGGTGGACGAGCGGACGGCGTCCGGCGGGCTGGTCCTCTGGGAGGACGGCGGCGTCCCGGTGTCGATGGCCGGTGTCTCACCACGCATCGCCGGCGTGGTGCGGGTCGCCCCGGTCTATACGCCGCCCGAGCACCGCCGCCGCGGGTACGCGGCCGCGGTCACGGCGGAGGCGAGCCGGGCGGCGCGGAAGGCCGGCGCGGCGCAGGTGCTCCTCTTCACCGATCTCGCGAATCCGACGAGCAACGGCGTGTACCGCCGCATCGGCTACCGGCCGGTCTCGGACCGCCTGCTGCTCGGCGCGGCGGAACGATGAGCGGGCGCCCCGGGCCCCGGCCCCTCGAATCCGCCGAGCCCCCGTCGCCCGAACCCGTCGGACTCCTGAAACCCCGGTGGCTGGTCGCGGCGACCGTGGTGCGGTGGCGGCGGTACGGGCCCCTGGGCCGGGAGTTGCGGCCCGGGACGAAGACGTACCGGGGCGGGGCCAGGGTGTACGTCGTCGCCTCCTACCCGGGGGCGGGGAACCAACAGCTGACGGCGGTGGGGCACGCCCGGAACACCGGTCGCTGGATCACCATCGACATGGGGACCCGTCATCTGCACACCTTCCGGGCCCGGTCGGTGTACGCACCGGCGGTACTGCGCAGATGCTCGGAGCAGGTCGACCTCACAAGGGAGGAGGCCGAGGAGCTGGCCGCCCGGCTGGAGCAAGTGGCGCGGGAGGAGCGGCACGCCCACCACGGGGCGCCGCACCCCGATCCGTGCCTCTGCCACGAGTGTCTGCCCGTCACCCCAGGGTGAGCCGGGGTTTCGGGGCGTCGGTGCGGCCGGTCGGCGGGGTGCGGCTGCCCGCGCGGTACGGGAGCGGCCAGGGCGCGCCTGGACCGCCGTAGTCCTGTTCGGCCGCGGCGTGCAGCGTCCAGTGCGGGTCGTAGAGATGCGGGCGGCCCAGGGCGCAGAGGTCGGTCCGGCCCGCGAGCAGGAGGGAGTTGACGTCGTCCCAGGAGGAGATCGCGCCGACCGCGATGACGGGCACGCCCACCGTGTTGCGGATCCGGTCGGCGTACGGGGTCTGGTAGGAGCGGCCGAACTCGGGGCGTTCGTCGGCGACGACCTGCCCGGTCGACACGTCGATGGCGTCGGCCCCGTGGGCGGCGAAGGCGCGGGCGATCTCGACGGCGTCCTCGGCCGTGGTGCCGCCCTCGGCCCAGTCCGTGGCGGAGATGCGGACGGTCATCGGGCGGTCGTCGGGCCATGCGGCGCGGACCGCGTCGAAGACCTCGAGGGGGAAGCGGAGCCGGGCCCGCAACGACCCCCCGTACGTGTCGGTGCGGTGGTTGGTGAGCGGCGAGAGGAAGCCGGACAGCAGATAGCCATGCGCGCAGTGGAGTTCGAGCAGGTCGAAACCGGCGTGGTCGGCGTGCCGGGCCGCCGCCGCGAACTGTTCGCGCACGGCGTCGAGTCCGGCCCGGTCCAGGGCGTGCGGAACCTGGCTGACGCCCGTGTAAGGGACCGGGGAGGCGGCGACCACGGGCCAGTCGCCGTGGTCGAGGGGCTGGTCGATGCCCTCCCACATGAGCTTGGTGGAGCCCTTGCGCCCGGAGTGGCCGAGCTGGACGCCGATGGCGGTGCCGGGTGAGCTCGCGTGGACGAAGTCGGTGATCCGCGCCCAGGCGGCGGCCTGTTCCGCGGTGTAGAGCCCGGCGCAGCCTGGAGTGATGCGGCCTTCGGCGCTCACGCACACCATTTCCGTCATGACGAGCCCGGCCCCGCCGAGCGCGCGGGCGCCCAGGTGGACGAGGTGGAAGTCGCCGGGGACGCCGTCGACGGCCGAGTACATGTCCATCGGCGAGACGACGACACGGTTGCGGAGCGCGAGACCGCGCAGCCGCAGCGGCGTGAACATGGGCGGGGTGCCAAAGGGCGCGGCGAACTCCTCCTCGACGGCAGCGGTGAAGGAGGCGTCGCGCATCCGCAGGTTGTCGTGGGTGACGCGGCGGCTGCGGGTGAGGAGGTTGAACGCGAACTGGCGAGGCGGCTGGTCGACGTAGGTGGCCAGCTCCTCGAACCAGCGCAGACTGGCCGCCGCGGCCCGCTGGGTCGACTCGACGACCGGTCGGCGTTCGGCCTCGTACGCGGCCAGCGCGGCGGGCAGGTCGGGGTGTTCCTCGACGCAGGCGGCGAGCGCGAGGGCGTCCTCCACGGCAAGTTTGGTTCCGGAGCCGATCGAGAAGTGGGCGGTGTGGGCGGCGTCGCCGATGAGCACCGTGTTGCCGTGCGACCAGCGGGCGTTGACGACGGTACGGAACGTGAGCCAGCCGGAGTTGTTCGACCGCAGCGGCCGGCCGCCGAGCGTCTCGCGGAAGACGTCGCCGCAGCGTGCGATCGACTCCGTCACGTCCCCGGTGTCGAATCCGGCGGCGCGCCACACCTCCTCGCGCATCTCCACGATGACGGTGGAGGCGCCGGCGGAAAAAGGGTAGCCGTGGAGCTGCATGACACCGTGCGCGGTCTCGGCGATCTCGAAGCGGAACGCGTCGAGGGCGAAGTCCGCGGCGAGCCAGATGTAACGGCAGCGGTGGGTGGTGAGGCGGGGGCCGAACGTGTCGGCATGGGCGGTGCGGGTGAGGCTGTGCACCCCGTCGGCGGCGATCACCAGGTCGTGGGTCGCGGCCAGTTCGGCGGCGGGCGGTGCCTCGGCGCAAAAGCGCAGCCGTACGCCGAGGCGGTCGCAGCGCTCGTGCAGGATCTCCAGCAGTCTGCGTCTGCCCAGCGCCGCGAAGCCGTGGCCGCCGGAGGTCTGGGTCACTCCGCGGTGGACGATGTCGATGGCGTCCCAGCGGACGAACTCGTCCTGGAGGGCGGCGTGGACGACGGGGTCGGCGTGCTCGATGCCGCCGAGGGTCTCGTCGGAGAGGACGACTCCGAAGCCGAAGGTGTCGGCGGGGCTGTTGCGCTCCCAGACCGTGATGTCGCGCTCCGGGTCGAGCCGTTTGAGGAGCGCGGCGGCGTAGAGGCCCCCGGGCCCGCCGCCGATGACCGCGACCCGCTGCACGCCGGTCCGTGGCCCGTCGGCCGGCTCCGCACCGGGAGCCGCCGCGCCGAGGGGCGTCGTGGCGGACACCGTGGCATCGGACGCCATCACTCCGGACGCCATCACTCCGGACACCGTCGCATCGGACACCGTCGCATCGGGGGGCACGGCGCTACCGCCCCCGCCACTTCGGGGGCCGTTTCTCGGTGAAGGCGGCATGGAATTCCGCGTAGTCCTCGCCGTTCATCAGCAGGGCCTGGGTCGCGGCGTCCATCTCCACTGCGGCGGCGAGCGGCATGTCGAGTTCGGCGGTCAGCAGCGCCTTGGTCCGGGCGAGGGCGAGCGCCGGTCCGTCGGCGAGCCGACGGGCCAGTGCCGCCGCCCGCGCGTCCGCGCCGCCCTCCTCGGCCAGCTCGCTGATCAGCCCGATCCGCTCGGCCTCCGGAGCGCGCACCGGTTCGCCGAGCATCAGCAGCCGGGTGGCGTGTCCGAGCCCGACGACGCGGGGGAGCAGGTAGGCGGCGCCCATGTCGCCACCGGAGAGGCCGACCCTGGTGAACAGGAAGGCGAAACGGGCACAGGGGTCGGCGATCCGGAAGTCCGCCGCCAGCGCGAGAACCGCCCCGGCACCGGCGGCCACACCGTGCACGGCGGCGACGACCGGGAAGGGCGCTTCGCGCAGGGCCCGTACCACCTGGCCGGTCATGCGGTTGAAGTCGAGCAGCTCGGCGGTGTCCATGGCGAGCGTGGCGCCGATGATGTCGTCGACGTCGCCGCCGGAGCAGAAGCCTCGCCCCTCCCCCGCGAGCACCAGAGCGCGTACGGCCCGTTCTCGGGAGAGTTCGGCGAGCAGGTCGCGCAGATCGGCGTAGGCGCCGAAGGTGAGCGCGTTGAGTCTCTCGGGGCGGGAGAGGGTGACGGTGGCGACCCCGTCGTCCGTCGTCAGCCGCAGATGACGCCATTCATCCGTTCGGGGGGCGGAGCTGGGAAACGGGCTCATGGAGGGGGCTCCCCTTCAGCCGTCGGGCCGCTGCCTGCACACGAAAGTATCACTCCCATATGACCCCCGTCACGGGAACGTCATAAGCGAGAGCGTGAGAGCGTAGTGCCGAACGTCCCCTTCGTACCGGTCGGCGGACCCTTGTCTGCGTTGTTGCACTTCGTAAGGTTGAAGTTCAGAAGTTATTGACCTCAAGAGAGTCCCCGACTCCGGAACGGAATCGCTGCCGTGCCCCCCGATGCTCCCTTTCCCGCCTCCTGGCGGGTCGCCCTGCCGCACTCGACGGTGGCCGTGCCGGTCGCCCGCGCGCTCATCCGTACGGCACTGGCGGACATCGGGGAGGCGGCCGACTCCGAGACCGCCGAGCTGCTCACCGCGGAACTGGTCGCGAACGCGGTGGAGCACACACGCGGCGACGACCCCATCGAACTGGTGGTGGAGCTCCGTACGACCGGCTGCCAGGTGGAGGTGCACGACCGCGATCCCACACCCCCCGGCGGACTCTCCCGTCCCGCGCCCGACGGCGATCCGGACCCTTGGCAGGAGCACGGCCGGGGCCTGCTGCTCATCCGTACGCTCAGCGCCTCCTGCGGTCATCGCACGACGGAGCAGGGCAAGGCCGTGTGGTTCACGCTGCCGTCCCAGGCGTCGCCCCGGGACTGACCCCGGCGCGACGGCCGCCGCCCCGGAGGACGGCCCCGGGCCCTATCGGGGCTCCGCCGCGGCCAGCCGGGAGCGGCTGCGGCCGTAGCGGGCGTAGATCGTCGCGCCCACCAGCAGGAACACGGCGAACTGCACCCAGGTCGCCCAGCCCGTCCCGTACATGAGGTAGAGGCAGAAGCCGGCGCCCAGCAGCGGGCTCAGCGGATACAGCGGCACCCGGAACGAGCCCCGCACCTCGGGGTTGCGGCGGCGCAGCACGATCACCGCCAGGTTCACCACGACCATGGTGCCGAGGGTGCCGATGGTGGTCAGGTTCACCACCACGTCGAGCGACGAGAAGGCCGCCAGGACGGCGAAGACGAGCGCCACGATCCAGGTGTTGGCGACCGGCGTCGACGTGCGCGGCGAGACCCGTTCGAAGACGCGCGGCATCAGACCGTCGCGGGACATCGACATCAGGATGCGGGTCTGCCCGTACATCACGGCGAGCACGACGGAGGCGATCGCGACGACCGCCCCGAAGGCGATGACCGCGCCGCCGACGGCCGAACCGGTCACCTGGTCCACGACGATCGAGAGCGCGGCGGGCTTGTCGGCGACGTCCTGCGGGCCGAGCGCGCCGATGGCGGCCAGCGCGACGGCGCAGTAGAGCAGGGTCACCAGGCCGATGCAGACCATGATCGCGATCGGAATGTTCCGGCGCGGATTCCTGACCTCCTCGCCCGCGGTGGTGATGGCGTCGAAGCCGATGTAGGAGAAGAACGCCAGCGACGCGCCCGCAGTGATCCCGCCCGCCCCGTGCGCGACGAAGGGCGTGAGGTTCCCGTGCTGGAAGGCCGTGAAGGCAATGGCACAGAACAGGGCCAGGATGCCGATCTTGAGCACGGCCATCGCGGCGGTGGCCCCGGCGCTCTCCCGGACACCACGCACCAGCAGGACGGCGGCCATCATGATCACCATCACGGCCGGGAGATTGATCAGCCCGCCGTCGCCGGGGCCCGCCGAGAAGGCGGCGGGCAGCTGCGCGCCGAACAGGCTGTCCAGGAGTTCGTTGACGTACTGGCTCCAGCCGACGGCGACCGCGGAGACCGAGACCCCGTATTCCAGCAGCAGGCACCAGCCGACGAGGAACGCGACGCGTTCACCGAAGGTCGCGTAGGCGAAGGAGTAGGAGCTGCCGGACACCGGGATCGCGCTACCCAGCTCGGCGAAGGAGAAGGCCGTGAAGACACAGGTGATCGCGGCGAGCACGAAGGAGAGCACGACGGCGGGACCCGCCTCGGCGACGCTGTCGGAGAGGCCGACGAAGATGCCGGTACCGACGACTGCGCCGACGCCGAAGCACACGAGCTGGAAGAGGCCCATGGTGCGCTTGAGGCCGTGCCCCTCCAGGTCGGCGCCGGATTCGGCGATCAGCCGATGGGGGTCCTTGACGCGCGGTCCGGACGGGATCGGGCGGTTCGGCGGACGCAGCGCACTCACGGGCGGATCTCTTCTCTGGTGGAGCATGGGGGGGCGGCGCGCGGGGTCCGTGGGGGACCTCGGTGCCGTGGGGACTTCGCAGCCGCAGGGCTTCGCAGCCGCCGTGGCTTCGGAGTCGGACGAAGGTACGGCGGCCGGACGAAGGTACGGCGGCCGGACGAAGGTACGGCGGTCGGACGAAGGTACGGCGGTCGGACAGAGGTAAGGCGGCCGGATCGGGACGAGGCTGCCGTAGGGGCCGCGGTGCCGGCGGGCGGCACTCACGAAAGCGGGGTCCGGGCGTCCGGGCCCGAACCCCACCAAGAGGCACGATATTAATCACCTCTACGCATGTTCACCCAATCGGGTGCATGATCATGCAGTCAGTTGCCTTCGGTCGCACCCGTGGCGCCGGCCGCCGCGTCCGCCAGGGTGGCCACCAGTACGGCCTTGATCGTGTGCATACGGTTCTCCGCCTCGTCGAAGACGACCGAGTGCGCGGACTCGAAGACCTCGTCGGTGACCTCCAGCTCCGTCAGTCCGTGGGACGCCGCGATCTCCCGCCCGACCTCGGTCCCGAGGTCGTGGAAGGCGGGAAGGCAGTGCAGGAACTTCACGTCCGCGTTGCCGGTGGCCCGCAGGACGTCCATGGTCACGGCGTACGGAGCGAGAGCCCCGATCCGCTCGGCCCAGACCTCCTTGGGCTCCCCCATGGAGACCCAGACGTCGGTGGCGACGAAGTCCGCGCCCCTGACGCCTTCGGCGATGTCCTCGGTGAGCGTGACGGTCGCGCCGCTCGCCCCGGCCAGCCTGCGGGCCTCGCCGACGACCTCGTCGGTCGGCCAGTACGCCTTCGGCGCGACGATCCGTACATCCATGCCCAGCAGGGCCCCGGTGACCAGGTACGAGTTGCCCATGTTGAAGCGGGCGTCGCCGAGGTAGGCGAAGGAGATCCGGTCCAGCGGCTTCTCGCTGTGCTCGGTCATGGTGAGGACATCGGCGAGCATCTGGGTCGGATGCCAGTCGTCGGTGAGCCCGTTGAAGACCGGAACGCCGCCGTGGGCGGCCAGTTCCTCGACGGCCGCCTGGCTGTCGCCGCGGTACTCGATGCCGTCGAACATGCGGCCGAGGACGCGGGCCGTGTCCTTCACCGATTCCTTGTGCCCCATCTGGGAACCCGAGGGATCGAGATACGTCGTGGAGGCCCCCTGGTCCGCGGCCGCCACCTCGAAGGCGCAGCGGGTGCGGGTCGAGGTCTTCTCGAAGATCAGCGCGATGTTCCTGCCGCGCAGCCGCTGCACTTCGGTCCCCGACTTCTTCGCGGCCTTGAGCTCAGCGGCGAGATCGATCAGACCGCGGAACTCCTCGGCCGTGAAGTCCAGCTCCTTGAGGAAGTGGCGGCCTGCGAGGTCTATGGCCATGGGACAGCTCCTGGGTAGGGCGAGGATCGAACGCAGTGACCATGGAAGTCTATACGAAGCATTGCATCGCTATACAGAGCCCCCGGGGGGCCGCGCGAAGAGAGCCGTGGGGACGCTCAACGCTGGTGCCGTGGCCGGGAACGCCCCCGGTCACGACACGGCGTCGCGTTCCACGGGACAGCTCATGCAGCGGGGCCCGCCCCTGCCCCGGCCCAGTTCGCTGCCGCGGATCTCGATGACCTCGATGCCTTCCTTGCGCAGATGGGTGTTGGTGGTGGCGTTGCGCTCGTACGCGACGACGACCCCCGGCTCGACGGCGAGCACGTTGCAGCCGTCGTCCCACTGTTCGCGCTGGGCGGCGTGCACGTCCTGGACAGCCGTGAGCACCCGGATCGAGTCGAGTCCCAGGGCGTGGGCGATCGCCTGGTGCATGTGCTCGGGCGGGTGATCGGTGACCTTCAGGTCCCTCGGTCCTTCGCCCGGTTCGATGGTGTACGAGCGCAGCATGCCCAGACCCGCGTACTTCGTGAACGTGTCGCCGTCGACCATCGTCATCACCGTGTCCAGGTGCATGAACGCCCGGAGCTTGGGCATGTCGAGCGCCACGATCGTACGCGCCGAGCCCGCGTCGAACAGCCCGCGGGCCAGCATCTCGACCGCCTGCGGGGTGGTGCGCTCGCTCATCCCGATGAGCACGGCGCCGTGCCCGATGACCAGGACGTCACCGCCCTCGATGGTGGAGGGGTAGTCGTCCTGCCCCTGCGACCAGTGGTGGAAGGCCCCCGCGTCGGGGCCGGTGAAGAGGGGGTGGTGACGGTAGATCGCCTCGAAGTGGACGGTCTCGCGTTGCCGGGCGGGCCAACGCATCGCGTTGATGGACACCCCGTCGTATATCCAGGCGGAGGTGTCCCGGGTGAAGAGGTGGTTCGGCAGCGGCTCGAGCAGGAAGTCGTCGAGATCCATGACGTGGAAGCGGACGGAGGTCGGCTCGGTGTGCCGTTCCAGGAACTCCCGCTTGGTCATTCCGCCGACGAGCGCCTCGGCCAGTTCGGCGGCGGGCAACTCCTCGAAGGCGGCGCGGAGGTGTTCGGTGGCGAGCGGTCCGTACTCCTTCTCGTCGAACACCCGGTCCAGGACGAGCCGTCTGGCCACCGGGATCTCCAACGACTCGCGCAGCAGATCACCAAAGAGGTGCACCTCGACCCCGCGGTCGCGCAGCACGTCCGCGAAGCCGTCGTGCTCCTGCCGGGCCCGGCGCACCCAGAGCACGTCGTCGAACAGGAGCGCGTCCTTGTTGTCGGGCGTGAGCCGCTTCAGTTCCAGATCCGGACGGTGCAGGATGACGCGGCGCAGCCGCCCGGTCTCGGAGTCGACGTGGAATCCCATGTCTCCATCCTCACCGTGCGAAGCGCCGTTCACCCGGCGAATCGCCAGGCGGGTTTCCCATGTCCGCGGCGACTCGCCGGGGAACGGCGTCCGCGCCCCGTCACGGCTCCACCGCGGGCGGGGCGTGGGAGGCGGGTGTCAGAGACGGGGGTCGACCGGCTCCGACTCCAGGGCCAGCACCGCGAACACCGCTTCGTGCACCCGCCACAGCGGCTCCCCGCCCGCCAGCCGCTCCAGCGCCTCGAGCCCGAGGACGTACTCGCGCTGCGCCAGCGAGCGTTTGTGGCCGAGGAACCGGCCGCGCAGTCGCTCCAGGTTCTCCGGGCGGGTGTACTCGGGTCCGTAGACGATCCGGAGGTACTCCCGGCCGCGCACCTTGAGACCGGGCTGGACGAGCCGTCCCCGGTCGTCCCGCACGAGCGCGGCGAGCGGTTTGACGACCATGCCCTCGCCGCCGCTTCCCGTCAGCTCCAGCCACCAGTCGATCCCGGCGCGCACGGATGCCTCGTCACCCGTGTCGACGACGAGCCGGCGCGTCACCTGGAGCAGCCCGGTCGGGTCGTGCTCGACCAGCCGGTCGATCCGGGCGAGCTGTTCGTCGTGCGGTACCGGAGCCAGCGAACGGCCCTCCACGGCGAGGACCTGGAACGGCGCGAGCCGGACCCCGTCCAGGCCCTTGGTGCTCCAGCAGTACCGGCGGTACGCCTCGGTGAACGCGGCCACGTCCTCGGCCCGTCCGCGTCGGCGCTCCGCGAGAGCGGTCACGTCCACACCGCGCGCCGCCGCTGCCGCGAGAGCCTCGCCCGCCGCGGGAAGGGCGGCCCCCGCCGCGGCGCCGACGGCGGCGTACTGCGAGCGCAGCAGTCCGGACGCCTTGAGGGACCACGGCATCAGCTCGGCGTCGAGCAGCACCCAGTCGGTGTCCCACTCCTCCCAGAGCCCGGCGGCGGTGACGGCGGTGCGCAGCCTGTCGAGGATCGCCTCGGTGAACGCGGCGTCGTCGAAGAACGGGCGTCCGGTACGGGTGTACAGCGCACCGGTCGGACCGGCCGCACCGCCGGGGACACCGGTGGTGTCCCCCACCCCGAAGCGTTCGCGGGCGGTGCCCGCGTCCCGGCAGACCAGGACCACCGCGCGGGAGCCCATGTGCTTCTCCTCGCACACGACCCGGGCGACGCCGTCCGCCCGGTACTGGGCGAACGCCTCGGCCGGGTGCTCCAGAAAGCCGTCCTCGCGCGACGTGGCCGTGGGCGCCATGGGCGGGGGCAGGTAGCCGAGCAGCCGGGGATCGGCGGCGAACCGGCTCATCACTTCGAGCGCCGCCGCGGCATTCTCCTCGCGGACCGCGACGCGCCCCATGCACCGGGTCTCCACGATCCGGTGGCCCTGCACATCGGCGAGGTCCAGCGGCCGGCCCTCCCGGCCTCCGGGCGCCTCGGTGGCCAACGGCCTGGCCGGCTCGTACCAGACCCTCTCTGCCGGTACGTCGACGATCTCTCGCTCCGGCCACCGCAGCGCGGTCATCCTCCCGCCGAAGACCGCGCCGGTGTCCAGGCAGAGGGTGTTGTTGAGCCAGGAGGTGCTGGGCACCGGGGTGTGGCCGTAGACCACGGCTGCACGGCCCCGGTACTCCTCCGCCCACGGGTAGCGCACGGGCAGGCCGAACTCGTCGGTCTCGCCGGTGGTCTCCCCGTACAGCGCGTGCGAGCGGACCCGCCCGGAGTTGCGGCCGTGGTACTTCTCGGGCAGCCCGGCGTGGCAGACGACGAGCGCGCCCCCGTCGAGCACGTAGTGGCTGACGAGCCCGTCGATGAACTCCCGCACCCGTTCACGGAAGGCCGGGTCCTTCTCGTCCTCGCGGTCCAACTGCTCGATGGTCTCGGCGAGTCCATGGGTGTGCTGGACCTTGCGGCCCTTGAGGTACCGGCCGAGCTTGTTCTCGTGGTTGCCCGGTACGCACAGGGCGTTGCCCGTCGACACCATGGACATGACGCGGCGCAGCACGCCGGGGCTGTCCGGGCCCCGGTCCACCAGGTCGCCGACGAAGACGGCCGTGCGCCCGCCGGGGTGCGCGCCGTCGACGTAGCCGAGCTTGCCGAGCAGCTCCTCCAGTTCGGAACTGCAGCCGTGGATGTCGCCGATGATGTCGAAGGGGCCGGTGAGGTGGCGTAGGTCGTTGTAGCGGCGCTCCAGCACCACTTCGGCGTGCTCGACCTCCTCCTCGGTGCGCAGGACGTGCACCTTGCGGAAGCCCTCGCGCTCCAGGCCGCGCAGCGAGCGCCGCAGCTCTCGGCGGTGGCGCTGGATGACATGAGGCGGCATGTCGGCACGGTCCGGGCGGGTCGCGTTGCGCGCGAGGCAGACCTCCTCGGGCAGGTCGAGGACGATCGCGATGGGCAGCACGTCGTGGCTCCGGGCCAGTTGCACCAGCTGCCTGCGCCCCTCGGCCTGGACGTTCGTGGCGTTCCCCGTCAAGTTCTTCTGTTCAGCATCGCTTCAGGCTGGACAAGCGCCGAGAGATGGCTGGAGCACCGCTTGAAGCCGATCGAGAGCCAACTCGCCAGGGGGCGGTGTCTTGGTCGTGGCGGAGTAAGTCCTGGAGCAGCGACCCCGTGTTGCCCCGCAGAGCCCGGCTGTCAGTGCTGACTGGAAGACTGACCGACATGATCGAACCGAATCCGAAAGCGGACCTTCTCCGTTACCTGCAAGACGGGCGTGACGCTCTGTTGTGGAAGCTCGATGGGCTCTCGGAATACGACATCCGACGCACTGGGTGCTGGCCCGCCGCAGTCCCACCGATCCCACCGAGATCGCCTACTACGTCTGCTACGGCCCGGTGGGCACCCGGCTGAGGGACCTGGCCCGGGTGGCGGGAGCCCGCTGGCAGGTCGAGGAATGTTTCCAGGCCGCGAAGAACGAGTGCGGCCTGGACCACTACCAGGTCCGCCGCTACGACGCCTGGTACCGGCACATCACCCTGTCCATGGCCGCACTCGCCGCACTGACCGCCATCCGCGCCCAGGAACTGTCAAAGGGGGCAACGATCTTGGACAAACCCGCCTGATCCCGTTGTCCGTCGCAGAGATACGCCGCCTGATCGGACTCATCCTGCGGCCACAACACCTCACGCCGACGCACCATCTGCACTGGTCATGGTGGAGACGACTCAGCCAGACCCGCGCTCGTCACAGCCACTACAAACGCCGAGGCCAGACCCCATAACTGTGATTGCAGTATTAAGGTCTATCAGCAGGGGTCGGGGGGCGGCGTTGGGATTCACTCGGACGACCACCACGCTGCGCCCGGAGTTGTCGTCAAACGGGACGGTAAAGAAGGTCGGCTCCCAGGGCGGGTCGAGCTTCTCGCTGCAAGTGCTGGCGATCTGGTCGATCGTCTTCTGGGCGTCGACGCCGACGACGCGCTCTGTGCCCGGCTCGGCCTTGTCGTTGATGCCCACCAGGATCGTGCCGCCGTAGGTGTTGACCATCGCTGCGATGGTCTTCACCAGGCCGTAGGAGTACTCTCGCTTGAACTCCAGCGTCAGGCTCTCCACCTGGTCCGACCGCGCGGCGAGGGCACGGATGCGCTCGATCGTCAGATCCGCCGCCGAAGCGGCGAACAAGGAGTTGGTCATCTCTGCATAGTCCACCAACGGCCCCGTCCGCACACCCAATTACCCCAGCGGCAGGGGCTTGCGTTCCTCGGCGAGGTGGTCGAACTGGATGGCCTCGAGGGACGCTTTGGTGATGCGTTCGCTGCCATCCATGATCGCATCGAGTGCTGCCTGGCGGACCAGCCGGGAGAGGCTGTCGATTTTCCCGCCGGCGCGTTCGTGGAGGTATGACAGCGTCGGGCTCAATCGCCTGATCGACTGCCAAGATCCGCGGACAGCGCCGCGTAGATGTACTCGCTGCCCCAGCGATCCCCGTCGAGGTCGTTCTCGACCAGGTGCGCCTCCCGGCGCATCCCGAGGCGCTCACAGACCCGCACAGACCCGGTGTTCTCCACATCCAGCCGTGCGTAGAGCCGGTGCACGCCCAGCGTGTCGAAGGCAAACCCGGCCAGCGCCGCGGCCGCCTCGGTCGCGTAGCCGTGCCCCTGGTGACCTGGGTCGAGAGTCCAGCCGATCTCGGCCTGGGCGGCGCGGGCATCGGCCAGGGTGAGGCTCACCTCTCCAAGGACGCCGGGCTCATCGCGTCGGCAGACAGCGAGCGCCAGCTTGTCCCCGTCGGCGCGCCAGGCCGTCTGCGCCGCGCGCTCGGCGGCAACCTGCTCGCTGCGCTCACGCGTGTGCGCCGGCCGGTACAAGTAGCGCGCCACGCTCGGCAGGCTCTGGTAGGCGTACAGGTCGTCGGCGTCGCCGGGAGTGAACAGACGCAGCGACAACCGGGACGTGGTCAACGGCAGCAGCGAGGCGATGTCCATGCGGACCTCCGGGACGCGGATGTGGATCAAGTTGCGGACTGATTTTCGCATCACGACTGCCCGACAGCCACGTCTTTTCAAGAGCAGCGGTCGGCAGCCGCACCTCACCGCGAGGCGTGGCCACCTCGGTCTGCCTCCGGCAGCGCGTCGCGGAATGTCTCCCAGGGGCCGGGCAGCAGGCGGCCGACGCCGTGGTAGAGCCAGTCGGTCTCCTCCGGCCGGGTCATGGTGACGCCGACGATGACGACCTCGGAGACCCGCTCTGGGTAGCGCTCGGCGTAGGCAAGGATCAGCGTCGAGCCCCAGGAGCCCCCGTAAAGGAGCCAGCGCTCGATTCCCAGGTGCTCGCGGAGCCGCTCCATGTCGGCGATGAGATGGTCGGTGGTGTTGGCATCGAGGCTGACGGACCGGTCGGAGGCGTGAGGCCGGCTCTCACCGCACCCACGCTGATCGAACAGGACGATCCGGTAGACCTCGGGATCGAACATCTTGCGACTGCCACGACGCCCCCGCTGCCGGGCCCGCCGTGCACGCACAGAGCCGCCTTCCCATGGGGGTTCCCGCTGGTCTCCCAGTAGATCTGGTTTCCGTCGCCGACATCGAGGAGACCGTGCGCGTACGGTTCGATGGGCGGGAACGGCTGGGTCATGATGGTCTCCTCCTGAATGCGCGAAGAACAACCTCGCGAGGCTAGTCGGCGGCTGGAGTGATGTCTCCGGATTTATCCTCGGCTCGGGCGGCGAGGTACTCGGCCCAGTCGCGTCTGGCGTGGGCGACCCAGCGGAGTGCGGTGTGGCGGTGCATCCCGGTCACGTCGGCGAGGATCGGGCTGGGGAGATCAGCGGCGAGGGCGGCCAGTGCCGCGTTGCGGGCGGTGCGAACCGGGACACCGTGCCGGTTGAGTTTCTGGGTCATGCCATGCGTCGAGATCGGCTTTCCCGGGACCATGCCCGGGAAGAGCCACCGAGGGCCTGAGTGAACTCGCGAGAGCTGCGGCCGCAACTGGGGTTGTTCGGCGAGTTGCCGCAGGAGTTCGGCGAGTCGTGGAGGCAGCAGGACGGGGTGTCGGCCCAGGACCAGGTGGGCTTGCTTGTTGCCGAACTTGAGGTGCTCGGGTGTCAGATGGCAGAGGCGTTCGGTGGACGGGCCGAACAGCAGGGTGATCGCGCCGGCAGTCCGGACGTCCGTAGGCAGGGCATCGTCGGTCAAGCAGCGCTGAAGGAGCGGCCATCGGTCGTCCTCGTCGAGCAGGTTCTGGGGCTCCTGGCTCGGGATGGAGGGGACGGTCAGCTCGCGGGTGAGCCGACGGCTTGTAGTCCATTTCAGGAAGTAACGGATCAGGTAGCGCCGTTGGCTGGTGGCACCGGCGATCCAGTCGTCGATGTGCTCCTGGGCGAGGTCGGCGAGGACCAGGCCGCGTTGGTCCATCCAGGCCAGGAAGTCCAGGACGACGCTGACGCGGCGCCGCAGGTCGCGGTCGGCGGAGGCGGGATGGTGGCGGTAGGCGGCCCGTTGGCGTGCTCGCCGGAGCAGGAACCAGTGCAGGAACGGGCGGGCGAGGTTGGCGTGGGCGTCCGGCTTGTCCTTGAGCTCGTGCTCCAGCCAGCCGGGGATGCGTTCGAGGTCCTCATGCCGCTCGTGCAACACGCCGGTGTGTACGAGGAGTTGGCGGATGTAGCGCTGGTTCCGGCTGGGCGGGAGCTCGTCCAGCAGCTCGTGGCTCAGGGCCTGGCCTTCGGCCGCGAGCCGGGCGAGGAGCTTGGTGTTCGGGCTCTCTTTGACCCACTGGATGGCGGGGAACGGCGAGGGGACGGACGCCAGCGCGGCCGCGAGCGGCTCCATCTGCGGGGCGACCGTGCCGTCAGGCCCGGCCAACAGGGCGTTGACCCGCTCGGCGAGTACGCAGTGAGCGCATCGGCCGCGGCTGTGGGGGTTACCGGCCCGGCCGCACCGGCGGCAGTTGTGGTCGGCGGCGAAGCCGACGCAGGGTCCGCAGACGCCAGTGCCGTTTTCGTCCCGCGCGATCAGTGGCTGGACTGTGCCGCAGCGGGGGCACTCGGCAGGGGATCGGAGCACGGCGGTGTAGCAGACCTGGCAGACCGGCCCGATCGGCCATCGGGTGTTGACCGGCTTGGTCTGACCGCAGCGGGCGCATGGCTCGCCGGTGCGGTGACGCCGGTAGCAGTTGGCGCAGATCGGCTGGCCTTGCTCGTCGCGGCTGGTGCAGGGGCGGACCCGGCTGCAGATCGAGCAGGTCACCTCGGGGCCCTGGTAACAGCCGTCGCAGAGGTCCGGTTGACCATCGCGCGCGTTGCGGGCGATGCGCTTGAGCACCCTTCCCCTTGCCCCGACGCACCAGGGCCACCGGATCCACCTCCAGGAGGAGCGCCGCGGTGCACCGCTCGGCGGACGCCTCGGGGTAGAAGACGTGCGCCGTGCCATGGGAAGTGGAGAACGTCTGCGCCTTGTCGGGGTGCTTGTGCAGCAGAAAGCCGAGGTCGGTCGCGGGACGTTCCAGGTCGCCGGTGGTACTGATCGTCAGGAACACACGTCCGAGTATGGTCCGGTCCACTCGCCCGCCACCAAGCATTTTGAGATGCCCTCAACACTGCTGTCCTTCCTGGTCGTTCCCCCTTTCCACACGCCCGGCGTCGGCGTCGATCATCCCGGCCAGCTCCGCGACGGCGGCCGGTCCGACCCGGCAGCACCCGCCCACCAGCCGGGCTCCCGCGTCCCACCAGGCCCGTGCCTTCCCCGGATCGAACGTGGCGCCTCCCGTCCAGCCCCGGCTCCGGGTGTCCCACCGCTCACCGCTGTTGGGATAGACGACGACCGGCTTCCCGGCCGTCTCGGCCGCCACCCGTATCGCCCGGTCCGCGTCCTCCGGATCACAGCAGTTCACCCCCACGGCAAGGACCTGGTCGCTCCCCGCGGCCAGGGCGAAGGCCGTCTCCAGCGGCTGCCCCGCCCTGGTCCGGTCCCCCGCGACGCTGTACGAGAGCCAGACGGGCAGGCCGCACCCCTTCACCGCGCGCAGCAACGCCTCGGCCTCGTCGACGTCCGGCACCGTCTCCAGCGCCAGCACATCGGGCCCGGACTCGGCGAGTGCCTCGGCCCGGGGCCGGTGGAACCGCTCCAGCTCCCGGACCGAGAGCCCGTAACGGCCCCGGTACTCACTGCCGTCCGCCAGCATCGCGCCATATGGACCGATCGAGGCGGCGATCCAGATCTCCCGCTCGGTACCGGCCGCGGCCCGCCGCGCGAGGCGAACGCTGCGGGCGAACAGCTCTGCCGCCCCGGACCGTCCGATTCCTCGCCGCTCGAAGCCCTCGAAGGACGCCTGGTAGCTCGCCGTGATGAGCACCTGCGCGCCCGCCCGCACATAGGCCGTGTGCGCCGCGACGATCTGCTCCGGCCCATCCGCCAGCAGCCGGGCCGACCACAGCGCGTCGGACAGGTCGCAGCCCTGGGCCTCCAGTTGGTTGGACAGACCGCCGTCGAGCAGGACCATCCCCTGGGAGAGCGCGTCGGCGAGGGCGCGGGCGGGCGCCCCCTCGACCGGCCGTCGGACGGATTGCACGGTGACCTCCTTCATGAACCGGACCTCCTCCCCTCGGCCCGACCCCACCACCCGAGCCTCGACGGCGCCCGGGCCCGCCCGCGGGCCGGAGCCGACGGGCCCTGGTCGGATCCGCCCGGTCCGGTCCCGGACCGGCGGGTCCATGTCGGGGCGGCTCGCCCGGCCCGCCGAACCCCCGAGTCCGGCAAGGGTCGATCCCTGCGGCCGGGATCGATGCCTCGCGGGTCGAATGCGAGCCGCCCCCGCGTCCGGTCCGCTCGCCCCCGGTCCGCTCTCCGGCCGGGCGGTGACGAGCCACCGGTCGGCTCAGCCGAGCTGGGGCTGGACCTGGGACGAGATCAGCTCCAGGTGCTCCAGGTCCTCCAGGTCCAGCACCTGGAGGTAGATGCGGGACGACCCGATCGCTCCGTACCTGCCGATCTTGTCGACCACCTCGGCGGGCGAGCCCGCGAGCCCGTTCGCCTTCAGCTCCGCCACCTCACGGCCGATGGCGGAGGCACGGCGCGCCACTTCCGCGTCGTTCTTGCCGACGCAGACGACCAGGGCGTTGGAGTACACCAGGTCGTCGGGGTCGCGATCGACCGCTCGTGCCGCCTCCCTGACCCGGCCGAACTGCTTCTCGCTGTCCTCCAGCGACGCGAAGGGGATGTTGAACTCGTCCGCGTACCGAGCTGCCAGCCGCGGCGTACGCGTCGCTCCGTGGCCACCGACCAGGATCGGCACCTTGGCCTGTGCGGGCTTGGGCAGCGCGGGCGATTCGGTCAGTTGGTAGTACGTACCGTCGAAGCTGAACGTCTGGCCGACCTCCGTCGCCCACAGTCCGGTGACGATCTCCAGTTGCTCCTCCAACCTGCCGAACTTCTTCTTGGGAAACGGAATGCCATAGGCCCTGTGCTCCTCCTCGAACCAGCCCGCGCCGAGCCCGAGCTCGACACGCCCGCCCGACATCTGATCGACCTGCGCGACCTGGATGGCGAGCACACCGGGCAGTCGGAAGGTCCCGGCCGTCATGAGTGTGCCGAGGCGGATCCGCTTGGTCTCGCGCGCCAGCCCGGCCAGGGTGATCCACGCGTCGGTCGGACCGGGCAGCCCGTCGCCCGGCCCCATGCGGAGGTAGTGGTCGGAACGATAGAACGCGTCGAAGCCGAGGTCCTCGGCCGCCTTGGCGACGGTGAGCAGGGTGTCGTAGCCGGCCCCTTGCTGGGGCTCGGTGAAGATTCGAAGATCCATGCATCCATCCTGCACCTCCGGACGCCGGTCGCTCCTCCATCCTTCCACCGCACGTGCCAGGACCACCGTTCCCGCGCATGCCCCATGTCCCCGCTTCACCGCAGTCGCACCATCCACTGCTCCCGGCATCGGGTGCTGTCCCGCCGCCCCTTTCCGCCGACCACGCACGTCCCCCCGATCACGGACGGCCCCGCCCTCACGGCTGCCCGTCGACGACGGTCGCCCCGCTGATCACGGACGGCCATCGATCACGTCGATCACGGTTGGCCCTTCATCGATACGGCCGCTCCGCCCGCCGCCCCGTACGGTCCGTCCCGCTCCCGGCCGCGCTCCAGAGCCTGTTGTCGTTCACGCTCGTGCTCGTCCAGGCGCCGCAGCATTTCGTGCACCCGGTCCATCGACTCGTCGGCCGCGTCGATCGCCTCCATGCACTGCCAGTAGAGCGCCTGCTCATCGGTCTCGCAGGCCACCCCGACCAAGGCCATCCCCACCTCCCCCAGCAGCGCCCCCAGTCCCGTCAACGTCGCCCGGGGTTCGGCCAGTTCGGACAACTGGACAGCCCGGGCCACCTGCGCCCGCGCCGCCGGATGGTCCAGCGGTCCCCCGCTCCTGCCGCCGATCTCGCTGAGCCCGCGCGCCTCTCCCCGTAACTCCTTCGGCCCCTCCGCAGCCAGTCGGCTGCCGATCGCCTGGGCGAGCGCCTGGGCCTGCCACGCCTCGGCGATGATGTCCGGCGTGCCCCGGCTCTGCGCCAGCGCACGCCTACTGACTCCAACAAGCCGCTCCGCTTCCACGCGTTACCCCGTCCGTACGAAAAGCCGCTCAACTCATCCATTACCCACAGTGAGGGCACCCGCACCGAAAAGCCAGAGGAATTCGGAAATCTGTGGACAGGAATCCAACTGTGGATAAGTTGATCACTCCGAAGAGTGACGATCCTGTGATTCGGCGGCCTCGGGACACTCCGGAATCGGAAATCTGATCTCATTCCGGTCGATCTTCTCCGACAGCGCCGTCAGCGCGTCGACGCCCAGCACCTCGCACAACTGCAGCAGATACGCGAGGACGTCCGCGACCTCGTCCGCCACCCGGTGCGCCGTGCCGGGGCTCTCCATCACCCGCGCCGACTCCTCCGGCGTCAGCCACTGGAAGATCTCCATCAGTTCCGACGCCTCGACGCTCAGCGCGATCGCCAGGTTCTTCGGGGTGTGGTACCGCTCCCAGTCCCGCGCGGCCGCGAACGCGGCCAGTCGTCGCTGCAGGGCCCGTACGTCAAGTTCTGTCACCGCTACAGGTCTACCACCGTCACCCCGGGCGTCTCCCTGGCCCCGGCGGCCCCCCGTTCCGTGACCGTACCCACGAGCCCGATGCGCCCGGTCGCGCCGGCCGAGACCGCGAGATCCAGCAGCCCGCCCAACTGCCGTCCGTCCAGGTCGCGGTCGAGTCCGTCGGCCAGCACGGTGAGAGTCTGCAGGGCCGACGGCACCTCCCCGACGGCATCCACCGCCAGCACTCCTGGGCCGATGAGCAGTACCAGCGCGTGCGCGAGGTACCTCAGCTCGCTGTCGCCGAGCCGGCCGAGCGGTGTGCTGCCCCCGCCGTCGCGTCCGACCGTGGCGCGCACCAGCCCGTCCGTCGATCGTTCGGCACTCAGCGTGGTGACCGGCCGCGCACAGCCGGCGCGTGCCGCCGCGACCAGACGGGCGTGGCGGCGGACGCACCGCGTGTACGTGCGCTCCAGCACTGCCGCGAGGTTGTCGCAGCCCCGGCGCAGCCGGTCGTCGCCTGCCGGGACCGGGGCGCGCATCCGCGAGGGCCGCGGTTCGCAGGAGAAGACGGAGCGGAGGGCCACGATCGTCTGTTCCGCGGCGGCCAGGACTCGTAACTGCCCCTCGGTCCTGCCCGCCACCCGCAGGGGCAACAGGGCCGTTCCGAGCCTGTCGTCGGGCAGCGGCGCCCGGGTGACCGGGGCCGTGCCCGCCGTGTGCCAGGCCGCCTGGACCATTGAACGGCCCGGGTCGCGCAGGGCGGTGGTGAGCAGCGTCTCACCGCCGCCGGTGAGGCGTTCACCGACGACACGGAGCGTGGGTTCCGCCTGGACGGCGACGTCGAGCCGCACCGGCCCCGCCGGGCCGTCCGTCGTGCAGCCGATCCGGAATCCTCGGCGGCCCTGCGCATCGGCCGCGGCGCCCTCCGGTACGCAGCCCTCCGGATCCGGGAACACCTGGTCGAGCGGTTCCCCGCCGGCCAGCCGGGCCAGCGCCTCGTACGCCCGCAGGACGCTCGACTTACCGCTGCCGCCGGGACCGGTGAAGAGCGTGACGGGGCCGATGGGGAACGTGGCGCCCCGGTGCGCGGCGAAGGCGGAGAGGCGCAGTTCGGTGACCACCGGCCCGGCGGACCGGACGCAGCCGGCGGATCGAGGGGTTCCGACGGAACCGAGGGACCCGGTGGAACGCAGGCGCTCGATGGAACGCACGCGCTCGGTGGAACGAACGGAGCCGACGGAGTCCGGCGCACCCGCGGCGGCCGGCACGACGGAATCCGGCGCACCCGCAACGACCGACACGGCAGGACCAGCACCCACGACCGTCGACACCACGGGACCGGCGTCCGCGTCGGCCTGCACGACGGGGCCGGTACGGGCGCGGACACCCTCGCCACCGGGCGCCCCTGCGGCGGCATCGGGCGCCGGCGTACCGGAGGCGGGCGGCGGGGTGATGACCCCCGGGCGGAGTGCAGTCATGGGCGGACGGTATGCAGACCGCGAAATGCAGAATCGTTCCGCCTGCCCGACCTTCCTACGATCGGGCTACGTCCACCGTGGCAACCCTGCCCGGTCACTATTCCCCCGATCGAGGGAACTCACCTCGTTCGAACCGCCCCACCCCGACACACCCCGAACCACCACACCCCGAACCACCCCACCCCACCTCGCCCCACCTGCCACGCGACCGTCGCCCGGCCGACCGCCCCCGCACATCGGAGCCGTCCTCCCTCCGCGCCCCCAAAGGCCGACTCCCCTACGAGCCCGGGAGGCCCGCCGCCGCGGCTCCCTCGACCTCCATGCCGACCGGTGACAGCAGGAAGACGTTCCGGTCGACCCGGTGCATCCCGCTGCCGAGCCCGAAGACGACCCCGCTGGTGAAGTCCAGGATGCGCTTGGCCACGTCCGTCTCGGCACTGGTCAGGTCGAGCAGCACCGGAACCTGCGCGACCAGGTATTCCGCGACCTCGCGCGCGTCCGCGAAGACCTGGACCCGGATCACGACGAGGCGCCGCTGTTCGGCTTCCGGGATCTCGTCGGGCACCGTGCGGTGATCGACCCGCGACGGCCACTCGTTGCGGCTGCGCAGAGGCACGACCTGGGCAAGCCCCTCCCACTGCTCGTCCGTGACGTCGTACCTGTCATACCTGCTCACCGGACCACCCCGTCTGTGCTTCGGTCGGCGTTGCGCCCGCTGCGCCCGCTGTTCATCGGGCAATTCTCTCGCCCCTCACCCGTTCGGCGTACTACCGACACGGTTCACGGGCCGATCGACGCCGCCGGCGGGCCTTCCCGCGTGAGGTCGTTCGCGCCGCCCCGCCCGAGGTCGTGCGCGACGTCGGCGGCGTCGTTCGGCCTCATGGCCGCGTCCGTCGGCTCCGTGGCCGCGTTCATGTCGACAGGAGTGAAACGTACCGGAAGCCTCACCAGGGCACGGTGGAAGGGTCCCGGCCGCCACTCCAGCCCATCGACCGGAACACTCAACTCCACATCGCACAACTGGCCGGTGAGTTGCTCGATGGCGGTCATCGCGATGAGCAGCGCCGGCTGCTGCGCCGGGCACCGGTGCGGACCGGCCGACCAGGCCAGGTGGGCGCTGGATCCGGAGCGGGTGCCGGGGGCCGAGAAGCCGGGCACGGACTGGGTGTTGGCCGCGGCGTAGGACACCAGGACCAGTTGTCCGGCGCGCAGCCGGACGCCGTGGAACTCCGTGTCGTGGCGCGGGTAGTGGGCCGAGAAGTTGGCCAGCGGCGGATTCTGCCAGAGAACCTCGTCGATCGCCTCGTACGCCGTCATCGCGCCGCCGTGCAGCGAACGCGCGTAACGGGCGTCGGTGAGCATGTGCAGCAGGGCGTTGCCGATCAGATTGGTCGTCGGATCGTGACCGGCGCTCATGAGCAGGGTGATCTGACGCACCGTCTCGTCATCGTCGAGGCCCTTCGGATGGGCGAGGAGGTACGAGGTCAGGTCGCGGCCCGGCCGGGCACGCCGGGCGGCGACCAGGTCGGTGACGACGCGTACGAGGTCGGCGTACGCGGTGGCGGCGTTCTCTGCGGAGTTGAACATTCCGGCGATGCCGTCGACGACGCGATCGGCGTCGCCCGAAGGCACGCCGAACCAGGTCATGAAGAGGTGCAGCGGAAGCCGTCGGGCGTACTGGGCGATCAGGTCGCCGCTGCCGGTGGCGGCGAACTCGCCGATCAGGCGTCGGGCGAACCGGGCCACCTCGACCCGCAGGTCGTGCGGCTCGATCAGGGCGAGGCTGTCGTTGATGGTCTCGCGGTAGCGGGCGTGCACCTCGCCGTCGCTGAACAGCGCGGTGGGCCGGTAGCCGAGCATCGGCAGCACCGGTGAGTCATCGGGGACGGTGGCCTGCCACGCTCGCGGGTCCTTGGTGAAGGTCTGCGTGTCGCGCAGCAGGTCGACGGCGGCCTGGTAGTCGATGACCAGGAGCGCGTCGATGCCGGGGGCGAGCCGGACGGGGGCGAGGGGTCCGTGCTCGCGCAGCCGCCGGTAGTGGCCCTGCGGATCGGCGGCGAAGTCCGGGCCGTGCAGCGCGAGGGGCTGCGGCGGCTGTACGAACGGTGTCATGACGGATCCTCGGGCCGGGGCAGTCGGGTCAGCACGTGCTCGGCCAGCGCGATCAGCGCGTCGATGCTGCCGCTGCGTTCGCGGGCGTCGCACTGCACCAGTGGGGTCTCGGGGGCGAGGTCGAGGTGCCCCCGCAGGACCTCGTCGCCGTGGGCGGGGGCGTCGGGGAAGCGGTTGACGGCGACGGCGTACGGCAGCCCCTGTTCCTCGACCATGTCCATGACCGCGAAGGAGTCGGCGAGCCTGCGGGTGTCGACCAGGACGAGTGCGCCCAGCGCGCCGCGCGCGATGTCCTCCCAGAGCGGGAAGAACCGTTGCTGCCCCGGCGTACCGAACAGGTAGAGCACCAGGTCGTCGAGAACGGTGAGCCGGCCGAAGTCGACGGCCACGGTGGTCGTGGTCTTGTCCGGCAGACCCGCGGTGTCGTCGAACCGGGTGCTGGACTGGGTCATCGTCTCTTCGGTGTGGAGCGTGGCGATCTCCGACAGCGTCCGGATCAGCGTGGTCTTGCCCACGCCGAACGGACCCGTGACAACGATCTTCATCAGGGTCCGGGCGGCGGGCGGCAGATAGCCGACGCCCGCGCGGTCAGTGGAGGGAGCGGAGTCCAACGAGCAGCCTCTCGACGAGTGACCGGTCGATCTCCCCGGCGCTGGGGATGGGCGGTCGGGTGTGCAGATGTCCGGCGGCCGCGAGATCCGTGGCCAAGAAGACGGTCGCGCTGACCGGCAGGTCCAGGTGGGCGGCGCATTCGACGACGGTGAGCGCGCCCGGTGCCAGCAGTTCGCAGAGTCTGCGCTGCTCGGAGCCGGTGTCCGGGGGCAGGTCCGTGTCGGTGCGCACGAGTACGGCGAGCCGGTCGAGTGCGGGCCCGGCGGGCCGGGTCCGGCCGCCGGTGACCAGGTAGGCGGGGATCAGGCGGCGTCCTCGGCCGGCGGTCATGGCCGGTCGGTGGTGTCCGGTCGGCGGGCGGGCGAGTTCATCGCCCGGTTCAGTGCGCTGACCTGCACCTGCATCTGGTACGCGATGTCGCCGAGCTTGGCCCCGGGCTCCGCGAACAAGGCGAGCGTGGTGTTGTTCCCGGCCGGTACGACGATGGCGAAGCCCTGGTCGGACTCGACGACCGTCTGTGCCAGGTGCGGTGACTGGACGTCGGTGAAGGCGGTGGTGAACGCGCGGGCCGCGGCGTGCAGCGTGGCGGTCATGGCGGCGACCCGCTCGCCCGAGGCCCGGTCGAGGCCGGGCGACGCGCCCTCGACGAGGCCGTCACCGGTGGCGACCACGGCGTGCTGGACCCCGGGGAGTTCCAGCAGGGGGGTCAGCACCCAGGCGAGGTCACCGGTGGTGGGGGTGGGGGCGCTCACGTCTCGTCTCCTTGGTCGTCCTGGCCGTCGCGGCGGGGCTCGTCATCGTGGTGGCTGTGCTCGTCGTCGGTGCGGTGGCGGACTCGGCCGTCCGGTGCGGGTGCGTCGGCGGCCCGTCCGGTCGAGCTCCTGCCGTTGAGGGTGCCCTGTTGGAGTGCCGCCCAGGAAGCCCCCGCCTGCTCCGGTGTACGGGAGACGCTTTCGCGGTCCCGGGTGGCCGCCGCCGTCTCGGAACGGGCCGGGGCCGGCCTCGGGGAGCGCCGGCGCCGGGTGGGGAGCCCGGTGGGCTGCCCGGTACCGGACTGCGCGACGGGCGCGGGCTGAGGGGCGGGGGCGGGGGCCTGCCCGGAGGCGGAGGACTCGGCGGGCGCGGCGGCGGAGGCGGAGGCCGTGGCGGCGGTCACGTGGCCGGCCGCGGAACCGGAGGACTCCGGGGAACCGGAAGGCGCCGTGGAACCGGAAAGCGCGGCGACAGCCGGAGAGACGGCGGATCCGGACGCCGGTACCGGGCCGGATGCAGGCCCGTGGGAACCGATCGGCGCCGGGGCGAGCGCGGACAGGCTGTGGCCGTCCTCCAGCACGGTCAGCAGGTGGGCGGGAACGCGCAGCATCGTCCGCATGCCGCCGAACGGCGACGCCTCGATGCGGCAGTCGAAGCCGTACTGCGCCACGAGCCGGCCGACGACGGCGAAGCCGGTCCTGGGCGGATCGCCCAACTCGGTCAGGAGCACCTCGGACCGGCCGGCCAGCAGCCCGCGGGCCCTTTCGAGCTGGTCGTCGTCCATGCCGATGCCGCCGTCGTCGACGACCAGGAACGCACCGCGCCCTCCGCTCTGCTGGATGGTCACCTGCACGTCGGTGTCGGGATGCGAGTACGCCGTGGCGTTGGCCAGCAGTTCGGCGAGCGCGATGGCGAGGGGTTCGGCGGCACGGGCGACGAGTGCGAGCCGTTCGTCGCGCAGATGGTTGGCGACCTTGATCCGTTCGTAGCCCGCGACGCGGGACTGGGCACCGAGCACGATCTCGACCAGTGGCGAGTTCTGGCGGGCGAGCCCCGGCCAGGCGTCGCACAGCACGGCGGTGGCCTGGGTGCGACGCAACGCCAGTTCGTTGCGGAAGTCGAGTTGGAGGATCCGCGGGTCGTCGTATTCGTGCTGGAGCTCGTGCAGAAGCTGCTGGGACTGGTTGAGCAGGGACTGGATCTTCGCGGAGGTGCCCCGCATCGCCGCGCGGGCGGCGGCGTCGACCCGGCCGCGCTCCTCGACGACCACCGCGCAGGCGGCCTGCACGGCCTCGGCGAGCAGCCGGGCGGCCTCGCCGTCGATCTCGGCCGGCTCCTTGAGCCCGGGGACCGGTGCCGTGGGGTGGGAGAGGGCGAGCGCGGCGACGGGTATGCGCTGGCGGGCCAACTGCCGGATCTCCTCGGTGAGGGCGGCGGTACGGGCCTCGGCGGCCTTCGCCTGCCGTTCGGCCACCTCGGCGCGCGCCAGCGCCAGGCTCTCCGAACGCGCCGCGTTCTGCACGCGGACAGCCGCCGCCACCGCCACGAAGGCGGCGATCACTGCCACGATCCATCCCATGCCGTCACCACATCCCTGTAGTCGGACCGGGCGTCGGCCACGTGGGTCTTCGGCCGGGCCGGGCGCCCAACGACCCGGACCGGTGTCCGGCAAAAGCGGCTGCGGCGACTCTGCTCACGGCTCGGCGGTACCCATCGACTCGCGGGACTGCTCCACTTCCCGGGCGATGACGGCGACATCGGTCATCACCTGAAGCACTCCGGGCAGTTCGGAGCCGTCGAGCTGCCGGTACTCGCTGCCGATAGTTACCACCAGCCGCTCGGGGAGCCCGAGTTCCGGGTAGCGGCCCTCGCCGATGACCCGGCGGGCCGCCTCCAGGGCGGGGACACCCGCGGTGTGGAAGGCATGGGCGCGCTCGCGCACGTACTCCAGGTACACGATGTGCTCGCGCACGCCGGCCCGGTCGAGCACCGGCCCGTGTCCCGGCACGATGGTCTCGGCGCCCGTGGCCAGGACCTTTTCGCAGGCCGCGATCACGTTGCCGAGCGGCCCCGCCCAGTGCACCGCGTGGTCACCGGGCCGGGCCGAGGTGGAGGAGAAGATGACGTCCCCGCTGAACACGGCCTTCTGCTCGGGCAGATGGACCATCAGGTCGCCGGTGGTGTGGGCGGAGGGCAGGGCGGTGAGCCGGACCGGGTACTCCCCAAGGGTCAGTTCCAGCTCGCCGGTGAAGTACGTGGTCGGATGCACGGGCTCGGTCCGCGACCAGTCGAACGGGCCGAAGTGGCGCGCGAGGTAGGCCCCGAGAGGGGACTCCCGGTCCCCAGCGGTGACGAGCGCGTGCTGCTGCTGCGGCGTGAGCTCGTCATGGATGTGGTCGCGGGCCTCACGGGTCGCGATGATCTCCGCGTCGGGAAGCACACCCGCGCCCCAGAAGTGGTCACCGTTCGCGTGGGTGACGATCACCCGGTCGATGGAGACACCGTCGGGCAGCCGCTGGGTCGACTCGGCCAGGAACTGGCCGGCGAGCGCCGTGTCGTACGGGGTGTCGATCCAGAGCGCGCCGCGGGGCGAGACGAGCAGACCGCAGTTCGCCAGCCCCCAGCCCCGCTTCGGCGGCAGCCATGCGTACAGGCCCCGCCCCAGCTCAACGACGTCTCCACCCGTGATCGACATGGACGCGATTATGCCGACCGCGATCCGGCCATGCGTTCGAAGTCGGCCAATAACGTTCCCCATTGGCGTGAAATCGATCACACCAACCTCCGATGGTGACCGTTCGGTGACCCTGAGAGACCGACACTCCGAATCTCCGTACGCCCCATAGCGGGCGAATGCCGTCGACTCCCCCGGAGTCCTCACTCATCATGGCGAAGCAGCTCCGGGCGGTCGCCAAACCCGATGACGTCGACTACCCACCGAGCATGACCAAAAACAGCCGCTTCGACGCCTCCGGCGGCGAGCCGGCGGTGCGGTCGGCCGACCCGGCGATGCGGTCGACGATGTGACCGACGCCTCGCCGGAAGGCCGGAGCAGCGCTCCGCGGCCCGTCGGCCCCGGACCCGTCGAGAGTGGCCCGAGGCGCGCCTCGGCGGACCTGGCCGCGTTCCACGTACGCGATCGGCTCCGGATCGAGGCCCGGCACCTCGCACGGCACACCGCCCTCGCGTGCGCATCCTGCATGGCAAGAGTCACCCGGATGGCAAGAGTTGCTCTTTCCTCCGCCATATCGAGCATTTGCCAACATGGGTGTCTCCATACGAGTTCACTGGCACACCACCCGATGCCCCTTGTCCCGCCCGGGCATGGCCCGTGCGCCCCTTCCGCCCGCAGCACCCCGCCGCCTCGCACGGCGTACGCGTACGGCAGGGCCGCCCCGGGAAGGCGGCGGCCCGCCGTTCGGGCGACCGGCGCGGACCGCGAAAAGGGTCAGACGGCCAGGACGGTGACTCCGGCCTCCGTGAACCTGGCCGTGGCTTCGGGCGTGATCCCCTTGTCCGTGACGAGGAAGTCGACCTGCCCGAGGTCGCAGACCCGGGCGAATGCCCGCTTGCCGATCTTGGAGGAGTCGGCCGCCACGACCACCCGCTGCGCCTGCTGGGCGAGCAGCCGGTTGATGCTGGCCTCGCCCTCGTGGTGGACGTAGGTGCCACGCCCGGTGTCGATCGCGTTGACGCCCAGCACGGCGACGTCCAGGGTGATCTCCCCCAGCACGCCACTGGCCAGCGGTCCCGTCAGTTCGTACGACTGCGGCCTGGCCACGCCACCGGTCACCACCATCTTGATCTGCGGCCGGATGACCAACTCATTGGCGATGTTGAGTGCGTTGGTGACGACGGTGAGCGCCGGCTGCCCGCCCATCCCGGCCGCGCTGTCACCGACGACGTCGGGGCGCACCGCCAGCGAACGGGCCACCTCGGTCAGCGTCGTGCCACCGGTCAGCCCCACCACCTCGCCCACCGCAACCAGCTCGGAGACGGCCCGGCCGATGGCCTGCTTCTCGGGGGCGTACCGCCCGGCCTTGTAGCGCAGGGCCAGTTCGTAACCGACCCCGTGCGCGACCGCGCCGCCCCGGGTACGCGTCAGCAGCTGCTGCTCGGCGAGCTGGTCCAGGTCGCGGCGGATGGTCGCGGCCGAGACGTCCAGCGTGGCCGCGGCGTCCTCGACCTCCACCCGGCCGTTCTTCCCGACGAGTTCCAGCAGCGCGTTCCACCGGGCTTCCCTGGACAAGAGAACTCTCCTCACGATCCCGGGCTTCGGGCACCCATCCCCGTGGGTACGGTCACCGGATTGCGCAAGCGTCGCACAAGGCTCTGACCGCTCAAGCATTCCGCACCACGCATGCTTGAGAATGCTCGTATCACACCTATAGCGTGCACGTACGAGCATCATTCAGCATCATTTTACGAGTTCGGAGTGCATAACGTGCCTTTTGTCGAGATCGAGACAGCCAGTCAGCCGGAGTGCTGGTGCCGCGCCGCCGAACTGGCCGCCGAACTGGCCGAGTCCCGGGCGGGCGTTCTGCCCGTCGCCGGTGAGCGTGTCGCGATCGTCGGCTGCGGCACCTCGTTCTACATGGCCCAGGCGTACGCCGCGCTCCGCGAGGGGGCCGGGCAGGGCGAGTCCGACGCCTTCGCCGCCTCGGAGTTCCCCATCGGGCGCGCGTACGACCGGGTCGTCGCACTCACGCGCTCGGGCACCACGACCGAGGTCCTGGACCTGCTCGGCCGCCTCCGCGGCGTCACCCGCACCGTGGCTGTCACCGCCGACCCCGACACCCCCGTCATGACCTGCGCCGACGACGTCGTCGTCCTGGACTTCGCGGACGAGAAGTCCGTGGTTCAGACCCGGTTCGCCACCACCGCGCTCACCCTGTTCCGCGCCCACCTCGGCCTGCACACCGACGCCGTGGCGCGCGACGCCGAGACGGCGCTGACGGAGCCGCTGCCCGAGGGCCTGCTGGACTGCACCCAGTTCACGTTCCTCGGCCGGGGCTGGACGGTGGGCCTCGCCAACGAGGCCGCCCTCAAGATGAAGGAGGCGTCGCTCTCCTGGACCGAGTCGTACCCGGCGATGGAATACCGTCACGGTCCCATCAGCATCGCCACCGACACCACCGCGACCTGGATGTTCGGCACCGCGCCCGAGGGCCTGTCGCAGCAACTGCTCGCGACCGGCGCCCGCTGGGTGGAGAGCGACCTGGACCCGCTGGCCGACCTGGTGCGCGTACAGCGCCTGGCGATCGCCCGCGCGGCGGCCCGCGGCCTGGACCCCGACAGCCCGCGCCACCTCACCCGCTCCGTCGTGCTCACCGACGACTGACCGCCGGTGGACATCGTCGAGCACACCTTCGGTGCTCCGGGCGCGCGCACGCGGGAGACCACCGCCAAAACCCCTCAGGTGCCGCCCCACGTCCCCGGCCGACCTCCTGCTCGTCGCGGGCGGGGACGACGCGATGTGGCCCTCGCTCCCCTACGCGGAGGAGCTGGCCGACCGGCGCAGGGCCGCGGGGCTGCCCGTGCGGTTGATCAGCGCCCTGGACGCCGGCCACCGCCCGCGCTTCCCCGGCGAGGGGCCGGCACCGGATTCCGCGCATTTCCTCTACGGGGGTTCGCCGGCTGCGGACGCCGCGCTCGGGGCACGGGCGTGGCCGCACCTGCTCGATGTGTTCCGCGGGGCACGCGGGCATCGGGGCGGTCTCCGACCGCTCCCGGCGCGTCGAATGCCCGCCGGTGACGGGCGGGTTCCGCGTCCGTGAGGGGCCGGTGTGCGTTCCGGCCCCTCAGGGGCGCCGTCGTCTCAGGACTCCTCGAAGTAGGCGTCGAGGGCCGCGTCGAGCTGTTCCGCCCACCGCTTGAGGTCGCTCCTGGCAGACGCCTCGACCTCGGCGTTGAACCATCGGCGTGTCGACACGTGGACCGTGACGGTGAACCGGCGGCCGAACCGAGGGGTCTTCACCTCGACCGCCCCGATCTCGTCCCAGTCGAATTCGGCCTCCTGGTCGTCCAGCCGGAACCGGATGCCCTCGTGGTTCACGGTGATCGCTCCGCGGCGGTCGCTCACCTCGAACACCGGTCCGTCCTTGGGCCGTCGGCCCTTCTTCTCCTTCCCGTCGGCTTCCCCGCCGTCCGCCGTACCGTCGGCCTCGGCCTTGGACCCGGACTGGGGCTCCGCCTCGGCGGGGGCGTCGTCGACGGCGATCGCGCCGGGCTCCGGTCCCTCCCCCTGTCCCCGCCCCTGCTCCTGTTCCTGCTGTCGTCGGTCCGGTTCCGGCTTCCCGGCGGTGACGGGGGCCGTGAGGCCGGGGATGTACGCCGGGTCTGTCCCCGCGGCGTACCCGGGCTGGGTGTTCGGATCTATGCGCTGCTCCACGGCGGGCAGTATGGCCGACGAACCTGTACGAGACCAGTGACCCCCGCGTCGACCGCCCGTACGCCCCGGCAACTCCCCCGAACGCCGGGCCGGGACCGGCCCGGCGTGCCGCGTCAGCGCGTCCGGTCCGCCACCAGTTCGGTCACCCGGTCCAGCGGAAGCGCCGGCACGTGGTGGCCGGCCCGTCCGGTCGTCGAGTGTGCGCCGGTGAGTGCGTTGAGCACCGCCTCCTCCACCGATTCGACCACCGCTCCGTAGAAGGGATCCATCCGCCCCCACGGCACGAAACGCATCGACTCGTACGGCGCGCTGCCGTCGTCCTCGGGGAACGTGCTGGTCAACGCGGTCGGGTTGGCCGTGGAGAAGGCCAGGAAGAGGTCCCCGGAGAAATGGCTGCCGGTGGTTCCGGTACGGCCCAGCCCCAGCGTCGCCCGCCGCGCCAGCGCCTTGCACTGCCCGGGCAACAGCGGCGCGTCGGTCGCCAGCACCACGATCACCGAGCCCGCGCCAGGCGGCACCGGGCGCTCCTCGGCGACCGCCGGTCCAGCGGCGGATGCCGGGCCTGTGGCAGGTGTCGTGGCCGGACCGGCGGCAGGTGTCGTGGCCGGACCGGCCGCCGGAACCGGCTCGGACGCCGTGGCCGGACCGGGCAGTTCGCGCCCCACCGGCACGCCCGCCACCACCAGTTCGCGACGTGCGCCGAAGTTCGCCTGCACGAACGCGCCCACGGTGTAGCGGTCGGAGCCGTAGCGGACCACTCGCGACGCCGTCCCCGAGCCGCCCTTGAAGCCATAGCAGCGCATGCCCGTGCCGCCGCCGACGCACCCCTCCTCGACGGGACCGGAGGCCGCCGCGTCGATCGCGGCTCCCGCGTGATGCTCCCGCACCGCCGTGCCGTGGATGTCGTTCAGGTGGCCGTCCCACGTCTCCGTCACCACCGGCAGCAGCCATTCCGGTGCCATCCCACGGCAGTTGGCGCGCACCCACTCGACCACGCCCCGGTGCACCGGGCCCACCGCGTACGTGTTGGTGATGAGCACCGGGACGGCGAGCGAGCCGCTCTCCTCGATCCAGGCCGTGCCGGTCATCTCTCCGTTGCCGTTGAACGAGTGCCAGCCCGCCGCGCACGGGGTGCCCACGCCGCCCCGGCCGCGCGGCAGGAGCGCCGTCACCCCGGTGCGCACGTCGTCGCCCTCGACGAGGGTGACATAGCCGACCTCGACGCCCGGAACGTCCGTGATGGCATTCCACCGCCCCGGCTCACCCGTCAGCGGGATACCCGCCTCACGCGCCCGCATGCGGCCTTCGTTCCTGTGATCATCGCTCATGCGAGCAGAGACTACGGCCGGGCCCGGGCCCGCACGAGAGTGCGACGACAACGGTCATACCCCCCTGCCGCCCTCGGCCCCCTGACCACGGGGCACTGGCGCCCTCTGCCGACCTCGGCCCCTGCTCACCGGGCACCTCTTGACGACTGGGCGCCCCTGTCGGCCCGCCGCGCTCCAGGTGTCCGGATCGCTACGGGGTGTCCGGCGCGTTCTCGATGACGATCGCGGTCGCCAGCAGGCCGTCCGCGACCAGCCAGCGTCCCCGCAATTCCCTGGGGACCACCGGCACCGTGGCCGACGGCCGCGCCTGCGTGTCGCAGGCCGCTCCCCGTTCGGCCTGCGGCGCGGTGCCCGGGGCGGATCCCGGGGCGGATCCCGGCACGACATCCGCCCGTGCCACCAACTCCTCGGCGGAGACCAGCAGTTCCACGTTGAAGGAACCGTCCGGACGAAGCACGATGTCGGCCTGCTCGAAGCCCAGCCATCGATGGGTGAGCGGAAACCACGTCTTGTAGACGCTCTCCTTCGCGCTGAACAGCAGCCGGTCCCAGTGGATCCCGGGGTGCCGCTCGCGCAGTTCGCGTTCCCGCCGCTGTTCCGTGGCGAGTGCGACGCTGTCGTGCACGTCGTCGGGCAGTGGCGCGTGCGGTTCGGCGTCTATGCCGATGGTGCGGACATCCGCACGGCGCGCCACCGCGGCGGCTCGGTAGCCCGCGCAGTGGGTCATGCTCCCGACGGTGGCCGGCGGCCAGACGGGGGCACCGCGTTCGCCCTTGAGTATGGGCGCGGGAGCGACGCCCAGCGCACCGAGCGCGCGGCGGGCGCAGTGGCGCACCGTGGTGAACTCCCTGCGCCGGACCTCCACGCTGTTGCGGACCAGCTCCTCCTCGGCAGGGAAGAGGGTGGCGTGAGGCGGATCGGAGAACGCCTCCTCCACGACCACCCGCGACGGCAGGATTCTCTCGATCACTGTCTCCCCCTCATCTACTGCGCCGCCTCGGCGGTTCGGCCGGTCCGGCCGGTGCCGGTTCCAGCATTCCCCTCGTAGGAACACTAGTGCCGCATCGGGCAGCGTTCGCCCCGTCGCGACGCCCGGCACTTCCCCGAGCTCTCGGCTTCGCTCGAGCAGGGGAGACCCCTTCCTCGCCGCACCGGCCGACAACGCACGTACGTCCAGTACGAGGGCTTGCGGCCGGCACACCGAGAGCACGCACCGCACGCGCTCCTTGACGGGCAAACGTTGCCTGCCGCGGCCCTGGTTGCGGCGGGGCGGAAGGTTCATCGCATCGTTACTGATCCATGATGCGTGACGCGCGCCCGCCCCCTGACGCGTGACACGGGGTACGCGCCCGCCCCCTGACGCGTAACACGGGGTGCGGGACGTGTGATGCGGGACATGTGATGCCTGGACGGACGAACAAGGTTTCTAACCTTCGGAGCCCGGACGGTTCGGTCGAGCACACGGGTGACAACCTCACCGTCAACTCCCCATGTCGCCTCGGCCGCCCGGGTCCAGTACCGCTCGTACGCGGAGCTGCGGCAGTGGACGCGCGGCAGCGACGTACGGACCGAGCGGGCCGCGTCCCTTCAGCCGACGACCGCCCGTGCTCGGACCTCTCGTGCGGCTGACCGCCCGGTCAGCGGACCGGTGTCCGGTACGCGGCAGCCGTCCTGTACGAAACAGGCGGGCTCCGGTACGGGACAGCCGGGTCGGCAGTGTGCACCGTCCCGCGCGCCTCGCCGTACGTCGGATCACCCGTTGCGATGGCCGCTTCGCCGTAACCGGCCCTGTAGCGGGTCGGCGGGTGCAGTGTGATCGGCATCCGGTTCAAAGCATGCCTGGGGGCGTGGAAGCAACCGGTACTCCGCACAGGCCGATCACCCGCCCGAGTGATTGTTCCGAACCAGGCAGTGACGTGGACGCCGACATCCACGACCACCCGGCCGACAACGGCGACCGTGGCCTCGACCGCCGCCGATGCCGGTGCACGGCATGGGCCGGTCGGGAGGCGACCGGAAACGAGAACGACTCGCCCCGTTTCGACGCCGACCCGTTTCGACGCCGACCCGTTTCGACGCCGACCCGTTTCAACGCCGACCCGTTCCAGCGCCGCCCGCTCCGCCACTCACGGCGTGCTCCCCCCCCCCCGCCTCCCCCTTCCTCCCCCTTCCTCCTCTTCCCTCCCCCGCACCCGGAAGGAACCGGTATGACTCCTCGGACCGATACGAAGCGAACCGTCACGAACCTGGAGGACCGCACCACCGGCACGCTCGTCGGCGCCGCCGTGGGCGACGCGCTCGGCGGCCCGGTCGAGGGCTGGGCCCCGGAAGCCATCGTCGAACGGCACGGCGGCCGGGTGCGCGGCATCGTGGAACCGTTCCACAAGGACGAGTGGCGGACCGCTCGCCCCCTCGCGCCGTACCACAAGGGCGACGGCCACGTCACCGACGACACCTTGATGACGCACGCGCTGATCCGCGTCTACGAGAAGGTGCGCGACCACCTCGACGCCTACGCCGTCGCCGACCACCTGGTCCCCGACCTGATCACCAACGCCCGCTGGATCCCGGAACTGGAGGCGGAGGCGCTGCCGCTCCAGCGGATCTTCCTCGCGGAGAAGTGGATCGTCGCACGCATCCACTACGGGCACGTCGACCCGCGCGAGGCGGGCGTCGGCAACATCGTCAACTGCGGTGCGGCGATGTACATGGCTCCCGTCGGCGTGGTCAACGCGGGCAACCCGCTCGCGGCGTACCAGGAGGCGCTGGACGTGGCGGGCGCGCACCAGTCGTCCTACGGGCGCGAGGCGGCGGGGGTCCTGGCGGCGGCGGTGGCCGCCGCGTTCAAACCGGACGCCACCCCCGTGTCCGTCGTCGAGGACGCCCTCGGACTGGCGAAGGACGGCACGAGGGCGGCCATCGAGGCGGTGTGCGAAGTCGCCGCCCGTTATGACGACTTCGAGGATGCGCTCGTACCGCTGAGGCAGGCAGTGGCCCCCTTCGACACGGTCGGACCGGACTACCGCAAGCCGTCGCTGGGGGCTCGTCGCCCCTCGCGTCTGCACTCCATCGAAGAACTCCCCGTCGCCCTGGGCATGGTGCTGGTGGGCAGCGGAGACTTCCGGCACGCCGTGCTCGGCTCGGTCAACTACGGTCGCGACTGCGATTCGATCGCCACGATGAGCGGTGCGATCGTCGGTGCCCTGCACGGCGAGAGCGCGGTGCCCCGCGAGTGGAGCACCGAGGTCGCCCGGGCCAGCCGACTGGATCTGCGCGCCCCGGCGGCGTCCCTGGCCAGCGTCGCCCGCGAGGTGCACGCTCTCGACCTGGAACGGCGCCGCGCCCACGAGGCCGCCTTCTCGGTGATCGCGGGCCACCGATGCTGCGACTGACCTGGGTCCAGCCCGAGGACCTGCTCGGGCACGAGCTGCGCCAGGCCGCGCAGGACGGCAGGGACGCGACCGGAATCGTACGCCGCTGGGCCGCGGCGGGCGGCCATCCGGCGCCCGGCCGGGACGGCGCCTCCGCCCGACCGGGGCCACCCGGACTGCGCGCGCTCGCCGAGGAGTTGCTGGACGAACTCGCACTGCTTCCGACTCCCCTGGCAGCGACGGAGCCCACACCCGGCCCGGTCATCACCGTCACCCCGGGCCCGGGCAATCCCCGACGCACGGAACCGTTCCCGCACACGGAGCCCGCACCAGGTACGGAACCGGTTCCGCGCACAAGACCCGCACGGCGTGCGGAACCGTCCCCACACGCGGAACCATCCCCACGCACACAACCCGCACCACGTACGGAACCGGCTCCGCGTCCAGAATCCGCATCGCGTACGGAGGTCGGCACGGGTGCGGCAGCCACCGCACAACGCACAGAGCTCGACCGGCTGCACGCGGCCTGGCTGGGCAGGGCCATCGGATGTCTGCTGGGCAAACCCGTGGAGAAGATTCCGCTCCCCGGCATCCGCGCCATCGGCCGGTCCACCGGCAACTGGCCCCTGCGCACCTGGTTCACCGAGCGGCGCCTGGATCCGCGGATCGCGGCGGCGTACCCGTGGAACCGCAGGTCCCGCCCCACTTCCCTGGCCGAGAACATCGACGGCATGCCGGAGGACGACGACCTCAACTACCCGCTTCTCAACCTGTTGCTGCTCCGACGCCACGGCCACGGCTTCACCACGGACGACGTGGCGCGACTGTGGCTGGACGAATTACCCGCCGGACGCACGTTCACCGCGGAGCGCGTCGCCTACCGCAACCTGCTGGCCGGGCTGGAGCCCCCGCTGACGGCCACGTACCGCAACCCGTTCCGCGAGTGGATCGGCGCGCAGATCAGGGCTGACGTCTTCGGCTGGACGAACCCGGGCGCTCCCGCACGGGCCGCCGAACTCGCCCGCCGCGACGCGGTGCTGTCACACACGGCGAACGGTGTCTACGGCGCGATGTTCGTGGCGGCGGCCATCGCGCACGCAGCCGGACCCGCCCCCACCACGGTCCACGAAACCCTCACCGTCGCCCTGGCCCACATCCCGCCGAACTCCCGCTACGCACAGGCGATCCGCTTCGGCGTCGACACCGCCCGGGCGGAACCCACCGGCACCCCGGCCGGCTTCGAGCGGGTCGTCGACACACTGCACGCCCGCTATGCCGCCGACCACCACTGGGTGCACGTGCTGCCGAACGCGGCCCTGCTCGCAGCCGCTCTCACCCACGCGGACGGGGACTTCGCGGGTGCCATCTGCCGTGCCGTGTCCGGCGGTTGGGACACGGACTCCAACGGCGCGACGGCCGGTTCGCTCACCGGCCTGCTGGCGGGCGACCCTGACTCGCTCGGCGAACGCTGGACCGCCCCGCTGAAGAACCGCCTCGCCACTGGCATCGGCAACTTCGACGGCGTCGGCTTCGACGAACTGGCCCGCCTCACTCTGGAGACCCGGGAGTTCGAAGGCAGGGCCTACCCTCGGCGACCATGAACCGCACAAAGCAGAAGAAACTGTCGCAACACCTCGTCGCGGCCGGCGCGTTCGGTGCCGCCACCGACGTGGACGCACGCCTGCGCAGGGGAGCCCGGCCGGAGGCGGTCGATTTCTACGGCACAACCCCTCTGTAAGCGGCGGCTGTTCAAGCAAACGCCGACATCAACCGTCGTCTGCCGGCGGCCGGAGCGCCGCCCGACGAGGAGAGCGGCTACCTCACGGAGGGCACACCGCTGTGCGCGGCCGAGTACTGGGGTCACACCGAAGCGGTGCGCGAACTCCTTGCCCACGGCGCCGATCCCGATCTCCGCGAGGATCACGGTACGGGCCGCTCCCCGCTCGAATGGACGCGGAGCGGGCCCGCACCCGGAGACGGCCGCCGCACTGCTCGCCGCAAGGCCACTCCTCACGAGGGCTTCCTCGCGTAGCCCGTGGACGCGCCGCCGAGAGGAAACCCTCCTCGCGCGTCACATCCCTCAGGGGGTTTCCAACGGCCTCACGGTGAGTATCTGCTGGGCCTGTCCGACGGGTCCGTGGACGTCGTGGAGGACGGTACTGGTGAGGCCGTGCCCCTCGGCGCCGAAGACGACGGAGGTGTCCAGACCGACCCAGCCGCCCCGTGGTTGGCGATGCAGATGAATGGTCAGATCGACGTTCGGGAACATCCACTTCCCGGGCGGCTGACGTACCGCGACACCATTGGCGGTGTCGACGAGGCCCACGTAGGACGCCAGCGGACTCGCCGTCTCACCGGTTACGAGGGGCGTGCCGGTCGACACCCAGGTCCTGGCCCGGCCGGGCTGCGGCGGATCGACGGCCCGTGCGTCGAGCGACGCGATGAACCCGCCGGGCCAGAGCGAGGCCATCGGCCAGGGGTCCACCCCGTCGGGATCGGGAAGCGCCTCGGCCTCGCCTCCGGCGACGGAGGCGGTGTCGCCCGCCGCGAGCAGCCAGGCGCGGGCGCGCACCGTGGACCGCCCCGCGATGACCACGGTGGCCTCGACCAGCTCGATGGTGCGGCCGGGGCGGATCGTCTCGACGTGGATCTCGGTGTCGTCGAGGGCGATACGGCCGAGGATGTCGTAGCTGACGCGGCTCAGGTGCAGTTCCGGCCCCGTGCGTTCGCGAGCGGCCAGGAAGCGCTCGATGGCATGGACGACCAGCCCGCCGAGTGGGCTGAAGTGCTGTTCGTCCGACTGCCAGGCGCCACCGGCGTGGACGGTGGGCCGGTAGGTCCGTGCGTCGATGCGCTCGAAGTAGCCGGCCGGGGGAACGTCCGAGGTGTGCAACTGGCCTCCTGCGTCCGGTGACGGGGTGATCACTTGCAGGGTACGACCACGTCATCCGGCCGAGGACGGGGAGGGTGCCGGTCGAGCGGTGGGTTGATGGCCTCGTGGTTCGGGCTCCTTCTGACCGTCCGGGGCGGTCTCGTCCGAGGGCCGACAGGCGTAGGGTTCCCTCATGACGGATGAGAGCGAGCGGTTCATCCAAGCGGCCATCGACGGCGAGATGCGGCTTCTCGACCCCGCGGTGCGTGCTGTCCCCGACCGTGTCCTGGAGCTTCTGGACCCGGAGTTCCACGAGATCGGCGCTTCCGGACGCCGATGGGACGCGGAGTCGATCCTCGCGGTCACGAGTGGCGACACCGTATCCCCAAAGTCCCCTGCCGAGGTCAGCGACATGTCGGGGACGGTCCTTGCCCCGGGCCTCGTCCACCTGACGTACTTCACCGACGACCAGGGTCGTCGGGCATGGCGAAGCTCCCTCTGGCGCCTGACGGAGACGGGCTGGCGGATGTACTTCCACCAGGGAACCCTCGTCGGCTGAAGCCGCCGGCGCCCGGCGCCCTGCCACACCCTCACGGTACGAGCAGCACAGCACACCACGTGGCTGGAGCAAGACCACAGGCGTCTGGACAGTTGTCTTCGTCCGCCCGAAAGCGAACTTCATACGCGCAGCAACGGTCACAAAACGTGATCGACGACCGCCCCTGGAGCAGCACCTACCAGTCGGCAGGTTCGTGTTCTGCAACCGGGGCACCAGTACCCGGCGGTACAGCAGTCGAAGCAGTCGTAACGACTCACGAAAGCGGGCTGGTGTGCCTGGACGGATCTATCACCCTGGCTTCCAACCGAACGGCCGACGCGTCAGATGGTGATGGAGTGGTCACGGCAGGCTCATGGTCCGCTTCTGATTTCCACACCGTCACCCTAGAATCCGTCTGTCCGTGGGGGGCAGGACGATGAGACGAACGTGTCGTGCGCAGGGGGACTGCTCGGGGAAACATGCGGTCGTTCGTGCAGCCACGCCCCAGCGAAGACGTCGATGCTTCCTTCCAGGCCCCGACAACGCAACGTGAGAGCAGGGACGACCAAGCGTGACAACTATTCCGGGTGAATTCGGGGGCAGTAGCGATCTGGAACGCCTCAAGAAGGTCCTGTCGGGTTGGCGCAGGTCGCTCGTGGATCTCAGCGGGCGCAACAGGCTGTTGAACTTCCGGCATACCCGCACCGCGACGCTTGAGCTGTCGGCCCCGTCACCGTCGGTTCTGATGAGCCAACTCGACAACCGCTCATTACACTTCGCCGCACTGCCGGACGAACTTCCTGCGGAAGAAGAGCAGTTGGCACTCCCTGCGCCCGGGGAGCACGAGATCGTCACGCAGAAGACCACAGCCCCAGCCTTGCAGAGGGCGTTACGCACCCTCCGTTCCAAAGCGACGCAGGTGTTCAACGACTACGGGTTGTGGACGCTTCAGCTCGGCATCGGCATCCTGCACTGGCGTGAGGACGGGGCCTCCACAAGTAGTCAGGCACCACTGATCCTCTTCCCGGTGGAACTCGTACGCACGTCCACCGGGCAAGTGCTGCTCCAGGCGAACAAAGACGAGGATCCACAACTCAATCCCGCACTGCCCATCAGGCTGGAACAGTTCGGCATCGACTGGGCACCTGTCGCGGAGACCGACTGCCGCGACGTGGACGCGGTGATCGAAGCCGTGCGCAAGGCCGTGGTCGGCAAGTCCCTGTGGAAGGTGGAAGAGCGGGCCGTCATGGCGCTCTTCGCCTCTCACAAGGAGTCGATGCACCAGGACCTGCTGGAGAACGAGAGCCGGCTTCTCTCAAGCGATCTGGTACGCGCGGTGGCCTTGGGCGCCGGGAACGCGGTGGCCTCCGACCGCTTCGACTTCGAGGAAGTGCCGTCGCAGCGGGTCGACGAGCTGGCCCCTCCGGAGGACACGCCGTTGGTCCTGGACGCGGACACCTCGCAGCGGCAGGCCATCGCCGCCGCCGTGGCCGGCAGGTCCTTCGTGCTCAACGGTCCTCCGGGAACGGGCAAGAGCCAGACCATCACCAACATCATCGCCGGGTTGATGCATGCGGGCCGAAGCGTGCTCTTCGTCAGTGAGAAGGCAGCGGCGCTCGACATCGTGCTGCAACGCCTGAAGTCGGTGGGACTGGACTCGTACGCCTTCGCCCTGCACAGCCGCAACACCAGCCGCAAGGCCGTGGCGCAGGAGCTGGGCCGCGCGTTGTCCGAGCAACCACAGGCGTCCGGGCTTCCCGACCGGGAGCGGATCCAGGCACAGCTCGACCGCGAGGCGCTGTCCGCCTACGCCACCGCGATGAACGAGGTACGTCAGCCCCTGGGACGCACCTTGCACGATGTGATCGGACGGGTTGGCCGGCTCGATGACGCCCCTGTCGCCTACCTCTCCACCTCCGGTGACGACACGTCCCGGCAGTTCGATGCTTCATCCCTTTCCTCAGCCGACATGGACAACGTGCTCACAGCCGCCAAGGACATCGGCGAGGCATGGCAGGCGGTGGCCGAACCCGACTTTCCGTGGCGCGGCCTGCGTACGGACCGGCCCTACCCCGGTCCGGCTCTCGAAGAGGCACGCACGGCCCTGACAGCTCTTTTGTCCGCCCTCGACGGCTACCAGGATCTGAACACAGCGGGCGCACCCTTCACCACGTCGCACCAGGTGGACCGGCTCGTCCGGCTGCTCGACCTACTGGACGCACGGCAGCCCGTGCCTCCGTCGTGGCTGACCGACGCGGACGTCGCCCTCGCCATCACCGATCCGGTCGAGTCCTTCCTGAACCTGCTGCGTCACGTGCGACGTTCCCAGCAGACCGCGCGGGACCTGGTGGGTGTCCGCTGGCAGGAGATCTCCCCGAGGCTTCGCCCCCAACCACCCACGGTGGAAGAAGCGCTGGCTGCCCTTGAGCCGCGAGGTCTGCGGTTGGCGCATCTGACTGAACGTCAGGCCCGGGCTATGTACGTCGACTTCAGCGAGGCAGCCGACCTGCTCACGAAAACCACCGCATCGGCTGGCGAGCTCACGCGGCTCCTGGGCGTCGATGAACCGCGCTCACTGACCGAGGCCATGGACCTGTGCGACCTGGCAAACCTGTCGGATGTGCCGCATCGCCCGCTCAAGGCGTGGTTCGCGCCGGAGGACTTCGCCGCCGCGCAAAAGGCGGCACTCGATGTCGTGGCAGCCGCGGTGGAAGAGTTCGAGGCTCGCCGCCACCGTACCGTGGCGGCCCGAACAACCGCACGGGAACATGCGGGGCCGGGTTGGGCGGACATGCCCTCCCAGCTGCCGCAGCAGCCGGAAGCCGCTGAGCGAGCGGTCGCCGCCCTGCAACCGCCAGGTGTCGATCTCACGGGCCTCGGCCGGGACGAGGCAGAGTCGCTCGCGTCCCGCTGGGGCGTTCTCGCCGACATGTTGGAGTCCACCGCGAAGTGCGCGGTGGACGCGTCGGACCTGCTGGGGTGCGAGTCGCCGGACGACGCGGCCGGGGCGCAGTCCCTGACGGAACTCGCCGCACTGGCCACCGTCGGTCACCGGGCACCCGGCGCATGGTTCGATCCGGCGGTACTGCCGCGTGTACGCCAGGTCGTGGACGAATTGCACCGCCTCATGGGTGTCCTCGATACGTGCAGGCGGGAGGCTCAGGCCGTGTTCGGTCCCGACACGCCCCGTACCGCGGGACTGACCGACGCGGTGAACCGTCTCTCGGAGAAGGGCCGACGCTTGACGGCGGGCCTGTCCCCCCGAGTCCGGGCCGACCGGAAGCTCGTCGGCGGTATCAGCGCGAACGGGTCGTGGAAGAGCGAGCTGATGGAAGAGCTGACCAAGGCAACGGCCTGGCAGCAGGCGCATCAGTCCGTACGGACCGTGATGACCGAGCATGCCGACCTCCTCGGTGCCTATGCCGGTGACGGCCTGCCCGACTGTGACGCGTTGGCCGCCGCGCTGCGCCAGGCCGAGGACGCCCACCGCCTCGCCCCGACCGTGTTGGCCGATCCGGCCCGGCGCCGCTGTCTGGTCGCGCAACTGGCCGAGGGATCCACCACCTCACCCGCTCTCATCGAGTGGGGTGAACGATTGGAGGACGATCTCGGTACGTGGGCGTCGGCTCTGCAGGAACCGCGGCTGCGCGGGCTCCGCACGCCTCCGGCCCACCTCGCTCCGGCCGCGGCCTCGGCATGGTTGCGCGCCCATGTTCCGGCGCTGGAAGACGCCGTACGGCTCATCGACGCCGTCCAGTCCATGGGGCGCCGGGAGTTCGCCGGGGGAACGGCGCACACTCTCGCCTCCGCGCGTGCGGCTCTTGCGGCGGCGCGCGCGGCGCAGCACGAGGACGCCGCGTTCTTGGCCCACGAAACCCGGGACCGGGACCTGCTGGGAACCTGGTACGCGGGGCTGGACACCCGGCTCGACGAGCGGCTTCAGGACGCCCCCGGCACAGCGGTGGAGGACGAACTGCTGTGCCGGGCCCGGCGGCAGTCGGTCGCAGACGGCGGTTCCCGGGCGGATACGAATCCTCCCGGGCCCGTCGAGCTCCTGGGCGAGTACGCACCGGCCGGCCGGCCTCGCACGGCGGCCCTGGCAGCGTCGCTCGCCGTCGCGGCGAAGGCGCACCGGCTGGCCGGCCCGGTCCTGGCGAACCCGGCACCGCGGGGCGGGGTCGCCCGCGCCCTCGCATCCGGGCAGCCCGCCGTTCCGAGGTTGCTCGAGACGGCCGCCCGCCTGCGGGAACAGTGCGCCGACTGGGAGACCTTCACGGACTCGCCCGCCCTGGCCCCCGCCGCCTCCGGTCTGCGGGCCCGCTCCCTCCCCGAGTGCACGGCCTGGCTGCGCGCACACCTGGAACCCCTTGACGAAGCCGCTTCGTTGGTCCACTCGGTAGCTCGCGCAACTGACACCTCGGAAGGAGCGGCCGATCGGCTGACACTCGGCGAAGCGCGCTCCGCCGTGACGGCCGTCGTCGCGGCGCGCGCCGCCGAGGAGGAATACCTGAAGGGCGAAGCGGAGCACCGCCGCCTGATCGGTGACCTGTACGAGGGAATCCACACCGTCCCGGAAACCATCCACAGTGCCCTGGACTGGGCCCTCAATGCCCGTCGCGTCGCTTCCGGTACCGGCTCCGCGGGTCCCCTGCCCCCCGAGGCCGCACGTCTGCTGCTGGACGCGGCGCCCGACACGTCGGTGAAGCGCCGCAATCGCGACTGGCTGGAGCGGGCAAAGGTGCTCGTCGACCACTTCGCGCCGCCCCGGGCCGCCTCCATCAAGGCGGAACTGGAGGCGGACTTCCCGTCCGTCGAGACACTCCTCGACCGCATGTCCCGCGACCCGTACGGCCCGGAGGCCTGGATCCGGGCCGCCAGGGCCCGCGATGTGCTCGGCAAGCACGGGCTGGAAGAACTGCCGGATCAGCTTGCGGACCGCGCGGTCGCGGCGGACCTGTTCCCCGTGGTCGTGGAACGCGCTGTGCTGCGCGCCTGGGTGGAGCACCAGTTGGCGACCGACAGCCGGCTCTCGGTGACGCGCGCCGCTGACCGGGACCGGTTGGTGGAGCGTTACCGAGAACTCGACCGCGGGCTGGTACAGGCGGCGCACGCGACGGTGATCGCGGCATGCAACGAACGACGTCCGCGCAGGGCGACGGCGGGACAGGCCGCGGTCCTGAGCCGTCAGGCCAAGTTGCAGAAAAGACACATGCCGGTACGTCGGCTCCTCGACGAGACTCGGGATGTCGTGCAGCGGCTCAAACCGTGTTTCATGATGAGCCCGCTGACGGTCAGCCAGCACCTTCCGGCCGACTTCCGCTTCGACGTGGTGATCTTCGACGAGGCGTCCCAGGTTCTTCCTCAGGATGCCGTGAACGCCGTGTACCGCGGTGACGCCCTGATCGTGGCAGGCGACCCCAAACAGCTCCCGCCCACATCGTTCTTCAGCGCCGGCGACGACGCGGACGATGACGACGAGTGGGACGAGGAGGCGCCCGACTCCTTCGAGTCCATCCTGGACGCCTGCACGACCAGTGGGGTGCTGCGCGAGCTGTCGCTGCGCTGGCACTACCGGAGCCGCCACGAGAATCTGATCGCCTTCAGCAATCGCGAGTTCTACGAGAACTCCATGGTCGTGTTTCCCGGCGCGATCACCCGCGGCCATGACGTGGGTGTCGCCTTCTACAAGGCCGACGGTGTGTACGACCGCAGCAACCGGCGCGACAACGTCCGCGAGGCCGAGCTGGTGGCCGAGCGGGTCATCCACCACTACTCGACGCGGCCCCATCTGACCCTCGGGGTCGTCACGCTTTCGAAGGCGCAGGCGGAGGCCGTCGAGGACGCGGTCGCGCATGCGCGCAGGACCCGTCCCGATCTGGACGAGTACTTCACCGAAGACCGTCTGGGCGGCTTCTTCGTGAAGAATCTGGAGACGGTGCAGGGCGATGAACGTGATGTGATCGTCCTGTCGATCGGTTACGGCCCCGACGCCCAGGGCAGGCTGCGCGCCGCATTCGGTCCGATCAACCGCGAGGGCGGCTGGCGGCGGCTGAACGTGGCCGTGACCCGGGCACGCCATCGGGTGGAGGTCGTGGCGTCCTTCCATGGCGCGGACCTGCCGGACAGTGCGAACAAGAGCGTGCAGCACCTCAAGCGCTACCTGCAGTACGCGGAACAGGGCCCCGCGGTCCTGACCACCGCGGCACCCGACGCGGACGCGGCACCGGAGAGTCCGTTCGAGGAGGACGTGCTCGACACCCTGCGCCGCGAGGGCTACGACGTACAGCCCCAGGTGGGCGTGGCAAGCTACCGAATCGACATGGCGGTCCGGCATCCGAAGGCTCCCGGCTCGTACGCCCTCGGGATCGAGTGTGACGGAGCGATGTACCACTCCTCCCGCGCGGCCCGTGACCGTGACCGGCTGCGTGAGGAAATCCTGCGTGGCCTGGGGTGGACACTGCACCGGATCTGGGGAACCGACTGGTACCGCAACCGCAAGGAGGCACAGCGGCGGTTGCTCGAGGCCGTCGAGACGGCCTGCTCAGCGGATCCGTACGCATCCGCACCGGAGCCCACGCCGGTCCCCGCGCCCGAAGAGGCACCGACAGGACTGGCGATCGTCCCGGTCGCCGAGTCCGACCGTTCCGGATGGAGTCGGCCGTACCGCGCTCTGAGCTGGGAGGACTTGTGCGGCCTGAAGGTCTCCCTGTCCGCGGGCGCTGGCCTTCCGGGCATCGGCCTCCACGAGCCCGAGGCCCAGCCGGTGGTGGCCGAGGTGGCACGCCACATCATCACGGTGGAGGGTCCCATCGAGGAAGAAGTACTGATCGGACGGGTCCGCGACGCATGGCAGCGAGACCGCGCGACCCAGGTCGTACAGAGCAGTGTCCGCGAGGCCCTGGCGCAGCTCCGCCGTACGAAGCAGGCGGTCCGCTTCGGCACCGCCTGGGACCTGCCCGGGCGGGATGTGACGGTGGCCCGTACGCCGAGCCGGGAGTTCGACCGCAAGGTCTCCCAGGTGCCCTCGGTGGAGCGCCGGATCGCGCTGCTCGGCGTCCTGTCGGAGTCGCCGGGCATGCGCCGGGAGGAGTTGGCCAGGGAAACCGCCCGGTTCTTCGGATGGCTGCGCCTGGGGTCGGACATCCGGACCGCTTTCGACGACGACATCGAGGTGCTCCTCACCAGGAACGTGATCGAAGAGGGCCCGTCGGGCCTGGTACCGGTGGAGGCCCCTCCAGGAGGCCCTTGACGGGGAGCGGGGCGCGGCGGCTTCCGCCCGCCTTCCGTCGGCTCCGACGGAAGGCGAAATAGCCCACCCGACAACGCGACGGCCTCGCGAAGAAGCGAAACGCGGGGCCGTCGACGAGCGGGTTCGGGCGCTCAACTACCCCCCTCCAAGGGTTGGTGACCGTAGTGGTCCCGGACTTGCCGGACGGATGGCGCGGCCCCGTAGGCTGAGCCCCCGTCCGCACTGTCTGGGAGAGTAATGACCAGTAGGTTCACCGAGTTGGTTGTCGACTGCCACGACCCGGAGCGGCTCGCGGCCTTCTGGTGCACGGTCCTGGGCTTCAAGGTGATCGACCGGAGCAAGGGGAAGGTCGAGATCGGCTCCTGGGAGCCGACCGTCGAGGAGGTCCGGGCCCGCCAGATGCCGCCCACCCTGCTGTTTATCCAGGTTCCCGAGGACAAGACGGTGAAGAACCGGCTCCACCTGGACGTCAGCCCGATCGACGGCAGTACTGACGACGAGGTGGCCAGGCTGCTCGGCCTTGGCGCCGCCAAGGTGGACGTGGGCCAGGGCCCTGGCCGGAGCTGGGTGGTCATGACCGACCCGGAGGGCAACGAGTTCTGTGTCCTGCGCACCCTGGCACCGTCCAACTGAATGATCCCTCCCAAGGGTTAGCAGGCGTAGGCGGTCAGTGAGCACAGGACGGGCTGTCTGCTCCGGCCGTTGCCCAAGAGGGCGGTGGTCAGCGTGACGATGCGCAGCATGACGCGGGCGATACCGGCGGGCGTGCGGTCGTGGGGCCGTTCCAGGTCGAGCTGACCCTTGAAGGTCTCGTTGACCGACTCGATGACCTGCCGCAGTGGTGTGAACAGCTCGGCTCCGGGCCGCTCCGGCTCGCTACGGCTTGCTGATCGCCAACGCGGACGTCAGCGACGATCGCGACGGGCACTCCGGCCCGCGTCGGACCGCTCGGCCACGGAGACCGCGTCGTCGTGGAGATCGAGCGCGTCGGTCGCCTGGAGGTCGGTGTCGACGGCAGCAGGGCCACCTCCTACGAGCAGCGACCGGGCCGTCGCAACCACTGACCCGGCGGCGCCTGCCGCCCTGGTGCCGCCTGACCATAGACTCACGGGCGAGCCGCCGCGGCGGGCCTGCTCCTGTTCGCCATGCGAGCAGGGCGGCCCACGCCCGAGCGGACTCCACGGCGTCCTCGCTCCCCCTCGGCGTCCTGCGCAGCCGGCGACATCTGTACGGACAGTCGGGCACAGTGCAGATCGGCCTTTGCCGGCCTCCTGCCCTGACGAGGCGTCAGGGCGAACGGCATTCGGGCGGCCGGCTCCGGCCCCACCAGCGGCGAGCGCGGTGCTTGTCGCTGTCGGCGCGTCAGACGGCCGGCTTCTGGAAGGAGGTCGGCTTGGTGGTGAGCAGTGCGGTGATCTCATCGGCGAGGTGCGGACCGAGTTCGCCCCAGCCGTCCTTGTAGCCGTAGACGCCGGCCAGGGTGCGGGCGTCGTAGTCGCCGTTCATGATCTCGATGTCGGTGGCTGTGATGAGTGCCGGGTGGGCGACGCCGACGGCCGCCGAGACCTTCATCAGCTCCTTGCGCAGGGTGCGCAGGTAGACAGCGGCCCGGGTGGCCTTCGAGGTCGGGTCGAGGCCGCGGGCCAGCCACGGGTTCTGGGTGGCGACGCCGGTGGGGCACATGTCGGTGTGGCACTTCTGCGACTGGATGCAGCCGATCGACAGCATCGCCTCACGAGCCACGTTGATCATGTCGGCACCCAGAGCGAAGGCGACCGCGGCGTTCTCGGGCAGGCCGAGCTTGCCGGAGCCGATGAAGGTCAGGTCGTCGGTCAGCCCCAGCTCGGCGAAGGTTCCGTAGACGCGGGAGAAGCCCATCCGGAACGGCAGCGACACCGAGTCGGTGAAGATGAGCGGCGCCGCCCCGGTGCCGCCCTCGCCGCCGTCGATGGTCACGAAGTCGACACCACGGTCACCACGCGCCATCAGCGTGGCCAGCTCCTGCCAGAATTCCATCTCCCCCACCGCGCTCTTGACCCCGACCGGCAGACCGGTCTCGGTGGCGAGCAGCTCGACGAAGTCGAGCATCGAGTCGACGTCGCTGAACGCGGTGTGCCGCGACGGGGAGGCGCAGTCCTTGCCGGGCGGTATGCCGCGGATCTTGGCGATCTCCGGGGTCACCTTCGAGCCCGGCAGCATCCCGCCCAGCCCTGGCTTGGCGCCCTGGGAGAGCTTGATCTCTATCGCCTTGACCGGGGCGCCGGCGACCACGTCCTTGAGCTTGTCGAGGTTGAAGCTGCCGTCCTCGTTGCGGCAGCCGAAGTACGCCGTACCGATCTGAAGGACGAGGTCGCCGCCGTTGCGGTGGTACGGCGAGAGGCCGCCCTCGCCCGTATTGTGCATCGTCCCCGCCAGCGCCGCCCCCTTGTTGAGCGCCGTGATCGCCGCGCCGGAGAGCGATCCGAAGCTCATCGCCGAGATGTTCACCACACTCGCCGGCCGGAACGCCTTGGCGCGCCCGCGCGGGCCGCCCAGCACCTTGGCCGAGGGCAGCGGGGCCTGCGGGTCCTGCGCGTCGGGCAGCGTGCCGGCGAACGTGCGCTGCTTCAGGTATGCGTGCCCCTGCACGTGCTCGACGTCGACGTCGGTTCCGAACCCGAAGTAGTTGTTCTCCTCCTTCGCCGACGCATAGATCCAGGTGCGCTGGTCACGACTGAACGGGCGCTCCTCCTCGTTGGAGGTCACGACGTACTGCCGCAGCTCCGGCCCGATCGTCTCCAACAGGTACCGGGCGTGCCCGATCACCGGGAAGTTCCGGAGCAGTGCGTGCTTCTTCTGGATGAGGTCACGGGCGGCCACCAGCGCCAATGCTGTTGCGGCGGCCACGCCGATGCTCCGGGCGCGCATAAACGTTCCTCTCCTCGATGCTCGACTCCCTCGCCATGCGGTGGATGTCATCGCATCGTGTTGGGCGTTGGCCGGCGGGCACGGCCGAGCGGGCTTCAGTGTCCGCCAAAGCATGTCAAATGATATTAGAGGCCCCATAGGTAAGGCGTCGTTTCACGGCCGCCGTGGCAGACGGGGGCCACTCCAGGCCCTGGGGATTGATGACACCCGTGATACGCAAGTTGCGCATGCTACGGGTGTGCCACGTGACGTCGCCTCTTTCGTCGACGAGTTGGCGGCCGGGAGCGGTTCGGGGACGCGCCCGACGCACGGCCCGCGCCGCCGGACCCCGGGGTCCGATTGACGGCACGGCCGGGGCGGTGTGACGATGCGCCGATGTCGGACCTGCACGCCCGGATGGCCGCCCGGGTCGGTGACCTCACGGCCGTCGTGGTCGCGCGCTGTGCGGCGGAGGCGCCGTTCTACGGGGCGCTTCCCCGCGCCACTCTCCAGGGCGAGGTGGCGCGGTCCATCGCGGCGGTGCACGCGCTGTTGCTCAGGGCACTGCGCGACGGCGGCGGGGGTCCGATCGGGCCGGGCGATCTGACCCGGCTCATCGAGTGGTCGGCGCGCCGGGCCGAGGAGCGCGTCCCCCTGGAGGCGGTGATCGCCGCTTACCTGATCGGCGCCGAGGTGTGGTGGCAGACGCTGACCGAGGTCGCGGAGCCCGGTGAGCTGGCCGGGGCGGGCGGCAAGCTGCTCGCCTGCCTGCACGCCGCGCTGCCCGCGGTCGTCCTCGCCCACCAGAACGCCCAGGAGGACCTCCACAGCGAGGACAAGCGCGTACGGCGGGCCCTGCTCGGCGCCCTGCTGGCAGGACAGCCGTACGAGGAACTGGCGGGCGTGGCGCGGGTGGCCGTGGTGGGTGAGCACGAGGTGGTTGCCTTCGCGTTCGAATCCGACCCGCCGAGCAGATTGGTGCAGTCCTCGCTCGACGCCTTTACCGGGATCCCTGTGCTGATGGACCACGTCGCTCGGATCGCCTTGTTGCCGGGCAGGTCCGACGTGCCGGGCCTGGTGGCCCGGCTGGGCAAGGACGTGGGGCAACCCGTGCGCGCCGCCGCCGCCCGCTCCTCCGTACCAGCGGCCATCCCCTCGGCGGCGCACGAGGCCGGCCGCGTGCTGGATCTCGTCCGGCGCCTGGGACGTCCGCCCGGGTGCTACCGCCTCGACGACGTGCTGCTGGAGCACCAGCTCGCGCGCCCCGGGGACGGCCTGGTGCGGCTGGCGGCCAAACTCGACCCCTTGGAGGAGCATCCGTACCTGCTTGAGACGCTGCGCGTGTTCGTGGAGCGGGGGCTCAACCGCCGCCAGACGGCGTTGGAGCTGTGCGTCCACCGCAACACCCTGGACTACCGGTTGCAGCGAGTGAGCGCGCTGACGGGCCTCGACCTCGCCATTCCCGCGCAGGCGCGGCTGATCCAGGCGGCGCTCGTCGCCAGGGACCTGGCCGGGCCCGCGGATCACCGCGAGGTCACCGGATGGCAGGGATCCGCAGGAGCAGCGGAAAGCGGATGAACCACGGCCGGCGTCGGCGAGCGCTCGGCCTGTCATCTGTCAGAGCCAGACGCAGAGTTCCTCGTGCCGGGGTGCGAGGACCGGGCCGGTGCCGGGGTGGTCGAAGACCATGACGGGCCGGTCCGCGTTCCAGCCGGACCAGCCCGGCTGTCCGGTAGTGGCGAAGGCGACCCAGGCCCGGTGCATGGCGTCGGCCAGCGGCTGGGGCGCGCCGGGCCCGGTCAGGTCCTCGGCGGCGCGCAGGTTGTCGAAGACGAAGCCGAGTTCCAGCGCATGGCACGCGCCGAGTCCCATCACGGGCGAGCGCCAGCAGAATTCGTAGACGAAGGTGCGGGCGGGCCGGGAGTCGGCGAGGCGGTTGAGCGGCCCCCGCAGCAGCAGGTCGGTGGCCATCTCCCCCAGGATCTCACCGGGTTTGGCGTGCGGCCGGGTGGCTCGGTACAGGCGTGCCGCACGTTGCGGGACACGGAGCTTCAGCAGTGCCAGCCGCAGGGTGAGCCGGCTGATCCGGTCCACGGTTCCGCCGGGTACGAACCACAGCCGGTACTCCTCCCGGTTGCAGCCCAGCAGCAGGTCGGCCTCGGGAAGGGGCGGGGCGGCGGGCACCACGTCGCCGTCGACCACGATGTGGAAGCCGGGACCGCCGCCGATGGGGTCGGACCGGTCGACGACGGCGGCCTGCGCGTCCAGCAGCCGGTCTCGGTCCACCGCCGCGAACGCCTCGGCGGTGGCCGGGATCCGCAGTCTCTTCGCCATCGACCGTACGGTCTTCGCGCCCTCGCGGCGCGACACCGTGTGCGGCGGGCCGCTCTGCAGGATCGCCCGGTGGAACAGCCCGGCCGCGCCGGGGCTGGTCATGAGGGCCGCGACGCTGATCGCGCCGGCGGACTCCCCGCACACGGTGACGTTGGCCGGATCTCCGCCGAAGGCGGAGATGTTGTCGCGGACCCAGATCAGGGCTGCGATCTGGTCGAGGAGGCCCCGGTTGACGGGGGCGTCGGGGAAGACCCCGAACCCCTCGACGCCGAGACGGTAGTTGACGGAGACGAGGACCACCCCGTCGCGCGCGAAGGCGCCCCCGTCGTAGAGCGGCAGGTTCGCCGAGCCGTTGCGCAGGGAACCCCCGTGGATCCAGACCATGACGGGCAGCCGGCCCTCGCCGACGGATGGGGTCCAGACGTTGAGGTTGAGACAGTCGTCCCCGGCGATGCTCGGATCGGGTATCAGCCGGTCGAGGGGCGGGCGGTAGGGGCGTTTGGGGGCGGTCGGCCCGTACTCCAGAGCGTCTCGTACCCCTTCCCAGGACTCGACCGGTGCGGGAGCGCGGAAGCGGTGGGCGCCGAAGGGCGGGGCGGCGTAGGGGATGCCGAGGAAGGTGGCGATCCCGTTGTGGAAACGGCCTCGGACCTTGCCCTGCCCGGTGGTCGCGATGAGGTCCATGTGGTCCTTCCATGTGCGAACGGGGGCCGGCCTCCCCCGGTCGCCGGAGCGTCAGGGGCGGGCGGCGTGGATCGGGACGGCCGCCGGTCACGGCGGAAGGGATCTCCGGGAGCGGGTCACCGGTTCGCGAGGCCGTTGCGGCGGACGTCGGACCAGGTGCCGCTGTCGGTGCAGATCCCGCAGCCGGCCCCGAAGAACTGCGCCCTCGCCGTCTGGTCCCCCATCAGGTGGGCCTTGAACCAGGCGGTGGTGGGCGCGGCGAACGGGCCGGGGTCGCCCACGACCGTGAGGTGATCGGCGCCGCGCAGTTCCCCGTAGATGGCCGGTATGTGGTCGGCGTCGTTGTAGAAGGTCTTGACCAGGGAGGGGAAGACGATGCTGTCCTTCTGCCCGGCCAGGAGGAGCGCGGGTACGTGTACGTCGTCGATGTCGGCGAGCGGCCCGGGCTGGATGGGCAGGATGGTATCGATCCGCGGGTCCGCGCCGACGACGATGGCGGCGGCGCCGCCCTGCGAGTGACCGGACGCGCCGATGTGCTCCAGGTCGACACGGTCGTGGAAGGGGCTGCCGTGGTCGGCGTTGCGACGGGTGAGCAGGTCGATCCCGGCGCGCATGGAGATGCCGAGGTTGGACTGCGGGGTGTTGGCGGCGGCGACGATGAAGCCCTGACTGGCCCAGTGGAGCAACAGGTCGCGGTAGACGACCGGGAAGGCGAAGGTGCCGTTTCCCCACACGATCACGGGGTGGCGGCGGTCGCTGGTCGCGATGTCACGCGGGTAGTACAGGGTGGTCACCGCCCCGACCTCCACCGCGGTGGCGTAGGGGCCGGGAGCGCCGTAGTCGGCCGCGGCCGCCTCGGCACTGGCACCGGCGGGGGAACCGGTGGACGCCGCTGCCGCTCCCGCGCCGGCAGAAGCCGTCAGCAGGAGCAGGAGCGAGGTCAGGGTGACGAGCAGTTTTCTCCAGAGCACAGCGGACTCCCGATGTCGTCACGGTGAACTGGATGTTTCATCCGGCTCACGCCTTGTCTGATCGCACATCCTGAAGCACGGTTCGAGACCCGTCTCTGCGCAATCGCGGCAAGCAGCGACGTCGGAATTTGTGCAACATGCCGAGAGCCCGAGCGCGGTGAGGGTGCCGTGCTCGGTTCCGCCACTACGACACAGAGCCCGCCGCCCGGTCCCGACAGGCCCCGGAAAACCCCAGGTCAGACGCATTCTTACGGCTCGGTCCACGAGGCACGCCGGACTACGAGCTGGGGGTCCAGTGCCTGGCGGAACGCAGACGAGACCTCGGACACCCGGGCGGCGACTCTCCTCCTTCACCCGACGACGGCCCTCCCACGTCCGGCTCCGGAGGCGCGCGGTCCCGTGCCTGCGCCCGTACGGGACCGTTCTCCGGCCGGATACCGTGTGCGGTGCGACCGGACACGTCAGCTCTGCCCTCACGCATCCGAGACCATCCGAGCAGAAAGGCCCCTCGTGCACATCGCCCCCCTGAGCCCGCATGACCCCGTAGAGCTGGGCGGCTACGAGCTGCTCGGCCGCATCGGGCACGGTGGCATGGGGCAGGTGTACCTGGGAGAGTCCCCCGGCGGGGAGCCTGCCGCCGTCAAGGTGATCAAGCCGTCGGTCGTGGACTCCGAGACCCGGCAGCGCTTCGCCCAGGAAGTGGAGATCCTCAAGACGATCTGGGGCGCGCGGATCGCGGCACTGCTGGACGCCGACGCGGAGGCCGATCCACCGTGGCTCGCGACCGAGTACATCGAGGGGCTCGACCTGAGCCGGCACGTGGCACTCCACGGCCCGCTCCCCTCACTGCTCGCCGCTTCCCTCGGGGCGACGCTCGCCGAAGCCCTCGCCACCGTGCACAAGCAGGGCCTGCTGCACCGGGACCTCAAACCCGCCAACGTGCTGCTCGGCCCCAACGGGCCGAAGATCATCGACTTCGGACTCGCGGTCTTCGCCGAGTCGAGCGTGTCCCTGACCGCACCCAACACCGTGGTCGGCACCCCGTCGTGCATGGCGCCGGAACAGGCGAGAGGCGACCGGCCGCTGACACCTGCGGTCGACGTGTACGCGCTCGGCGCCGTGATGCTGTTCGCCGCTTCCGGCCACCTCCCGTACCAGGCGGCCAACATCCATGTCCTCTTCCACCAGGTCATCGATCCGGAAACGGCTCCCGACCTGTCGTCGGTCCCCGACGAGCTGGCACCCCTGCTGACAGCCATGCTGGCGCACCGGGCCGAGGACCGGCCCGCCCTGAGCGCCGTCGTCCAGCAATGCCGGGCAGTGATCGAGGCACAGGGCTACAAGGTCGCCCAGGCACGGCGTCGCCTCACGACGCACACGGCGGCTCCTTCGCACCTGCTGGACAGTCTGTTGCCCACGATTGCCGCCCCGTCCCTTCCCACCGTCCCGACGGACCCGGCGGTTGCCGGGACGAACACGTCGCCGACGACAGGGACGACCGTGGTGCTTGCCCCGGCCACGCCCGAGCCGACCCCCACGCTCGTCGACCGTCCCGACCCGCACTCCGGCACCGCCCCGGCCGAGTCCTCGCCCGGTCCTGCCGCTCAGGAACCCGCCACAGGCACAGGCGGCGCCTCGTCCGCACGGCCGGGTGCTGCCGGTTCGCCCCGCAGCCGCTCCGGGCAACGGCTGCATTCGGCTCAGGCCCGGATCACCGCACAGCGACTCCGCGAGTCGTACGCGGCCCAGGCGGCGTTCTGACACCGGCGGACCCTTGATGTCGGCGGACCCGCGATACTGAAGGGCCTGCCACATCCGTCACGAAACAGCACAGGAGGCCACGGGTGACCGCCGTCCAGACCAGCCCCGAGCAGAACGGCGACGCACCGGATACGGCAGGGCAGGAGCAGTTCCCCGCAGGCGCGCAGGTCCTCGTACGCGACGAGGTGTGGCTGGTCAGGAACGCGGTACCCACCAGGGACGACGGTACGCGGGTGGAAGTGGTCGGGGTGTCCGACTTCGTTCGGGACCAGGAGTCCGTGTTCTTCACGGGGCTGGACACCGTCGAACTGATCGACCCGCGGGACACCCGGCTGATCGCGGACGACTCCCCCACCTATCGACGCTCCCGACTGTTCCTGGAGGCCGTACTGCGTCGCACGGCCCTGCCGCAGTCGGAGCGGCGGCTCGCGCTCGCGGACTCCTTCCTCCTGGATTCGCTTCCCTACCAACGCCGTCCCGCCGAGCTCGCGCTCTCCGGCGCCAACCTGCGTCCCCGGTTGCTGATCGCGGACGTGGTGGGCCTGGGCAAGACACTGGAAATCGGTCTGACGCTCGCCGAGCTCATCCGTCGCGGCCGTGGCGAGCGCATCCTCGTCGTCACACCCCAGCACGTACTGGAGCAGTTCCAGCACGAACTGTGGACGCGGTTCGCCATCCCGCTGGTCCGTCTGGACTCGGTGGGCATCGAGCGGATCCAGCGGGAGATCCCCGCGGGGCGGAATCCGTTCACGTTCTTCAAGCGCGTGATCGTCTCCGTCGACACGCTCAAGAACACCGATCAGTACCGTCACCACCTGGAGCAGATCCGCTGGGACGCGGTCGTCATCGACGAGTCGCACAACCTGATCAACCGCGGCTCCCTGCGCAACCAGCTCGCCCAGACCCTGGCGCCGCGAACCGACGCCCTGATCCTCGCCTCCGCCACCCCCCACAACGGAGACGCGAAGTCGTTCGCCGAGCTGATCGCCCTGCTGGACCCGGCGGCGATCCGTGACCCGGAGAACTACCGGGCCGAGGACATCGAGCACCTCTTCATCCGTCGTACGAAGATCAGTACCGAGGTCCGCGAGCAGATGAAGGGCCAGTGGGCGGACCGGGGGCCGTCCCGGGCGGTGCACTGCGCGGCCACCCCTGCCGAGGAGAGGATCTTCAAGGAGCTGGCGGCCGTCTGGCTGCCTCACGACGGCAGCCCGTCCGTGAGCTCGGTCCCGCTCTTCCCGTACACCCTCCTGAAGTCCTTCCTCTCGTCCCACGCGGCGCTCAAGGCCACCGTGACCGCCCGCATCAAGACGCTGGAGAAGAAGGACGACCCCCAGGGCACGGCAGCGGAGCTCTCCGCCCTGCACCGGCTCACGGAACTGACCGCGGACCTGACCGAGGGGGACTCGGCGAAGTTCGGCGCGCTGGTGGAACAGTTGAGGAGCATCGGTGTCGGCCCGGCCTCCGACACCCGCGTCGTGGTCTTCTCCGAGCGCGTCCGGACCCTGGAGTGGCTCGCGACCGTCCTGCCCGCCGCCCTCGGGTTCCGGGGCCGCGCGGCGAAGGAATGCCTCCGCGTCATGCACGGCGGTCTCTCCGACGAGCAGCAGATGCAGGTCGTGGAGGAGTTCGGGCTCGCCGGCGCTCCGGTACGGATCCTGCTGACGGGCGACGTGGCCTCCGAGGGTGTCAACCTGCACCGCCAGTGCCATCATCTGGTCCACTACGACGTGCCGTGGTCGCTGATCCGCATCGAGCAGCGCAACGGCCGCATCGACCGTTACGGGCAGGCCCACCCGCCGCAGTTCCGCGCCCTGATCCTCACCAGCGAGACGGAGGGTGCGAAGGACGACACCCTGGTCTCCGAGCGGCTCCTGGAGCGGGAGGACCAGGCTCACCGTTCGCTCGGTACGGCCGAGGCCGTCACCGGCCTCTACCGCGCGGAGGCCGAGGAGAAGTCCCTCATCCAGGATCTGCTGCGCGGCAGGACCGTGGACGAGTCCCTCGACGGGCGCCGGTCCGGCGAGGACTCCGGTACGGCGGCGATGGACGACTTCCTGGCGGACTTCTTCGGCTCGGTCGGCGAGGAGCCGGAGGCGGGGGCCGGCGGTGCCGCCGAGGAGTCCGCCGCCGAGGCGGTCGGAGGCGACACGGGTACGGGCACGGGCGCCGTACTCCCCCGCCTCTTCGACTCGACCGCTCACTTCCTGGACGAGGCGCTGCGCGAGGTGTATCCGGACGCCCGCGACCGGCTGGACCTCGACCGCGACGAGCAGTCGGGCCTGCTGTCGTTCCGTCCACCGGCCGACCTCCTCCACCGCCTCAAGGCGTTGCCTGTGGACTACCTACGCGAACAGCGGCTTCGCGAGCGGCTGTTGGTCACCTTCAACCGGCGTCTCGCCCAGCACTCGCTCCAGCGGGCCCGCGAGGCGGGTTCCACTTCCAGTTGGCCGGAGATCTCGCTGCTGACCGACCTGCACCCGGTGGTCGAGTGGCTGACGGACAAGGTCCTCGTCCGGCTCGGACGCCAGGAGGCGCCGATGATCACGGCGGAGGTGGCGGAGCCCGTCTATCTCGTCCAGGGCGTGTACTCGAACGCCCTGGGCAAGCCGACGGTCGTCAAGTGGATGGGCGTGACGCGGAGCGGGGCCGTGGACGACGACATGGTGTCCCTGCTGCGCCGTTCCGGAGTCGGCCCGACGATGGCGAACAAGCTCCGCTACCGGGACCCCGCCCCGCTGGCCGACGCCATCCCGGGCGTGCTGGAGGCCGCCGAGGCCTTCATGGAGCAGCACCGGGACGCCTGGGACCGGCCCCTGCGCGAGTCGATCGAGCGCCACAAGCTGCGACTCGGCGACTGGGAGCAGCCCACTCTCGCCGGCGAGCGCACCAAGCAGCGGCTCACCGACCTCGCCGACGACCTGCTGACCACCGGGCAGCGCCCGATGCTTCGCGTCCTCGCGGTGCTGCTGCCCGACCCCGACGCACCACCGGCCGCGTCCGCATCCCCGTCCGCCACGCCCGCCGCCCTGTGAGAAGAGCCCTGCCATGACGTACGACTCCCTGGTCAACCGCGGCGACTACTTCTCGGCCCACTACCTCGCCGAGGTGCTGCCCAAAGACCTCAAGTCGGGCCTGCTCCAGACGTGGAAGGAGCGGGAGGAAGCCGCCAAGCCCCCGACCGGTAAGGACGAGGCTGCGCCCGCCGACGGCCGGAACACCCCGCACGAGGACGCCGACCGGGCGCTGCCCGTCACCCCGCGGGCCGGGCTTCGGGCACTGCGCCGCGACTACTTCCGGGCCCGCTCCTTCTTCGCCCTCCCCGAGGACGCCGAGGGCACCACTTCCACGCCCGACACCGGGGACGACTCGGTGACGTACGACGCCCCCGCCTGGCGGGAGCGGATCCGCGCGCTCAACGCCGAGGTCCTGCGCGCGTTGGGCTACGACGCCAAGGCGGGCACACTCACCGTGGAGCGGGCGGGCCAGAGCCACGACATCACCGTCGCTCACGCCGAGAAGGGCCTCGTCGCGGTCGACTGCGGCTGGGCCGCCGAGGCGGACGCCGCCCTGGACCCCGACGGCCCCGGCCGTCTCCTCGACCCCGTCGTCCTCGACGGCTCGAACCGCCTGGTCACCGGCTCCAAGCTGGCCTCGTTCCTGTTCGCCTGCGACGAGGCCCCGCGCTACGTGCTGCTGCTCGTCGGCGGAGTCGTCGTCCTCGCCGACCGCATGGCCTGGGGCGAAGGCCGCTACCTCGCCGTCTCCCTCGACACCGCGCTCCAGCGCAACGACACCCGGCCGGGCGGCGAGATCGACACCGTCGCCGCGCTGTTCGGCGCCGACTCGCTCCGCACCCCCGAGGAAGGCGGCGAGAACCCGCTCGCCGAACTCGTCGGCAAGTCCACCAAGCACGCGGTGGGTGTCTCCAGCGAGCTGCGCGACGGGCTGCGGCTGAGCGTCGAGCTGATCGCCAACGAGGTCCTGGAGCGCCTGCGCGAGCAGGGCGTACACCCGCAGGACATCGGCGAACTCCCCGAACTGGGCCGTCAGTTGACACGCGAGTCGCTGCGCTACCTGTACCGCATCCTGTTCCTGCTGTACGCCGAGGCCCGCCCGGAGCTGGGCATCCTGCCGTCCGACTATCCCGAGTACCAGCAGGGCTACGGTCTCGGGCGGCTCGGCGAACTCGTGGCGGAGCGCGATCTCGTCGACGAGAAGTCCCGCCGGGGCTTCTACCTGTACGAATCCCTGGACCTGCTGTTCCGCAAGGTCCAGGACGGCTACCGGCCGCGCCGCACGCACGGGGAGGCCGCCGAGGAGGCCGAAACCGCCGATGTCGTCGGGTCGAAGACCAGCGAGGACCTCGGCCTGCGCTTCGAGCCCCTGCACTCCACCCTCTTCGAGCGGGACTCGATCAAGCTGATCGGCGCGGACACCGTCGCCGACCCCCGTCACGACGCCGACGAGGCCCTCGCCCGGGGCGAACGCGTCCGCTACCTCGACACCCGGCTCCGCAACGCCACCCTGTACGAGGTCTTGCACAAACTCATGCTCACCAAGGGCAGGAAGGGCGAGCGCGGCGGTTTCATCTCGTACGCACAGCTGGGCATCAACCAGCTCGGCGCCGTGTACGAGGGCCTGATGTCGTACTCCGGATTCATCGCGGGCGAGGAGCTGTACGAGGTCGCCAAGGGCGGCGACCCGAAGGACGGCTCCTGGCTGGTGCCCAAGTCCAGGGCCGACGAGTACCCGGACGTGGTCTTCGTCCGGCGCCCCGACCGGGACACGGGCGAGGAACTGCGCGTCCGGTACGCCCCCGGCTCGTTCGTCTACCGGCTCTCCGGCCGCGACCGCCAGACCTCGGCCTCGTACTACACCCCGGAGTCGCTCACCAAGGTCACGGTGCAACTGGCCCTCCAGCACCGTCTGGACCAGGACGGCACGGTGACCGAGGCGCGCGAACTCCTTGACTGGAAGATCTGCGAACCGGCCCTCGGCTCGGGCGCGTTCCTCAACGAGGCCATCAACCAGGTGGCCGCCGAGTACCTGCGCCGCCGGCAGAAGGAACTCGGCCGCTCCATCGACACCGAGCAGTACGCCGTCGAACTCCAGAAGGCCAAGGCGTACATCGCCCTGCACAACTCGTACGGCGTCGACCTCAACGAGACGGCCGTCGAGCTGGCCGAGGTCTCCCTGTGGCTCAACACCATGCACCCCGGCATGGAAGCCCCCTGGTTCGGCCTCCACCTGCGGCGCGGCAACTCCCTGATCGGCGGCCGGCGCGAGGTGTACGGTCCCGAACGCCTCAAGAAGGGCGGCTGGCTGGGCACGACCCCGGAGCGCTACCCGCTGGCGGACGCGCAGGCGGGTGTGCCACTGCCGGAGGGTGCGGTGCACCACTTCCTTCTCCCGGCAAAGGAGTGGGGCGCGGTCGCCGCCGAGAAGGAGGCGAAGGCGCTCGCACCGCAGGCCGCGAAGGCTCTCGCCGCGTGGCGCAAGGCGCTCACGAAGTCCCCGACGGCCAAGCAGACGGCCCAGTTGCAGGGCCTCGCGCGGCGGGCCGAGTACCTGTGGGACCTGGTGGTGCAGCGGCTGACGATCTCCGAGCGGGAGATCTCGCGGCGCGTGGACGTGTGGGAGGCGGAGCCCGAATGGCTGCGCCGGCCGAAGGAAGCGGTGTCCCGGGAGAAGGTGTTGGCCGACCTGACGGCGGTGGACACCCCGTACTGGCGGCTGAAGAAGCTCATGGACGCGTGGTGCGCGCTGTGGTTCTGGCCGGTGCAGGAGGTCGGGCTGCTGAACGGCACGGATGCGCGGTACGAACGCGCGGAGGTCGTACCCGCGTCGCAGGGTGGTGCCGGTGCGGGGTTCGGGGCGTCGGACGTGATCCGTACGTACGAGGAGGTCGACCTCCTCGGCAACATCACGGTGAAGGAGGTCAGGCGCGGCGACATCGACAAGCGGCGCAAGGGTACGCGCAAGGGCGAGCAGTCCTTCGCGGGCCAGCGCCGCGAAATCATCCCGCTGGCGAACCTGGACGACTGGCTGGACTTCGCCGAGGCGCTGCTGGGCACGCATGACGTGCCGGCGGAGTCGCTGGTGGCGTCTTTCGATTCGCTCGACGCGCTGGAGCGGTACGAGGACGAGCTGCCGGACTGGATGGGCATGGACCGGTCTCAGTGGCTGGAGAACCGGTTCCCGTGGGCTGGTGTCGCGGGGGACGTGGCGCGGCAGCAGGGGTTCTTCCACTGGGAGTTGGAGTTCGCCCAGGTGTTTGCGGGGCGGGGCGGGTTTGATCTACAGGTGGGGAATCCGCCGTGGGTGAGGCCGCGGTGGCGGGAGGACCTGGTTCTTGCGGAGCTTGATCCGTGGTTCGTTCTGGCAGAAAAGCCGAGCGCGGCCGAATGGAGACTACGCAAGGGCGAGCTGCTCGCTGCCAGGGAAAGTCGCCAAAACTTCCTACTCGGCGAGTTGGCTGTTCACGCGGGCACTGTCGCAATTCTGGGCAGCCACACCTCATATCCACTAATGGCGGGCACACAAGGCGACCTGTATCGGGCGTTCATGAGTCAAGTGTGGCGCCACCTTTCCCGTCATGGCAACGCAGGCTTGGTCCATCCAGATACGCACTTTGGCGGTGTACATGAAGGCGCGATCAGGGCAGCCGCATACCAACATCTTCGAGTGCACGGCCACTTCGTGAACTCGTCACGTTGGGCATTCGGCGACCTGAACTGGTCCCAGGAGTTCGGAATGCACATCTACGGGACTTCACGCGAACCCGACTTCTTGCACCTCAGCGAGCTGCGTGACGCCGACGTCCTTCCCAACTCGCTCACTCATGACGGACGCGGGGAAGCGCCCGGCATCAAGCATCACGGCTCCTGGGATATTCGGCCGCACCGCGAGCGAGTAGTGCACGTGGATACGAGCCTTCTAGCTAGTTGGCAGGCCCTGACCAATTCGGCAGGAAGCCCCCGGGAGACACCTCTGCTTTACCCTGTACTCGACAGCGAGCAGGAGGCAATTAGTGCGCTTGCTCGCTATCCGTTGTCACTCGGAGACTTCCAGCCGCCCATCACGCGAGGATACGACGAGGACACCGCCAAGAAGGTTGGTCTCATTCGCTGGCAAAACGAACCTGTCCAAGATATCTCCCGCGTAGTCCTTCAAGGGCCACATTTCGCCGCAGCGCTCCCCTTTTCTAAGCAACCCAGAATTCCCTGTCGAAGCAATCGAGACTGGGATCTCCTGGCACCCCAGGATCTTCCTGCTTCGCATATCCCAGTAACCAACTACGTGCGAGCCGCCAGCGAGGACGAGCACCTAGCAGCGCAGGACTCTTGGGGTGGTAAGCCGTCCACCTCATACTTCCGGTTGGCATGGCGGAGAATGATTCCGTTTGACAGCAGTCGCTGTCTCCATGCCGCGCTTATCCCACCCGGCCCCGCGCACATCCATGCAGTGCACTCAACGGCCCTGGCAAACAGTCGCCTCACCACGCTCAGCGCTGGATTCTGGGCATCTCTACCGCTCGATTATCTGCTGCGTATCACGGGGCGTGCCGACCTCACCCCTGCTGGCGCTAAGCAAATGCCTGCCCCTGACCCCAAGCACCCCCTGGCTCCTGCTCTCCTCCTGCGTTCCCTCCGTCTCAACTGTCTTACTGACCACTACACCCCTCTCTGGGAAGAGTTGTTCGACCCCCGCTGGGCGGGCTACGAGGACTGGGCCAACCCCGACTGGCCAGGGCTGGCGCCCCTCGCCGCAGGCCTGAAGCCCACCTGGGAGTACGCCACCCCGCTCCGCACCGAGCACGAACGTCGCGCCGCCATGGTCGAGTTGGACGCCCTCGTCTCCGTGTGGCTCGGCATCACCGCCGACCAGCTCGTCGCGATCTTCAAGTCGCGCTATCCGCAGCTGCACGACTACGAGTCGAGGACCTGGTTCGACGCCAACGGTCGCAAGATCGCCCAGAACTACAACGCATATGGCCACGGCCAGACCAAGCAAGACTGGCTCGACTTCGAAGCCCACCTCGCCGCCTCCGCCAACACCCCGCCCCCTGCCGGCTACGTCGCGCCCTTCTACAAGGCCGACCGTGAAGCTGAGATGCGGGCCGCGCACGCGCACTTCCAGGCGCGGCTGGACAAGGAGATCGAGCTCGGGCGATGGACGCCCCCGGCCCGCAAGGCGGCCGGGGAGAACGCGGCGTGACATACGGCTGCCCCGGACCCCTCCGAGGTCCGGGGCAGCCACGTTGCAGCTCTACCGGCTCGCAAAGCCGACGAAGGCAGTCCACGCAGATCCGTCGACCACGAGCCCGGGGCGGTTCGTGTCCTTGGAGTCACGGACGCGGACACTGCCCAGGCATTCAGCCACCTCGACGCACTGCCCGCCTTCGCCGCTGCTGTAGCTGCTCTTGACCCACTGAAGGTCCGGCACGCTCGGGTCAGGTATTGCCTTTTTCATGTCGCTCCAAGCAACTTCTCAATGAGTTCCAGCGATTCACGCGGAGTGAGGGCCTGGGCGCGGAGAAGGCCGTACTGTTCTTCAAGCTCCCGGACAGACTTCCGCTCCGTGTAGAGGCGACTGTGCTTGTAGGCCTCCACATAGGCAATCCTCCGCCCCTCCAGCGTTTCGATCAAGGTGAAGGGTCCGGCCAGTCCGGCATGCTCCTCCCGCCCGTTCGGCATCACCTGGATCTCCACATTGCGCCGTTGACCGCAGAGCAGAAGGTGTTCCATCTGCCCTCGCATCACGCTCCCGCCACCGAGCGGTCGCGTCAGTACCGACTCCTCGATCACGAAGCTGGTGGTCGGCAACGGCTGTCGGGTCAAAATGCCCTGCCTGGCCAGGCGGGCCTGCACACGCTCGTCGATCGTTTCCTCGCTCAGAAGCGGCCGCCTCATGGTGAAGATCGCCTTGGCGTACTCCTCGGTCTGCAACAGCCCGTTGACGATGTGCGTGTCGTACACGTGCAGCGCAACCGCCTCCGCCTCCAACTTGGCCGCACCCTGGAAGAACGCCGGGTACTGCGCCCGCGCCACCTCCTCCTTCATCTCCTTCAGGACCTCGCCCGCGTCCAGCAGGTCGTCCGCCTGGTCGATGAAGCGAGGCGGCGGCACCCTCCGCCCCTGCTCGTACGCCGCGATCGTCGAGGCGGAGTACCCCAGCCGCGCTCCGAACTCCGAGCGCTCCACCCCTGCCCGCACCCGGAACCGTTTCAACTGGCGGCCGAAGACACGCAGGATGCCCGAGCCCGGGTCCGGCGCGGCGTCGCCGCCTGGGTCGTCGTCCGGCTGCTGGGTGGATTCGTTCATGCTCGCCATCACCTCCACCGGCCAACGCCGCTCCGCGTCGGCCGTCACGCTCCGCGCCGCCTACAGACACCGACACGTCACATACCGCTACCGCCTGTAAGCGCTCCGTGTCTTACTCAGCGTAAGTGGCGCAGGAAACCCTGTGTCCCATGAACAGCGAAACTTCCCCCGCATCGGCGGCCCTTGAGTTCTCGATGCGCTTCACGTCCTCGCCTCGCGGCGCCCGCCTCGCTCGCCGGCTCGTCTCCCACCGCCTGGACACCTGGGGCCACCCCTACACCTCCACCGCCAACGAGACGCTGACGCTGATCGCCGCCGAGCTCACCGGTAACGCCGTACGTCACGGGCACGTCGCCGGACGGGACTTCCACCTCCGGCTCACCGGCTCGGCCGACACCTTGCGTGTCGAGGTCTCCGACGCCCGCACCGAGCGCGTACCCCTGCTCTCCTCCCACGAGCCGCCCGGAGACTCCGAGTCGGGTCGCGGGCTGCTCCTCGTCGCGCGACTGGCGAGCCGGTGGGCGGTGACGCCGCGCGTCGGCGCTCCCGGCAAGACCGTCTGGGCAGAACTATGCCTTTCGCGCCAATGACCAGCAGGGTTTCGGAAACCAGCCGACGGTCTGTCCGTGCGAGCCGCTAGCGTCGTCCGTCCGTGTGTGCACCGCACGGACAACCCAAGAGGGAGACCGCGAACCGTGAGCACCACCCCCACCGACCCGGCCGCCGGCTACCGCCTCTCCATCGTCGACGACGATCCGCTGCGGGCCCGGCGCGAAGCCCGCGAGCTGCTCGCCGCCCTCGCCGAGACCGACCCGCATGCCGCGCTCGACGTTCCGGCCCGCCCCGCGAAGGCCGGCGAGACCGACAAGGGCGGGCCGGTCACCGACCTCCTCAGCCTGGTGTTCAGCGGCGGCTCCCTGGCCGCCGCCGGGATTCAGATCTGGCTGGCCCGCGTGCCCCAGCGGACCATCGTCGTCACGCGGCCCGACGGCGCGACGCTGACCATCTCCGGCAAGCAGGCCCGGGCCGACGACGCGCGGATCGAGCGGTTCCTCAACGGGAACACGGATCCGGCGGACGACGACGGCGAGCAGGACGGGCCGGGCACGGCGTGAGCGAAAACGACCGGTACGCCATGCTCATTGGCGTATCCACGTACGACAGCGACCGCTACCACGATCTGCCGCCGGTCCGGGCAGACCTGCACTACATGCAGGCGGTGCTGGAGAGCACCGAGATCGGCATGTACAACGAGTGCGCGATGGTCGCGGAGCCGACGCGCGCCGAGATGCTGCACGCCATCGAGGGGTTCCTGGAGGAGCGGCAGGCCAGCGAGACGGCCCTGCTCTACTTCAGCGGACACGGGGAGTTCTGCGAGGCCGACGGCCAGCTGTACTTCCTGACCCGGGACGCCGACCCGGACGATCTTCCGGGCACCGCCGTGCCGGCCGAGTTCCTGGAGCGGATGCTCCAGTCCTGCCGGGCCTCCTCGAAGGTCGTGCTGCTCGACTGCTGCTCCAGCGGCTCCGTCGTCCAGGGGTGGACGGCCAAGGGGGCGTCCGACGGCGGTGAACGGCCCGCGCCCAGCACGCTCCTGCGGCCGACCGGCGTGTACTTCATCACCGCCTCGGACGCCCTCCAGGCCGCCTCGGCGATGGCGCCGGCCGGGTCCTCGCTCGGGACCTCGCGGTTCACCGGTGAGATCGTCGAGGGGCTGCGCAGCGGGCGGATCAAGGACAGCGGCTGGATCACGCCGGACGACCTGTTCGAGTACCTGACCGCGCAGATGGTCCGCATCGGCGTGCCCGAGGAGCAGCGGCCCACGAAGTCCACCCTCCGCGCGACGCATTCCCTGCCGCTGGCCCGCTCGGTGGCGCGGTCCGTCCAGCTTCCCCGACCGCCACGGGATGACGCCGAAGGTCTCCCGCCCTCCTCGGCCCTGCGGAAAGCCCGCAGCCTTGCTCTTCAGGATGCACAGGACGGCATCGACTGGCAGCGCCTTCTGCGCTACTACGCGCACTGTCTGGGGGCGCAGGCCGCGTCGAAGATGCTGCCCGACCGGGACAGCGGCCGGGGCTCCGCGTACTTCCTGCTGGGGAAGGGGTCGGAGACGATCCAGTCCGGGCTGGGGTCCGGTCTTCCCGCGCCCGGTGGGCTGCCGAAGGCGAAGAGCACCGGTGCGAAGGTCGACGAGGCCGGGCTGCAGGAGTACTGGTACGGGTACCCGGCCGTCACGCTGCCCGAGCGCGGCGGGAACGGCGGGCGCCGGGCGGCGGTGCGCATCGCGCCGCTGCTGATCCAGTCGATGGAGCTGGCACCCGACGAGAACGGACGGGACCAACTGAGACCGAGCGGGGTGCCGGCCCTGCACAACGGCGTGCTGACGGAACTGCTGGAGGACGAAGAGGCCGCCGAGTTGCTGGCTCACTGGCAGCCGACCTGGCAGGAGGGCAACGCCGCCCAGATGGTGAAGGCGGTGCGGGAACTCCTGACGCGGCTCGAACTCCCGGAGCTGGAGCCGCTCGACCTGTCCGCGCTCAGCGAGCGTTCCGTCATGGACTCGTTGCGTCCGGGTGCCCACAACGCCGCCGTCCTCCTCGCGCCCTCGGGGCTTGAGCGGACCGCGACCGACGGCCTCGTGGAGAACCTGCTCCAGATGTCCACACGCACCGCCCATATCCCCGGCACCGCCCTGGACGCGCTTCTCACCGGTGGGGGCGACGGCGGACCGGGCGGGCGGGACGCGCCGGTCCTGGTCTCCCCCGGGCCCTGCAACGAAAGCCAGGCGCAGGTGATCACGTCCGCGATGACCCGGCCGCTCACCGTCTCCACCGGGCCGCCGGGGACCGGGAAGAGCGAAGTGGTGGCGGCAGTGGTCGCCACGGCGGTGGCCGCCGGACAGTCCGTCCTCGTCGCGTCCACGAACAACGAGGCCGTGAACGTGGTGGCCGAGCGCTGCGACGCGATCTCCCCCGGACTGCTCATGCGGACAGGCAACAAGGAGGCCCTGGAAGCCGAGGCCGCGAAGCTGGAGCGGCTGCTCGCCCAGCCGGTCGAGGGCCCGGCGCGGGGGTCGGCGACCGTGGCGGGCGACCTCAGGAACCGGTATGCCCGGGCCGCCGTGCACGACGCCGAGGCGGCACGGCTGATCGGCGAGGAGGCGCGGCTGCTGGAGCTGCTGCGGGAGCGTGCGCGCCAGGCGGACGAGCTCCGGCTGCCGGTGGAGCTGCTGGACCGAGCATGGGCCGAGAGCGGAACCGCCACGCTCGCCGGCTGGGAGGAACGGGCGCGGAGGGCCGCCGTCGCCCGGTGGTACTCCTTCGGTCGATGGCGCAGAGGGCGGGCCCTGTCCGCGTTCGTCTCCTCGGCCGGGGAGACCTCTGCGGGCTCCTGGCCGGCCTGGGCCGCGGAACGGCCCGTACCGCCCGAGCTCCTGCTCTCCCTCGCGGAGGTCGCGGCGGTGGAAGGAACGCTCAGGAAGCTCGTACCGGGGCATCTCGCCCTGGACGAGGAGGCGCTGAAGCAGGCGCGGCTGGAGAGCCGCGCCGGCCTGTCGGAGGTTTCGGGCGAGCTGGCCCGGGCCGTGTCCGCCGAGGCGATGGCCCGTGGGCGGTCGCTGATGGCCCAGCGGCTCCAGGCCCTGCGTCAACGATCCAACTTCCGGAAGAGCCAGCGTAATCTGATGGCGCATCTGAAGGGCTGGGCCATCAGCACGCACTCGGTCCGCCAGCTCGAACTCACCCCGGAGCTCTTCGACCTCGTCGTGATCGACGAGGCCAGCCAGTGCTCGATTCCGGCGGTGCTGCCGCTGCTGTTCCGGGGGAAGCGCGCGCTGATCATCGGCGACCCGATGCAGCTCGGGCACATCCCCGGGATCACGGCGCAGCAGGAGCGGCAGGCCCGCGTGCGGGCTGGGCTGAGCGCGGCTCAGCTGGAGGATCACCGGCTCACGTACCACGTGTACACCTCGTACCATGCCGCGGCGCAGCACGGTGAGGCAGCGCTGTTGCTCAACGAGCACTACCGGTGTCACCCGGCGATCGCCGATGTCGTCAACGGTTACTGCTACGCGGGACAGTTGCAGGTCCTCACCGATGTCAGGAAGCAGGTCCCGGCGCTCGATCCGGTCGGGCTGAGCGATCCGGCTCCCGCGCTGGGCTGGGTCGACGTGCCGCACGGCGAGTCCGCGCGAGGCGCGGGTGGTCAGTCCTGGCGGAATCCGGCGGAGGCCGCACGGGTACGGGAGACGGTGGACGAGCTGCTCGCGCGGCTTCCCGAGGATGCGACGGTCGGTGTCGTGACGCCGTTCCGCGCCCAGAAGGAGGCTCTGGCACGGGTGTGGGCGGACGACGACCGTGTGCGGGTGGGTACCGTGCACGCCTTCCAGGGCGGGCAGCGGGACGTCATGGTCCTCAGCCCGGTGGCCACCGGCAACACCCCTCCCCGTACGACGCACTGGGTGGCGAGTCAGGTCAACCTGTGGAACGTCGCCGTCACGCGGGCGAGGTCGCAGCTGGTCACAGTGGGGAGCCATGCGTTCTGGCAGGGGCAGGCGGGGCTTCCGGCGCTCCTCGCTGAGCGCTCGGAGGTGCTGGGTGCGGGATCCTCGGTGGACGGGGCCGGCCCCGTCTTCGGCGCCAGGCCCCACAACGGCTTCCGCGAGGAGCTGATGGACCGTCTCCAGGACTACCTCGGTCGCCGTGGCGTCACCGATCTGGAGCGCGAGACGGTGGTCGGCGGGCACACCGTCGACCTGCTGTTCACCACAGATGGGGCGAACACCGCGATCCTCATCGACACCGGTCCCGAACACGAGCAGGACCTGGCGCGGCATCTGCGGTTGACGCACGCGCGCGGCGACCTGCTGCCCGGGCTGTCGTCCGGCGGATCGGGGGCGAAGCCCGGACCCGTGACACGGACGGTCCGGGTGCCGGCGTGGCGGATCCTGGCCGGCGAGACGATGCTGGAGCCGCTCTTCACCTGAGCCCGGCACCACGACAGGGTCAGGGCTGCAGACTCCGGACGACGTGCGTCATGTGCTGGACGTTGCCCGCCTGCAGCCAGGCCGCGGCGTTTCCGGTGCCTTTCGAGCCCTGCCCGTGCGCGCAGTCGCGCAGCCAGGTCTCACCCGCGCTCGCCGCCGCACCGCGGAAGTCCGGCAACGCCAGGACCTCTCGCGCGGCGGCCCGGATGGCGGCGGCGCGGTCGGCGCCTCGTGTCGGCACCTTCACGAGGACGAACGACTCGTCGGTGGTGTACCGCAGTACGCCCCAGGGCGGGCCGCCGTTGCCGGAGGAGGGTCCGCGAGTGATGCCGCGGGTGGAGTCGATGCCGTAGTCACCGTAGGCGAGCAGGCGGACGAACTCGCGCGTGCTGTCGGTCAGCTCGCCCCGAAGGAGCCAGTCCCAGCGGGGTTCCACGGCCGTGCCGTGTTCCAGGAGCCGGGCGGTCACATCGGGGAAGCCACCGCCCAGGACGGCGGCCGTCCGCCACGGCATCAGCGGTACGAGGGCTTCGAGTGCGCGCAGCGACTCCTTCGCCGCATCGGTCCGGTCGGCGCGCAGGGCGCCCAGGTCGAGCAGGAGGTCCGCCTCGACGGCGGGATCGACGCGGGCGACCAGATCACGGACTGCACGACCGAGAAGGTCGTCCCATTCGCCGGGCATCATGACGCGTATGGCGAGCCCGTTCCCGGTGGAGCGGGCGTGCTTGAGCATCGCGGCCTGATGGGCCTCGGAACGGTCGGGACCCGTCACCGGGCGCAGCGGACTCGCTTCGGCGTCCGTGGACAACACATCAGCCAGCACCGACAGTTGTGCTTCGTCGGCGAACGGGGCATCAACCCAGGCCGGATGGTGGCGATGGGCCTTTCTCACGCCCCACAGGTCCTCTCGTAGGCCCGTGGCGAGTGCGTCAGGGTGCAGGCATGCACGGGGCGGAAGGTTCCACAGCGGCATGACAGCCGCTTGTACTGATGGACTCAGCTGCCGGTACGCCTGACGGGCGTGCGGCTTCGCCGGCAGGACGGGAACGTACAGCGGTCCGGACATGGTGGCTCCCCCTCGGCTCTGCCCGCGTCCTCTTCCCTCGCGCCTTTCCTCGTTCCTCCTGCTCCCTGCTTCAGGATCCGCCTCATCGCCCCCGCACGTAATGACGCCTTTTCGGCCTTCGTGGCTGGAACGTTCAAGAACGTGGTGGCGCTGTGACCAGCGAGGTACTGTTCGTGAAGCCCGGCAGCCGAACTGCACGACGTCTGCACGTATATGACGGTGCGTCTGTCGTGGCACCGCTTGTCGGCCACGGCCCGGGCGAAGCTCCGGCCGCGGTTCCAGAAGATCAAGAGGTATGCGGTGGCCGTAGCCGGCGAGGCCGGGCTCGTCGGCGTCGTCATGTGTGCCGGCCTCGCATCGCGACCTGGCACGAGGCCGCGTAGCCCCGCGGCACAGGAACTCAGGAACCTCTATACGGTGGTATCGATCACCGGGCATCGGCAAGGCAAGGGAGACCGTCGTGAAGCCCACCATGGCCGCCGCCCAGTTGCGCGGCAGTCTGACGCAGTACCTCACGACGACGTACGCCCTCGCCGACGAGGGCACCCGGCGCGCCCTTGAGCGCTTCCTCGGGCACCCCGAGACGGGGATCTTCCGGGGACCGTACCTCCGGATCAGGACGCCGTTCCATGTGGCCGACGACGGCTGGCAGCGGGAGTTGGAGTGGACGGCAGGGTTCCCCGGCTTCGCCCCGTACCGGCATCAGGCCAGGGCATGGGCGCGCCTGTCCACGCTGCACGGCCCGGCTCGGCCGACGCTGGTGACCACAGGGACGGGATCCGGCAAGACGGAGTCGTTCCTCATCCCGGTGCTCGACCACTGCCGCCGCCGACGGGCGCAGGGCCACCGGGGCGTCAAGGCCGTCCTGCTGTATCCGATGAACGCGCTCGCCACCGATCAGGCCGGCCGCATCGGCGACTATCTGGCTCGCCCGGAGCTGGCGCAGGTCACGGCCGGTCTGTACATCGGTGACCGGCCCGACACCGACTTCCGCCGGGTGATGACGCGGCGCGAGGAGATGCGCGTGTCGCCGCCGGATGTGCTGATCACCAACTACAAGATGCTCGACCTGCTGCTCCAGCGGGGCGAGGACCGTTCGCTGTGGGAGGACGCCGACCTCACGTACGTCGTGCTGGACGAGTTCCACACGTACGACGGGGCACAGGGCACCGATGTGGCCATGCTGCTGCGACGGCTGGCCGCTGCGACCGGTGCGTCACGGCCGGGCAGGCCGCTCGGGTCGATCTGCCCGGTGGCGACGTCCGCGACCCTGGGTGAGGGTGCGCCGGGCATGGAAGCCGGCGGCATCCTCGACGTGGCGTCGCGGGTGTTCGGGATGCCCTTTCCGGCCGACGCCGTGGTCGGTGAGGAGCGGATGTCGGCCGAGGAGTTCACGGGCGCCGTGGACTACGAACTCCCCGAGCCGCCGACGCCGCAGGAGGTCATCGACTTCTCCGGCGGTCCCGGCGTGGAGGCCCAACCCGGCCTGCTGGACCTGGACCGACTGGCCGAGAGGCTGCTGGGCCACGCCGGCCTCGATGCCTTCCGCATCGGGAGGCTGCTCAAGCGCCACGACTTCACCCACGGCGTGCTGTCGCTGCTCGGCGGGGAACCACTGGACGAGTGGGGGCTGCGGGACCGGCTGGCCCGCTTCGGATACGCGTGGGGGCGCACGGCGCGGGAGAATCCGCAGCTCGTCCTTCAGGCGCTGTCCCGGTTCGTCGCCCTGCTGTCGGCGGCGCGGGACCCGGAATCCGACGAACGCCGCCCCCGGCCGCTGCTGCACATCGAGGCGCACCTGTGGGTCCGGCCCGTCACCCGTGTGCTGCGGGGTATCGGGTCGACCCCGGAGTTCCGCTGGTACGAGGACGACCGCACCACGGCTCGCCGGGCCGCTCTGCACGCAGCTCCGGTCACCGACGACGAGCCCGACGGATCGTCCGGTGGCTGGCCCTCGTCCTCCGCGCGGCCGCAGCCGCTGCCCGGGACCGACACCGCGGTCCGGCCCGCCGAGGTGCATCTGCCGGCGGTGTACTGCCGCAACTGCGGCCGCTCCGGCTGGGCGGCCCTGTCACCCGAGGCGGATCCCCAGCAACTGCTCATGGCGCAGGACCGGATCTGGCGGGCCGCCGTGGGCCGGGACAAGAGGCGCATCCGCTATTTCATCGCCGCCACGCAGAGCGAGCGGCAGCAGACGCTGGACGCGCTGACCGGCGCGCGGCCGTCGGACGGCGGCGTCGATCCTCTGTCGGTGGTGGTGCTGGACGGCGGGCAGGGCACGTACCGGCTGCCCACGCCGTCGGACGCGGGCGAGCTGATCGACGCCTGGTTCGCCCTGGCCGTGCTCGACAAGAAATCGGCCGACCGGGCCGCCAAGGACGACCGCTGCCCGGCCTGCCACACCGACAACAGCATCCGCTTCCTCGGTACCGCGCAGGCGGCGCTCGCCTCGGCGACCGTCACCCAGCTCTTCACGGGCGGCGACATCGCGCTCGTACCGGAAGAACGCAAGACGCTGCTCTTCAACGACTCCACCCAGGACGCGGCCCACCGGGCCGGATACGTCGCGAACGCCTCGTACACGTTCTCGCTGCGCTCGCTGCTCGCACACAACCTGGACGAGTCGGGTGCCCCGACCGCGCTCAACGACCTGATCGGGCATGTACTGGAATCGGTGGACGATCCCGAGGCGCTGGCCGCCGTCGTGCCTCCCGACCTCCATGACGAGCCCGGGGTCGACCGCCTCCTCTCGGGACGCGGTACCGGCGACGCGCGGACATGGAAGCTGATCGGCGAACGTCTCGCCTTCGCCACCGTCATGGAGTTCGGGCTGCGCAGCCGCATGGGGCGCACCCTGGAACTGACACGGACCGCCGCGGCCGAGGTGGTGGTCGCGGAACCCGACCGCGTCACGGCTCTCGCCCGCGACATCCATCTGTCCCTGCCGGGCCAGCTCCTCGTCACGGGCGGGCTGCCCACGCCCGACCGCTACCTCGCCTACGTGCGCGGCCTGCTGGAGCGCCTGCGGTTGCGAGGCGCGGTGCACCACCGCTGGCTCGCCACCTGGATGAAGGAAGCCGGCACGAACCGGTACCTCATCTCCGGTCGCAGGCCGGAGGGCATGCCCGCGTTCCCCGAGGGTGTCGCTCCTCCCCGCTTCCTTCTGGACGGGCAGAAGGACAAGTCGGAGTTCGACGCGATCACCGGGCGTCTGGGCTGGTACCAGGACTGGACCCGCCGCTGTCTGGGCCTGGAGGCCGCAGGTGCCACCGAGTACCTGCGCCGGCTGCTGCCCGCACTCGCCGACGAGCGGGTGCTCGCGGTGCGCACCACGCGTGACCGGCAGACGCGGCTCTACGGCCTGCAGCCGGGGCACATCGAGGCGCGGCTGCTCGACGACGCCGTCGTCAACAAGGCCTTCGTCAGCTGCGAGGACTGCGGCTGGCAGCAGGTGGTGGCGCCGGAGCGCCGCACCCGCTGGTACGGGCACCCGTGCCCCCGCTACCGGTGCAAGGGACTGCTGACCGTGCCACAGCCGGGCATGCCACGAAGTGGGTCCAGTACCTCCGGATTCGGCTCGACGGTCCGCGAGCGGGACTACACCGGGGACTACTACCGCCGTCTCTATCTGACCGGTGGGACGTTCCGCGTGGTCACCGCGGAGCACACGGGCATGCTCAGCAGACCGGAGCGCGAGCAGGTCGAACGCAGCTTCAAGGCGGGTACGCACTACACCGACCCGAACGTGCTGTCGTGCACCCCCACGCTGGAGCTCGGCATCGACATCGGGGAGCTGTCCGCCGTCCTCCTCGGCTCCCTGCCCAAGGGGCCGGCCAACTACGTGCAGCGGGCGGGCCGTGCCGGACGTCGTACGGGCAATGCACTGGTGGTCGCCTTCGGCGGGCGCCGGGCCCGCGATCTGTACTACCTGGACGAGCCGCGCGAGATGATCGCGGGGACGATCCTTCCCCCCGGCTGCTATCTGTCGGCCGTGGAGATCCTGCGCCGTCAGTACACGGCACGGCTGCTGGATCTCGCGGCCCGCGGCGAGCTGCGGACGTCCGACGGCGAACTCCTTGCGCCGGTGCCCCGGTTGTCCTCCGCCCTGTTCGGCACCACGGGCTGGTGCCAGGACCTGACGGACGCCGCGCAGACCCACGGTGCCACGCTGGTCGAGGAGTTCCTCGCCCTGTTCCGGGCCGGCAGCGACGGGGACGACTCCGAAGGCGGCGTGTCGGCCTACGCGGCGGAGGAACTCAGGGCATACGCCGCGGGCGGCATCGTCAGGGCACTGCAGGAGGCGGAGGAGGACTGGACCGGGCGGCGCGAGGAGCTCCGTCGCAGGATCGCGGCGATCGACGAGGCCGCCGAGCATCTGGTCCGCACGGACGTCGTGCAGGACCGCGAACGCCGGGAGCTGCTCGCCGAGCGGCGCAGCGCCGGGGATCTGCTGAGGGAGCTGAGCCAGTCGAGTGCGCACGGCACCCTGGTGGAACTCGGTCTGCTGCCGAACTACAGCCTCACCGACACCACCACGCAGCTGGAAGCGACGCTGTACTGGACTCAGACACCGGACGACGAGGAGGACACCCGGTCGGAGAACCCGGCGGGGGACCCGGCCAAGCGGGTGTACCGCAGCGAGACGAGGGACTACGAGCGCTCCCGCAAGCTCGCCCTGACCGAACTGGCTCCCGGGAACAGCTTCTACGTCAACGGCTACCGACACGTGGTGCGCGCGCTCGACGTCGGCGCCCCGGACCGCCGGGCCTGGGCGGAGTGGCGGCTCTGCCCGGCATGCGGGTACGCCCGCACGCACAACGCCAGGAAGGACACCAGCCCGTGCCCTCGCTGCGGAGGGCGGGAGATAGCCGACGCGGGTTGCGTGCAGCACGTGCTCCAGCCCAGGCGCGTCGTCTCGCGTGACAAGCGGGACGACGCCCGGGTACGGGACGACCGTGACGAGCGGGACCGTCGGCGCTACGCGGTGCTGACGACGGTCGACATCGACCCGGAGCGGATCACCCCCGGTTCCTGGCGGCACGAGACGGCCGTCTTTGGAGTGGACTTCACCCGACAGGCGAAAATCCGTACGTTCAACCTGGGGCTGGACCGCGAAGAGGGCAGCAGCACCGTGCCGCTCGCCGGTGCGGACGTGCGGCTGAATCCCTTCTACGTGTGCACCAGTTGCGGTGGCGCGACGGCGGAGGGGCGTCCCGTCGTGGACGTTCCGCAGCACGCGCTGACCGATTCCGGGGCGGCGAGCACCTCGGCCGCCGCCCACCACTTGCTGTGGTGTCCGCGCCGCCGGGTCAAGGGAACCCCCGCAGCCGGGTCGGACGAGCAGCAGGGCAAGGGACAGGACGTACCGCTGTTGCTCGCGCACGAGCTGAGCACGGAAGCGGTACGCGTGCTGCTCCCCGCTTCCGTGGCCCGCGCCAAGGAACGGCTGGCGTCGTTCACGGCCGCGCTGTTCGCGGGCATCGCGGCGCAGTACGGCGGCGATCCCGACCACATCGACATCGCCGAGGCGGCGATGCCCGACCACGCGGACAGCGACGGAGCCGACTGGCCGCGGCGGTTCCTCGTGGTCTACGACCGCCTGCCGGGAGGCACCGGCTACCTGCACCGGCTCGCGTCCGCCGACGGCTTCCGGGAGGTGCTGCTCAAGGCCCGTGACGTCATCGAGAACTGCGGTTGCCGCGAGAAGGGACTCGACGGCTGTCACCAGTGTCTGCTGCGCCGTGTGCCGGCGGCCGACTATGACAAGGTCAGCCGCAATGAGGTGCGGCAGATGCTGGAGGATCTCCTCGGCGAGGACGGCACGCGCTGGCGGACGTCACCCGTCGCGACGACCCGGCACATTCCGCTGGAGCGGCAGGCCGAGAGCGACCTCGAGATCATGTTCATCGACACGCTCCAGGAGTGGGCCAGGCTCACCGAGTCCAGGGCCGCGGCCGACGCGTACACCACATCGGCCGGCACGTACGCCCTCGACCTGCGGCTGACGGGGGACGACGGGACGACCGTGAGCTGGCGTGTCTCGCAGCAGCGCGCGCTGGACGGCACACGGCCCGACATACTCCTCGAACGCCTCGACGCGCCCAGCCCTCGCGTAGCCGTCTACCTCGACGGCTACGCCTATCACGCGACCCCCGCGCACAACCGGCTGGCCGACGACGCCACCAAGCGAACCGGGCTGCGCAGCGAGGGGCTGCGGGTGTTCCAGCTCACGTACGACGACGTCAAGGAGTGGCGTGAGCGCGTACGGGACACCGGATACGCAGGCGCGGGTCCAGCCGACCCGGTCTGGGAGCCCTACCCTGCGGAGGCGCAGAACCGGGCACGCGACTACTACAGCCGCATCGGCGGAGGGCTGCCCGGCGAGCTGTCCGACGCCGTCTGGGTCAACCCCTCGCAGCTCCTGCTCACGTACCTCCGTTCGCCCGACGCCTCACGCTGGCAACGGCGGGCCGAAGCGGCCGCCGCAGGACTCAGCGGCGCCGCCGGCACCCGAGGCGCCGCCCTCGGAACCGCCGACCTCGGGCCTGCCCTTCAATCGGCGCTGCGAGGCGGAGCGGCCACGGGCTCTGCGGGGCCGATCCGGCTGGTACACGGGCCTGACGCCTCCGGCTGTCAGCTCGTCCTGGCCGCGGACGGCAGGCGCACTCCGCCCGTGTGGACGGGTCTGACGGTCCTGGACGACAGCGTCGAGGCCATGGCCGACGCACCGGCCCATCGGCGGCGCTGGCGGGCCTGGCTGTACTGGAGCAACGTGCTGCAGTTCCTGGACCACGGAGGCGGCGACAGCGCCCAGCTCACCACCAGCCTGCTCGACGGCTTCGCCACCGAGGTGCTGACCGTGACCGGCGGCGAAGGATGGCTGCCGTCCACCCGGACCGAAATCATCCGGGCGGAGCCCACAGCGGTCGCAGCCGCCGCGTCCGCGGTGGAGGTCGGCGCCGTCCGGGACAGCACACCGGCAGCCGCCGCTGCCGAGGCATCCACGCCCCCGGCAGTGGGCCGGGCCCCGGGGTGGGAACCGGTGCTGGAATACCTCGATCCCGACGAGACCGGCCTCGCCGAGCTGGCTCGGGCCCTGGCCGATGCCGGGGTACCGGCGCCCGAGGACGGCTACGAGCTGGACGAGCGGGGATGGCAAGCCGAACTGGCCTGGCCCGCAGCCCGCATCGCAGTGGTTCTCGCCGCCCGGGAGGACGGCCCAGAGCCCGACCACGAGGCCATGGACAGGGACAAGGCGTTCACCGCAGCCGGCTGGGAGGTCCGTACGGCGACGGCCTGGGACACCGCAGACCTGGTCGCCCGGTTGCTCGGACGAGGCCACGGCATGAACCACGACAGCACGAGTGACGGGGAGCACACACGATGACCGCCTCGGGCGTGACGCTGCGCCTGCTCGACAAGGCCGACAAGGAGATCCTCAAGCTCCCTCGCACGGTCAAGGGCGCCTTCTTCGACTTCCAGCACAAGTTCAAGACCAATCCGCACACCACCGGTCTCAAACTCCAGCAGCTCAAGGGAGACAGCAGACTGTGGTCGGCGCGCGTCAGCGACGACTACCGGGCGCTGTTGATCCGACTCGCCGACGACGACTGGCTGATCGTCTCCGTCAAACACCGCAAGGATGTCTACGACCGGCTGTCGGCAGGGGTCAACCAGGTCACCGGTGGTATCGAGTACGTCGACCTGGAGGTCGTGGAGGAGAGCATCCTTCGCCGCCTTCCCGCTCCGCCCGTCACCCCGACGACCACGCCTGAACCTGCCAAGCCACAGGAGCTCTTCGCGGCCTGGTCCGACGCCCAGCTGTCGGACCTCGGAGTCGCCGAACCTCTGCTCCCGGTCATCCGGACGCTCACCACCGAGGACCAGCTGCTGGGTCTGGTCGAGTACGCGCCCCAGCTCACGGGTGAGGTGCTGCTCGCCCTCTTCGACGGCAAGCCGTACGACGACGTCCTCGACCAGGTGACCACGCCCGTCGCCACCGCCGAGCCGGTCGACCCCGACGACTTCCGGGCCGCGGCGCAGCGCCCGGCCACGGTGGTCACCACGTCCGACGAGGCGCTCCGAGAGGCCCTGGAGGGCGGCGACTTCAGCCGTTGGAAGGTCTTCCTCCACCCCACGCAGGCCAAGCTCGTGGAACGGCGTTACTCGGGCCCGGCCCGGGTCGGCGGGGGGCCGGGCACGGGCAAGACCATCGTCGCCCTGCACCGGGTACGTCATCTGGTGGGGCAACTGCCTCCTGGTCGTGACAAGCCGGTTCTGCTGACCACCTACAACAAGAACCTCGCCGCGGATCTCCGGTCCCGACTGCTGGAACTGGGCGGCGAAGACCTGCTGGCCCGTGTCGAGGTCAGCCACGTCGACCAACTGGCGCTGCGCATCGTGCGCGAAGCCGAACCGGGCAGCGGCAAGCAGGTGACGGACGACAGCCAGGCCGTGCGGGAATGGCGGGCGATGCTGGACGAGCTGGGGGAAGAAGGCTGGGACCCCGAGTTCCTGCACGACGAATGGACCCAGGTGATCCTGGGACAGGCCGTCGCCACGCGCACCGACTACTTCCGCGCCCGGCGGGCCGGACGCGGCCGGAACATCACCCGCGGTGAGCGCGCCGAGATCTGGCAGCTCGCGGAACGCTTCGCCCAGCGCCTGGACCGGCTCGGACGGCAGACCTGGGACCAGGTCGCCGAGCGCGCCGCACGTCTGGAGATGGGCCGCGAGCAGCGGATCCTCTCTATCGCACGCCAGCGGGAGGAGGCCGGCGGTCTCGACAACATCCACCTCCAGGACGGCTCGGGCGGCTGGCTGCGCTACCGGTATCGGCACATCGTGGTGGACGAGGCACAGGATCTGCGCCCCGCGCACTGGAAGATGCTGCGTGCGATGGCCCCTCGGGAGGCGGACGACCTGTTCCTCGTCGGCGACACCCATCAGCGCATCTACAAGAATCAGGTGACGCTCGGCAGTCTGGGCATCAACATCCGGGGTCGGTCGTCCAAGCTGAGTCTGAGTTACCGCACGACGCGTCAGATCCTCCACTCCGCACTCGACGTGCTGGGTGAGACGGACTACGACGACCTCGACGGCAGCAAGGAGACACTGGCCGGCTACCGGTCCGTGCTCAGCGGAAGGCAGCCATCAGGGCACTCGTTCCCGGACTGGACCGCAGAGCGTGAAGGCATCGCAGCCCTCATCAAGGAATGGGACGCCAACCCCGATCTGAGCATTCCACATGAGCAGATCGCCATCTGCGTGCCGACGAACCAGATGGCCTCCGAGATCGGCTACACGCTCGGGTTGCATGGAATCCGACCGGTGGAGATCCGTGCCGACGGGCCGCACGGGGACGGCGGGGTGCATATCGGCACAATGTTCCGGTTCAAGGGACTCGAATACCAGCGGATGATCATCGCAGGCGTCGCGGACGGCCTGGTTCCACGCGATGCTGTGAGCCGGTTGCGCACAAGCGATCCAGCGCGGTATCGCCATGAGATGCAGCGCGCTCGGTCCCTGCTGTTCGTCGCAGCCACCAGGGCCCGGGACAGCGTGGATGTCTTCTGGCACGGCAACCCCAGTCCATTCTTGGGCCCCGCGCTGACGCAACAGGAATAGAACCGGGAGATCCCACGGCCACACCCGATGGGAGCCCCTCTGGGACTTCCGGCCGCACCAATCGGCACGACCGTGAAACAGCCGAAAGACAATCTGCGCAGGTCAGCCAGTCAGGGAGATGGAGCGCAGCAGGTCACAGAGCCACCGATTCTTTTCCGCGACATCTGAAGGTCTTCAGAAACCACGTCACTAACCTGCAATACCGGCAACTTAGGGGGGAATCCGGTCGTTGTTGTTGGTATGCCAAGAGCGGGTCAGCTGAAGTCGCCGGTCAGAGCCAGTGTTGCAACGACTGGTTGAATCCGGGCTCCACTCTTCTCGCCAGCCCCGGCATCTACGACGTGGTCCGGATAGCGCAATTCTGGCGCCCTGACCGGGAGCTTCTCCAAGCGTGCGCAAGGCATCGAGAGCGGGTAGCGCCGGTCAGCCCCGCCTGTCCGTCTCGGATAGCGAGAGAAGGGTCGTTCTCTGGAAGGAATTTCCAAACGCTTGAGGTCTTGCGCTTTCTGTAGCGCCCTGGGTCGCTCAGGGAGAGGAGCGAAGCCGGCACCACGACCTGAACCGTTCCGGGTTCGGTAGAGACTCTAGATTGTGGCTGTGACCTGCTGTTTCTGCGTGCTCTGGTAGTGGGTGGTTTCGTATTCGGCGGGTGGGACGTGGCCGATCTCACCGTGGAGTCGACGGTGATTGTACCAATCGACGTACTCAGCCGTGGCCAGCTCGGCATCGCTCAGGGCTTTCCAGGGCCGCTGCGGCTAGATGAGCTCGGTTTTGTAGAGCCCGATGACTCTTCTGCACAATTCGCGAGTCAGGCCGTGAGTCGGTAGGCGAGGCGTTCGAGGCGGCTGATGCGGGGGCGGTGCTGGTCGTGGCCGGTCCAGTAGGCGTCGAGTCTGACGACGTTGAGGGCGGTTGCGGAGAAAGCGTGTTGGAGACGGACCTTCGGGAGCCCGCGGTAGCGGGCCCAGCGGATGCCGGTGATATCGAGGGCCTGGTTGATGGTGCCCTCGACTCCCGCGCGCAGTGCGTACTTCGTTTTCCAGGTCTCTGTCTTCTGCTCGGCCCGGGCCCTGGCGAGGGCTTCTTCGGGTTCTCTCGGCCGCAGAGTGAGCATGCGACGGCCCAGGACGGAGCTGGTGCACTGCTCGCGGAAGGGGCAGGGGCGGCAGGTCAGGACGCCGAAGGTGATGACGATCGCGTCCGTCCCGTGCTGTTTGACCGGGTTCCAGTGCGCGTTGGTCTTCCCGGCGGGGCATCGGACCTGGCGGGCCTTCCAGTCAATGGTGAAGGCGCTCTTGTCGAAACCGGCGGCGTCCTTGGCTTGGGCGGAGTGGTTCAGGAGGACCGGGGTGACCATGCGGACGCCCTGGCCGGCGGCGGTGACGATGTCGGCCGAGGGATAGCCGGAATCGAGGTAGTGCTCAGCGGGCTTCAGACCGCGCTCTGCGAGACGTCGTTGGACCGGAGCCGTCGCCTTCACATCAGGCACGGTGGCGTCGGTGGTGAACACGTCCGTGGTCAGGTTCGGTGCCCCCCGGACACCGGCTTCGGCTTCGGCTTCGGCTTCGGCTTCGGTGGGAGTGTCACAGCTCTCCGTGAGATGGATCTTGTAGGTCGAGGAGGGCGTGGACTTTGTGCCAGCGCTCGCGGGTGGTCTGCTCGCGGACGCCGCCGGGCCGGGGCGGGTTGACGGCGGCCCAGCTGGGAGCGTGGGCGCGGACCTCGGCCAGGGCTTTGTCGCACAGGATCCGCCACAGATGCCAGCGGTCGCTGACCTGCACCGCGTCAGGCAGGGCCCGGCGGATCGCCTCGGCGTAGGTGGCCGAGCCGTCCCGGCACACGACTTCGATCCCTTTCTTCCCTCGCAGCCATGCCTCCAATGTGGCGGCTTCGCGGTCGGGCAGGACATCGATGCGCTCGCCTGTTTCGGCGTCGATGATGATCGTGGCGTAGCGGTGACGGCGGCGCAGGGCGAAGTCATCGACCCCGATCACCCGCGGGATCCGCACCGCCGGCGGGGGATTCCCCGCAGCACCCGCAGCGCCGTGGCGAACGAGACGGGCACGGCCAGTATCCGGGTGAGCCGGGCGGCCGCCCGGCCGCACAACTCCTTGACCACCCCCGAGACCTGGCTGGTCAGACGCGTGGTGCGGCGCTGAAGGCGCTCGATCAGCCCAGGGACCTGCTCGCGGAAGGTCTGCCGCCGGCAGCCCAGGACCGGGCAGACCAGACGTCGTACCCGGACGTTGAGCACGACCCGGCGGCCATCGACTGGCACATCCGCAACCGTCCGGACGTGGTATCCGTGCACCTTCCCCGTCGGCACCCCTAACGCCCACACCGCACATACCGCTCACCCACAAAACCGCAGGTCAGGAGCCCTTCGCGGCCGGCTCCAGAATCGCCACGCACTCCACGTGATGCGTCATAGGAAACAGATCGAACGCCCGCAGCGTCCGCACCCGGTAGCCGCTCTCGCGGAAGTACGTCAGGTCGCGGGCCAGGGCCGCCGGGTCGCAGGCGACGTAGGCGATGCGGCGCGCGCCGAGGCCCGACAGGTGCTTGACCGTTGCCCTGCCCGCACCCGCGCGCGGGGGGTCGAGGACGATGAGGTCGGTCTCGGTGATGCCGGTGCGCGGGAGGATCTGGTCGACCTTGCCGTGCTCGATGCGGACCCGGTCCAGGTCCTTGAGGTTGTGCCGGGCGTCCTCGACGGCGCGCTTGCCGGACTCGATGCCGAGGACCGCGCCCTTCTCGCCGACGCGCTGGCCGAGGGCGCCGGCGAAGAGGCCGACGCCGCAGTAGAGGTCGAGGGCGGTGTCGCCCTTGCGGGGCAGCAGGCCCTGCATGACGGCGCGGACGAGAGTGTCGGCGGCCCGGGGGTGGACCTGCCAGAAGCCGCCGGAGCCGACGCGGTAGGTGCGGTCGTCGGCGCGTTCGCGGACGAAGGCACGTCCGTGCACCCGGTGGACGCCGCCGTCGCGTTCGTCGACGCGCATCACGGAGACGGGCTTGTCGAGTGCGACGAGGGGCAGGCGGGCGCCGGGCCTCGGGGTGAGGATGACCTGGCGGTCGTGCGAGCCGGTGGCGGCGATGGCCTCCACCGAGGCCATGCCGGGCCATTCCCGCTTCTCGATGCCGAGTTCGGTGACGCCGGGGGCCGCGATCAGGCAGCGTTCGACGGGCTCCACGTCGTGCGAGCGGTGCTTGCGCAGGCCGACGCGACCATCCTCGTCGATGGCGTACTGGACCCGGGTGCGCCAGGCGGGCACCTCGCCCGCCGGGAGTTTGTCGCCCTCGGCCGGCATGACGGTGCCGTCCCAGCCCGCCTCCTCGGGTGTGAGGCCGGCCAGATGCCGGAGCTGTTCGGCGACCACCTCGCCCTTGAGCCGACGCTGGGCGCCGGGCTTGGCGTGCTGCCAGTCGCAGCCGCCGCACTTGCCGGGGCCCGCGTACGGGCAGGGCGCCTCGACGCGGTCCTTGGACGGTTCGAGGACGCGTACGGCGTCGGCGCGCAGGAAACGGGAATCGCTCGCGCCCTCGGTGACGCGGGCGACGACCTTCTCGCCGGGGAGCGTGTGGCGTACGAAGAGGACCCGGCCCTCCGCGGTGCGGGCGATGCAGTGCCCGCCGTGTGCGACGGGCCCGACCTCGACCTCGTACTCCTCCCCGACCAGCGACGACGTGGGTTCGTTCTGCATGACGGGGTGGCTCCAGGTTTCGTGGTGGACAACCGGACGACGACCTGCGGGTCGGCCGGACGACGACCCACGAGTCTACGTCGGTGTCGTCCGGCCGTTCACCACGTGCGGTCCGGGCGCCGGCGGGCCCCCGGGCCCGCTTCGGTCAGCCCTTGTTCGCGGGCTCCTTCGGCCTGCGTTCCACGGGTCCGCGGCGCACCGCGCCCGGCGCGCTCCACTCGGCGCGCTTCCTGGCCCGCAGCTTCGCCGCCTCGGAGGACTCCAGCTGGTAGGGCACCGACGTCACCATCACGCCCGGGGTGAACAGCAGCCGCCCCTTCAGGCGCAGGGCGCTCTGGTTGTGGAGGAAGTGCTCGTACCAGTGGCCGACCACGTACTCGGGGATGTACACGCTGACCACCTCGCGCGGACTCTCCCGGCGCAGGTTCTTCACATAGTCGATGACCGGGCGGGTCACCTCGCGGTACGGGGAGTCGAGGATCTTCAGCGGGATGTCGATGCCGCGTCGCTCCCAGTCCTCCCTGAGCGCCTTGGTCTCGGCCGGGTCGACGCTGATGGAGAGCGCCTCCAGCTCGCCCGAGCGGATCAGCTTGGCGTAGGCGAGGGCGCGCAGGGTGGGCCGGTGCAGCTTGGAGACCAGGACGATCGAGTGGACCCGGGAGGGCCGCACGGTCTCGTCGGCCGGGGTCTCGTCGGCCGCGATCTCGTCGGCGACGCGGTCGTAGTGCCTGCGGATGGCGGTCATCGTGGCGTAGAAGATCACCATGCCGAGGAGTGCGACCCAGGCGCCGTGCGTGAACTTGGTCGCGAGCACGACGACGAGCACCGTGCCGGTCAGGAAGGCACCGAAGGTGTTGATCGCGCGGGAGCGCATCATGCGGCGGCGTTTGGCCTGGTCCTTCTCCGTCGCCAGGTGGCGGTTCCAGTGCCTGACCATGCCGATCTGGCTGAGGGTGAAGGAGACGAACACGCCGACGATGTAGAGCTGGATCAGCCGGGTCGAGTCCGCCCCGTAGACCCAGGTCAGCAGGATCGCCGCGCCCGCGAGCAGCACGATGCCGTTGGAGAAGGCGAGCCGGTCGCCGCGGGTGTGGAGCTGGCGGGGCAGGTAGCGGTCCTGGGCGAGGATCGAGCCGAGCACCGGGAAGCCGTTGAACGCGGTGTTGGCGGCCAGGAAGAGCACCAGGGCGGTGGCCGCGGCCAGGACGACGAAGAAGAACGTGCCGTCGCCGAAGACGGCCGCCGCGACCTGCGAGATCACCGGGTCCTGGACGTAGTCGGCGCCGACCGGGACTCCGTTGCTGATCAGGTCCCTGGCCGGGTTCTCGGCCATCTTCACGCCGGTGGCCATGGCCAGGCCGATGATGCCGCAGAACATGGTGACGGCCAGCAGCCCCATCATCGCGAGCGTCGTCGCGGCGTTCCTGCTCTTCGGCTTGCGGAAGGCGGGCACGCCGTTGCTGATCGCCTCGACACCGGTGAGCGCGGCACAACCGGAGGAGAAGGCCCGCAGCAGCAGGAAGACCAGCGCGAAACCGGCCAGCCCCTCGTGCTCGGCCCTGATCTCGAAACCCGCGGTCGGGGCATGCATGGTGTCGTCGAGGACCAGGCCCCGGAACGCACCCCAGATGATCATGATGAAGACGCCCGCCACGAAGAGATACGTGGGGATGGCGAAGAGCTTGCCCGATTCCTTGACGCCACGCAGGTTCATCAGCGTGAGCAGCACGATGGCCACGATCGCGGCCGCAGTCTTGTGCTCGACGATGAACGGGATCGCGGATCCGAGGTTCTCCACCCCGGAGGAGATCGACACGGCGACGGTCAGCACGTAGTCGACCAGCAGTGCGCTGGCCACGGTGAGCCCCGCCCTGGGCCCGAGGTTGGTGGTGGCGACCTCGTAGTCACCACCACCGCTCGGGTAGGCGTGCACGTTCTGCCGGTACGACGCCACGACCGTGAACATCAGGACGACGACGGCAAGCGCGATCCAGGGGCTGAAGTCGTAGGCCGACACGCCCGCGATGGACAGCACCAGGAGGACTTCGCCGGGTGCGTACGCCACCGAGGACAGCGGGTCGGATGCGAAGACGGGAAGTGCGATGCGCTTGGGAAGGAGCGTTTCCCCCAGCTTGTCGCTGCGCAGCGCCCGTCCGATCAGAATCCGTTTGGGCAGGTCGGTCAGTTTGGACACGCAGAGGATCGTAAGCGTTCCGTATGGAAGTCGCAGAACTGCGTGCGTCGTGGCCCGCCATTTCCCTGCGCTCGGCCGAAACCGCCACGAAATCCTTAACGAAATCCTTGCGCCCGGTCGTCGGGAACGGCACCCGGGAACGGCACCGGGCACTGTGCCGGTGCCGGGTACTCCGTTCGAGCACCGCCGCAAGCCCCGGCCAGGCGCGGGCGTGCGCGTGCTCAGGCGCCGGGGAACAAAGCGCTGTAGCCATTGAGCGCGGGCTGTCCCCTCCAAATGTGCGTAAAGAATCGTGGAATCCCGCGGGATTTCTCCGCGTGACACGAGATCGATCGTTCCCGTCATCGATTTCCCCTCGTACACGGGTCGGTGATCATCCCGTCGGGACGGGCGGCGGGCCGCGTCCCGCCCACAGGAATGCGTCCGCCGACACGTGCACCTCCCTCACGCACGGATGCCCGGCGTGGCAGGGTGGCCGGAACCGACTGCTTCCACGGCACGGCGCGGTGGCCGGAACGGGGCGTCCTCCAGGCCCCGTCGCGGGCGCGGTGAAAGCGCGGTCGGATGAGGCTTCGCGCTTCCCGCCGCATAAGCTCATCCTGGGCAACGGGACGGACCGTTGCCCCGTTGTTTTGCCCGGCAAGCTGAGGAAGAAGTGTGAGCAGGGTGTTTTCGCAGGTCAGCCGGATGACCAGGACTGCGAGGTAGGCACAAGGTGCACATCGTCATCATGGGCTGCGGGCGAGTGGGAGCCGCTCTCGCGCAGACCCTGGAGCAGCAGGGGCATACGGTCGCCGTCGTCGATCAGGACCCCACGGCGTTCCGCCGCCTCGGGTCGGGCTTCGGTGGGCGACGCGTCACCGGTGTGGGCTTCGATCAGGACACCCTCCGTGAGGCCGGGATCGAGGAAGCCGGCGCGTTCGCCGCGGTGAGCAGCGGTGACAACTCGAACATCATCGCCGCCCGGGTGGCCCGCGAGATGTTCGGCATCGAGAACGTCGCGGCGCGGATCTACGACCCGCGGCGCGCCGAGGTCTACCAGCGTCTCGGCATCCCGACGGTCGCCACCGTGCGCTGGACCGCGGACCAGATGCTGCGGCGGTTGCTGCCGTCGGGCGCCGAGCCGCTGTGGCGCGATCCGAGCGGTGGTGTGCAGCTCGCGGAGGTGCACACCACCCCGTCCTGGATCGGCCACAAGATCAGCACCCTTCAGGAGGAGACGGGCGTCCGCGTGGCATTCCTCACCCGTTTGGGCGAAGCCATACTGCCCACCTCGCAGACGGTGCTGCAGGAGGGCGACCTCGTCCACGTGATGATGCGTACGGACGAGGTCGCGAAGGTCGAGGCTGCCTTCGCCGAAGGGCCCGAGGAGGGCGGTCACTGATGCGTGTCGCGATTGCCGGTGCCGGCGCGGTGGGCCGTTCCATCGCCGGCGAGCTGTTGGAGAACGGGCACGAGGTGCTGCTCATCGACAAGGCGCCGACAGCCATCTCGGTGGAGCGGGTACCGATGGCGGAGTGGCTGCTGGCGGACGCCTGCGAGATCACCTCGCTCGACGAGGCGGCTCTTCAACGCTGCAACGTCGTGATCGCCGCGACCGGCGACGACAAGGTGAACCTCGTCGTCTCGCTGCTCGCGAAGACCGAGTACGGCGTGCCGAGGGTCGTCGCCCGGGTCAACAACCCCAAGAACGAGTGGCTTTTCAACGAGGCGTGGGGCGTCGACGTGGCGGTCTCCACGCCTCGTCTGATGTCGGCCCTGGTCGAGGAGGCGGTGAGCGTCGGTGATCTGGTCCGGCTGCTGCGCTTCAGCCACGGCGACGCCAACCTGGTCGAGCTGACGCTGCCCCCGGAGTCGGCGCTGGCCGGCATTCAGGTCGGCGATGTGGCCTGGCCCGAGGACACCTCGTTGGTCACCATCATCCGCGGGCAGCGGGTTCTGACGCCGAGCACGGAGGAGACGCTGGAGGCCGGTGACGAGCTGCTGTTCGTGGCCGCGCAGGCCCGCGAGGAGCAGTTGGAGGAACTGCTGTCGGTCTGCCGGGGCGACTCGGAGGACTGACGGGCAGGCGGGCGGACGCCGAGGGCCCGGAACCTGTTCCACGGTTCCGGGCCCTCGTGTCCGCCGATGCCGTCGGCGCTCTCAGAACTCCTGGGAGCGGGCCGCCGCACGCGCCTCGGCCGCCTCACGGGCCTGGGCCTTGCGCGCCTTCTCGGCCTGTTCCTCCGCCTCCATCTCGGCGAAGACATCGATGGGCGGCGGCGCCTTGGCGAGGAAGACCCAGGTCAGGTACACCGCGAGAAGGAACGGCGGGATCTTCAGGGCGACCAGGACCCAGCCGAGCTCGGTGGTGTCGGCCCACCAGTACAGCGGGAAGAGGATCGCGCACTTGGCGAGCAGGATCAGTCCCCAGGCGTAGCTGGCCTTGGCGTACGCCTTCTTGCGGCCGGGGTTCCTGGTGCGCCAGGAGAGGTTCTCCTTGAACACCGGACCCAGCATCAGACCGATCAGCGGCACCCCGGCGAGGGTGGTGATCAGGTAGGCGAGGGCCAGACCGAGCGTGTAGAGCATGCCCGGCAGGTAGAAGTCCTTGGCGTTGCCGGTCATCATCGCGAAGGCCACACCGAAGGCCACGCCGAAGACACCGCTGAAGGCGTGCTTGACGGTGTCCCGGCGGATCAGCCGTACGACGACGAGGAGCAGGGACACCACCAGGGCCGCGATGGCCGAGACGTGCAGATTCTTGTTGATGGTGAAGATCGTGACGAAGAGCAGCCCGGGAAGGACCGTCTCCAGCATTCCCCGCACACCGCCGAACGCCTCGAAGAGCGCTGCCTCGGTGACCGCCTTGGCGACGGCCCCCTGCTGGTCGGTGCGTGTGGTGCGGTCCGTGTCGGACGTCGGCTTGTCGAGAGACGTCACCGGCTACTCCTTGCCGAGCGGTCGGAGTTCGTATTTGGGGTTGAACAGCACCCGGCGTCCGTGACTCATGGCGATCCGGCCCGAGGCGATGAGCCTGCGGCCCGGTTCTATGCCGACGATGGAACGTCGGCCGAGCCAGACCACGTCCAACGGGGCGGTGCCGTCGAACAGCTCCGCCTCCAGGGCGGGCACTCCGGCGCGCGGACGCAGGGTGACGGTCCGCAGCGTACCGGTCACCTTCACGATCTGCCGGTCGGTGCATTCTGAGATCCGCGTACAGCCCGAAGCCTGCGAGTCCTCCTGCAGCTCCTCGGACTCCAGGTCCTCCTGGGAGCTGGACAGTCGCTCGAGCATGCGCCGGAAGCGGCCGGAAGGCTTCTCCGCCTTGCCGGACCTGCCGGACTTCTCGAATCGAGGAGCAGCACTCATACCCGAAGGGTACCGGTCTCAGATCCTCCGAGTGGATGTCCGGTCCTACTCGAACGGATTGCCGACATGGTTGCCGCCCACGGGCACCCGGCGGGCTCGCCGGCGTGGTGCATGCCGACCGTGCACGCCGGGTCTCAGCCGCGTTCGACGAGCCCTCAGCCGCCGACGGAAGCCTTCAGCCGCGTTCGAAGCGGTAGCCCATACCCGGTTCGGTGACGAAGTGCCGGGGGTGCGAGGGGTCGGCCTCCAGCTTGCGCCGCAACTGCGCCATGTAGACCCGCAGGTAGTTGGTCTCGGTTCCGTACGAGGGCCCCCAGACCTCCTGGAGCAGTTGCTTCTGGCTGACCAGCCGGCCGCTGTTGCGGACCAGGACCTCCAGGAGGTGCCACTCCGTGGGGGTGAGCCGCACGTCGCGGCCCGCGCGCTGGACCTTCTTCGCCGCCAGGTCGACGGTGAACTCCTCGGTCTCGACCACCACGACGTCGCCGGAGCCCTGCCCGCCGACCGGTTCGGCACGGCGCACGGCGGCGCGCAGCCGGGCCAGCAGCTCGTCCATGCCGAACGGCTTGGTCACGTAGTCGTCGGCGCCCGCGTCCAGCGCCTCGACCTTCTCGTCGGAGGTGTGACGGGCGGAGAGCACCAGGATCGGCACCCGGGTCCAGCCGCGCAGTCCCTTGATCACCTCGACGCCGTCCATGTCGGGCAGGCCGAGGTCGAGGACGACGACGTCGGGGTGGCGGGCCGCGGCGAGCTGGAGCGCGGTGGCGCCGTCGGGCGCGGCGTCCACCTCGTACTTGCGCGCCTTCAGGTTGATCACGAGGGCGCGTACGATCTGCGGCTCGTCGTCGACCACGAGCACCCGGGTCATGGGGGCCCTGCCTTTCTGCTGTAGGGCGATCGCCTGTGCGGCGGTCTCCGGGGCGGCGGTCTCACGGGACCGCGGGGAGATCGGGGTGGCCCGCGCGGTCACGGGGCGGCCCGCGCGGAGAGGCCAGGATCGGCCGGGACGTGTCCCGGTGCCGCCTTCAGGGTCAGGACCATGGTGAGACCGCCGCCGGGGGTGTCCTCGGCGCCCAGGGTGCCGCCCATGGACTCGACGAACCCGCGGGCGACGGCCAGCCCCAGTCCGACGCCGGCGCCGCGCGGGGCGTCGCCGTACCGCTGGAACGGCTCGAAGATACGGTCCTTGGCGTCGTCGGGGACACCGGGGCCGCGGTCGGCCACCCGCAGCTCGACGCGCTCGCCGAGCGCGCTGGCTGCCACGGTGACGCGTTGCCCGTCCGGGCTGTACTTGACGGCGTTCTCGACGATGTTGGCGACGGACCGTTCCAGCAGCCCGGGATCGACGTCGACCATCGGCAGCGTCTCCGGGATGTCCAGGTCCACACTGCCCTCGGGAACACCTCCGAGCGCCATCGGGACCACCTCGTCGAGGTCGATCTCGCGGATCAGCGGGGTGACGGTGCCCGTCTGCAGCCGTGACATGTCGAGGAGGTTGCCGACGAGGTGGTCGAGCCGGTCGGCGCCGTTCTCGATACTCTCCAGCAGTTCGGCCTCGTCCTCGTCGGACCAGGCGACGTCGTCGGAACGCAGCGAGCTGACCGCGGCCTTGATGGCCGCGAGCGGGGTGCGCAGATCGTGGCTGACGGCGGCGAGCAGCGCCGTCCTGATCCGGTTGCCCTCGGCGAGCCGCCGGGCCTCCTCCGCCTCGCCGACCAGGCGCTGCCGTTCCAGTACGACGGCGGCCTGGGCGGCGAACGCGCCGAGCACCCGGCGGTCCTCGGCGGGCAGCACCCGGCCGGAGAGCGCGAGCGCCATGTGGTCGCCGACGGGCATGTCCACGTCGGCGTCCTCCGGCCGGGCCACCGGCCCCGGTCCGACGCTCCCGGCGCAGGTCCACGGGTCGACGTCGCTGCGCCGCTCCAGCAGCGCGACGGACTCCATGCCGAACGTCTCGCGTACCCGGTCCAGGAGGGCGTCCAGGCTCGTCTCTCCGCGCAGCACACTTCCGGCGAGGAAGGAGAGGATCTCCGACTCGGCGCGCAGCCTGGCCGCCTGATGGGTGCGGCGGGCCGCCAGATCGACGACCGAGGCGACCGAGACCGCGACCGCGAAGAAGATCACGATGGCGACGAAGTTCTCCGGGTCCTGCACGGTCAGGGTGCGGGTGGGCGGCGTGAACCAGTAGTTCAGCAGCAGCGAGCCGACGGCCGCCGACGCGAGGGCGGGCAGCAGCCCGCCGAGCAGGGCCGCGAGCACCGTCATGAAGAGGAACAGCAGGACGTCGTTGGCGAGCCCGGGGCCGTTGCCCAGCCCGCTCAGGAGCAGCGTGAGCAGGGCCGGGCCGCCCACACCGACCAGCCAGCCCCAGATGCTCCGGACCCGGCCCAGCCGGGCGCCGCGGGCGATGGGCAGCCCGCGCCCCTTGGCGACCTCCTCGTGGGTGACGATGTGGACGTCGAGGTCGGGGCCGGACTCGCGGGCGACGGTGGCGCCCACACCCGGTCCGTAGATGTACTGCCATGCCTTGCGACGGCTGGAGCCCAGAACGATCTGCGTGGCGTTCACCCCGCGGGCGAATTCGAGCAGCGCCGACGGGATGTCGTCGCCGATGACGTGGTGGAACGTGCCGCCGAGGTCTTCGACGAGGGTGCGCTGGACGGTGAGTTCCTTGGGCGAGGCGAAGGCCAGTCCGTCGCTGCGTGCGATGTAGACGGCGAGGATCTCGCTGCCGGAGCCCTTGGCCGCCATCCGGGCGGCGCGGCGGATGAGCGTACGGCCCTCGGGGCCGCCGGTGAGTCCGACGACGATGCGTTCACGGGCCTGCCAGGTGGTGCGGATGTTGTGCTCACCGCGGTACTGCTGGAGGTATTCGTCGACCCGGTCGGCGACCCAGAGGAGGGCCAGCTCGCGCAGCGCGGTCAGGTTGCCGGGGCGGAAGTAGTTGGACAGGGACGCGTCGATCCGGTCCGGCTTGTAGATGTTCCCGTGGGCCATCCGGCGGCGCAGGGCCTGGGGTGACATGTCGACGAGTTCGATCTGGTCGGCCCTGCGGACGACCTCGTCGGGGACGGTCTCGCGCTGCCGTACCCCCGTTATCGACTCGACGACGTCACCGAGCGACTCCAGGTGCTGGATGTTGACGGTGGAGATCACGTCCATGCCGGCCTTCAGGAGTTCCTCGACGTCCTGCCAGCGCTTGGCGTTGCGGGAACCCGGCACGTTGGTGTGCGCCAGTTCGTCCACCAGGGCCACGGCCGGGGCGCGCTCCAGGACCGCGTCGACGTCCATCTCCGTGAAGAGGGCGGAGCGGTACTCGATCTCGCGGCGCCTGATCTGCTCCAGCCCGTGCAGCATCACCTCGGTGCGCGGGCGGTCGTGGTGCTCCACGAAGGCGACGACGCAGTCGGTGCCCCGCTCCACGCGACGGTGTGCCTCGGAGAGCATCGCGTACGTCTTGCCGACGCCGGGTGCCGCGCCCAGGTAGATCCGAAGTTTGCCCCGTGCCATGGCCTCATTGTCTTCTCGAAACACGGCTGCGTCCGATGCGGCAGCCACCTCGAAGCTACCCCGCCGATTCCCGGCAAATGAGGCAGGGGGGTGGGGGTGCGGGCCGAATTGACAGGATTCTGATGCCCGGGACCGGAAGTCCCCGGCCGACGGCACCCTCGCCCTCCCGCCGCGCACGGCCGACGGTGTCCTCGCGCGCCGCACGCGACCCGGCGGCGCCCCCTGTCGCGGCACACCGCCGACGACGCCCTCGTCCCTGGACGACATCTCCGGACAACGGCTTCTCGACACGTTCCTGACATCGGCCGGACAGTCTGCGGAGGTCAGCCGGTCCGCCGGTCCACCGGGCCCGGCCCCCGTCCTCGAAGGCGTGCGCATGACGACCCGAAGGAGTTGCCCTGCAGCGCATCGCCGGCCGCGACGGCGGCACCCGCGCGCACGGCACGAGGGGGTACGCGCACTCCGTGGCGTACAGCCGGACACGCCCGGGGGCGGGGACCGCGTCGTCGGGGAGGAGGCGACGCGGTCCCCCTCTCCCCCTCAGCGCCCGTTCACCAGTTGCCGGAGGGAGATGTTGAGCTGGAGGACGTCGACCGTCGGTTCCCCGACGAAGCCGAGGATTCTGCCCTCCGTGTGCTGCTCCACGAGCCTGGCCACCTGGTCCACTCCGAGGTGGTTCCGCTCGGCCACGCGCCGCACCTGGAGCCGGGCGTACTCCGGAGAGATGGCCGGGTCGAGGCCGGAGCCCGAGGAGGTGACCGCGTCGGGCGGCACGTCGGCGGGGCTGACGGGGTGGCCGGGGACGGAGTTGTCCCTGACGACGGCGGCCTTGGCGGCCTTCACCTGGTCGACGAGCTTCTTGTTGTCGCCGGCCAGGTTGGTCGCGCCGGAGACGAGCAGCTCGTACTGAGTGTTGACGCTGTTGGTGCCGAGGCCGGCGGAGGGGCGCGGCTGGAACCATCGCAGGTCGGGGGCCGCCGTGGTCTGCCCCTTCTTCAGCGGCAGGTCATAGCTCTGGCCGATGAGTTCGGAGCCGACGACCTTGCCGTTCTCGGTGATCTCGGACCCGTTGGCCTGATGGGGGAAGACGCCCTGGGCGACGCCCGTCACCGCGAGCGGGTAGAGCACGCCGCAGACGACGGTGAGGACCAGCAGGGCGCGCAGCCCGGCCCAGAGCAGCCGGGCGGTGTTCGCTACGGATTGGTTCATGGCAGCTCAGCCGATTCCTGATTTCGAGTCGGGGCGGGGTGGAGCGGGATCCGGCCCGGGGGACGGAGGACTCGCTCCAGCCCGGACGGGTGCTCAGTGCAGCCCGGGGACGAGGGAGATGATCATGTCGATGGCCTTGATCCCGAGGAACGGGGCGACCAGGCCGCCGAGGCCGTAGATCCCGAGGTTGCGACGGAGCATCGAGTCGGCACCGCCGGGCCGGTAGCGCACGCCCCGCAGAGCGAGCGGGACCAGCGCGACGATGATCAGCGCGTTGAAGACGACCGCGGAGAGGATCGCGGACTGCGGCGAGGACAACTGCATGATGTTGAGCTTGTCCAGGCCCGGGTAGACCGCCGCGAACATCGCCGGGATGATCGCGAAGTACTTCGCGACGTCGTTGGCGATGGAGAACGTCGTCAGCGCGCCACGGGTGATGAGCAGTTGCTTGCCGATCTCCACGATCTCGATCAGCTTCGTCGGGTTGGAGTCCAGGTCCACCATGTTCCCGGCCTCCTTCGCGGCCGAGGTGCCGGTGTTCATGGCCACGCCCACGTCCGCCTGGGCCAGCGCCGGGGCGTCGTTCGTGCCGTCACCCGTCATCGCGACGAGCTTGCCGCCGGACTGCTCCCTCCTGATGAGTGCCATCTTGTCCTCGGGCGTGGCCTCGGCGAGGAAGTCGTCGACGCCCGCCTCCTCGGCGATGGCGCGGGCGGTCAGCGGATTGTCGCCGGTGATCATGACGGTGCGGATGCCCATCCGGCGCAGTTCGTCGAACCGTTCCCGCATGCCCTCCTTGACGACGTCCTTGAGGTGGATGACGCCCAGGACGCGCGCGCCCTTCTCGTCCTCCAGCGCCACCAGCAGCGGTGTGCCGCCGGCCTCGGAGATCTTGTCGGTGAGCTCCCGCGCGTCCGGGGAGACGGTGCCGCCGCGCGCCTCGACCCAGGCGACGACGGAACCGGTCGCGCCCTTGCGGACCGTGCGCCCGTCGATGTCCACGCCGGACATGCGGGTCTGGGCGGTGAACGCGACCCAGGTGGCGTGTCGCAGCTCGCCGTGGTGGCGCTCGCGCAGGCCGTACTTCTCCTTGGCGAGCACGACGATCGAGCGGCCCTCGGGCGTCTCGTCGGCCAGCGAGGACAGCTGGGCGGCGTCGGCCAGCTCGGCCGCCGTCGTGCCCTTGACGGGGACGAACTCGGCCGCCTGCCGGTTGCCCAGGGTGATCGTGCCGGTCTTGTCGAGCAGCAGGGTCGAGACATCCCCGGCGGCCTCGACCGCACGCCCCGACATGGCGAGCACGTTGCGCTGCACGAGCCGGTCCATGCCGGCGATGCCGATCGCGGAGAGCAGTGCGCCGATGGTCGTCGGGATGAGACAGACCAGCAGCGCGGTCAGCACGATCATCGACTGCTCACGGCCGGCGTGGGCCGCGAACGGCTGGAGGGTGACGACGGCGAGCAGGAAGACGATGGTGAGGGACGCGAGCAGGATGTTCAGCGCGATCTCGTTGGGCGTCTTCTGCCGGGCGGCGCCCTCGACGAGGGAGATCATCCGGTCGATGAAAGTCTCACCGGGCTTGGTGGTGATCTTGATGACGATGCGGTCGGAGAGCACCTTGGTGCCTCCGGTGACGGCGCTGCGGTCGCCGCCCGACTCCCGGATCACCGGTGCGGACTCGCCCGTGATGGCGGACTCGTCGACGCTCGCGACGCCCTCGACGACGTCTCCGTCGCCGGGGATGATGTCGCCCGCCTCGCAGACGACCAGGTCGCCGATGTGCAGGTCCGTGCCCGGCACCCGTTCCTCGGCGCCGTCGACGACCCGTCGGGCGACGGTGTCGGTCTTGGCCTTGCGCAGCGTGTCCGCCTGCGCCTTGCCGCGCCCCTCGGCGACCGCCTCCGCCAGATTGGCGAAGAGCGTGGTCAGCCAGAGCCAGGCCGTGATCGCCCAGCCGAACCAGTCGCCCGGGTCCAGGCAGGCCAGCACGGTGGTGAACACCGAGCCGACCAGCACCACGAACATCACCGGGGACTTGACCATCGACCGGGGGTCGAGCTTGCGTACGGCGTCCGGGAAGGACGTGAGCATCTGCCGGGGGTCGAACAGTCCCCCGCCGACGCGTCCTTCGCCCGAGCGGCCCGTGGGCGTGTCCCGGTGCGGTGCCCGGGCCGGAGTGACATGGGACATCGGGTCCTCTTGCTTCGTGCGGGAGGTCATGACGCCAGCCCTTCGGCCAGCGGCCCCAGCGCCAGGGCCGGGAAGTAGGTCAGCGCGGTGACGATCAGGACCGTGCCGACCAGCAGGCCGCTGAAGAGCGGCTTGTGCGTGGCGAGGGTTCCCGCGGTCGCCGGTGCGGCCCGCTGCTCGGCGAGCGAGCCGGCGAGCGCGAGGACGAACACCATCGGCAGGAACCGGCCGAGCAGCATCGCGAGACCGATCGTCGTGTTGAACCACTGCGTGTCCGCGTTCAGCCCGGCGAACGCCGACCCGTTGTTGTTGGCGCCCGAGGTGTACGCGTACAGCACCTCGGAGAACCCGTGCGCGCCGGAGTTCAGGATCGAGTGGGGCGGCGTGGGCAGAGCGACCGCCAGGGCGGTGAAGCAGAGCACCAGTGTCGGCGTGATCAGGATGTAGCAGGCGGCGAGCTTGATCTCGCGGGTACCGATCTTCTTGCCGAGGTACTCCGGTGTGCGGCCGACCATCAGCCCCGCGATGAACACCGCGATGACCGCCATGATCAGCATGCCGTAGAGGCCGGATCCGACGCCGCCGGGCGCGACCTCGCCGAGCTGCATGCCCAGCAGCGTGATGCCGCCGCCGAAGCCGGTGTACGAGGAGTGGAAGGAGTTCACCGCGCCGGTGGACGTGAGGGTCGTGGTGACGGCGAAGATCGACGATCCGGCGATGCCGAACCGGGTCTCCTTGCCCTCCATCGCACCGCCCGCGAGGTCGAACGCGGGCCCGTGGTGGGTGAATTCGGTCCACATCATCAGGGCGGTGAAGCCGAGCCAGATGGCACCCATCGCGCCCAGGATCGCGTAGCCCTGCTTCGGCGAGCCGACCATCCGGCCGAACGTCCGGGTCAGCGCGAACGGGATGACCAGGATGAGGAAGATCTCGAACAGGTTGGACAGCCCGTTGGGGTTCTCGAACGGGTGGGCCGAGTTGGCGTTGAAGTAGCCGCCGCCGTTCGTGCCCAGCTCCTTGATGACCTCCTGCGAGGCCACCGCGCCACCGCGCCACTGCTGCGAGCCGCCCATGAACTGGCCGACCTCGTGGACGCCGGAGAAGTTCTGAACGGCGCCGCAGGCGACCAGCACCAGCGCCCCGGCCACGGAGATCGGCAGCAGGACGCGCACGGTGCCGCGCACCAGGTCGGCCCAGAAGTTGCCGAGCTCGCCGGTGCGGGACCTGGCGAAGCCCCGTACGAGGGCGATCGCGACGGCGATGCCGACGGCGGCCGAGACGAAGTTCTGGACCGCGAGGCCGCCGGTCTGGACGACGTGGCCCATGGCCTGTTCGCCCGCGTACGACTGCCAGTTGGTGTTCGCGACGAACGACGCGGCGGTGTTGAATGCCTGGTCGGGGTCGATCGAGGCGAATCCGAGCGATCCGGGCAGGACGCCCTGGAGCCGCTGGAGGAGGTACAGGAAGAGGACACCCACCGCGGAGAAGGCGAGCACACCGCGCAGATAGGCGGGCCAGCGCATCTCGGTGTCCGGGTCGGCGCCGATGGCCTTGTAGATCCACTTCTCGGCCCGGAGGTGTTTCCGGGAGGAGTAGACACGGGCCATGTAGTCGCCCAGGGGGCGGTACACCAGGCCCAGCGCCACGACGAGGGCGAGGACCTGGAGCGCTCCGGCGAGGACGGGGCTCATATCGTGCTCAGAACCTCTCCGGGTGCAGAAGGGCGAGGACGAGATAGCCCAGCAGGGCGACGGCCACGACGAGGCCGACGACGTTCTCGGCGGTCACAGCCTGGCCACCCCCTTGGCGACGAGGGCCACCAGCGCGAACACCGCGATCGTGGTGACGACGAAGGCCAGATCAGCCATCGTGTGCTCCTGGATGAGGTACGGATTCTCTGACCTCCTGAGCAAACCCGACATCGGGGCCTTTCCGACGTGCGTTGACGGCTCCCTTACGGCGTTCGGGCGGCCTTTGACGGCGCACATACGTGCCTCATACGCGCCCCCTACGCGCGCCGCTCGTAAGCCCCTGAGCCCGGCCCTCGCCCCGCCCCACGCGTCCCTCCCGAACGCGCCGAAAGGCCGGTGGGCCGTACCCCTTCGCAAGGGGTACGGCCCACCGGCCTTCGGTCGTACGGGTCGCTGCCCGTGTCGCCGTGTCCGCTCAGCGCACCTCGGTGATCTCCGGGCCGCGCTGGAGCTGGCCCATGCCGCCGGAGAACCGGGAACTCGCCTGGTCCTCCTGCTGGACGCCCTCGGGCACCATCTGGGCATCCTCGGGAAGCTTGAGGACGATCGGGTCGCGGGGCGCCATCGGGCCCTCGCCTCGGACGACCACGGTGTCCCGGAAGATCGTCTCCAGCAGCCCGGCGGCCTCCGGCTGCACGGCGCCCTGGCCGGAGATCACTCCGCGCAGGAACCAGCGCGGACCGTCGACACCGACGAAGCGCACCAGCTGCGCGCCGCTCGTGCCGTCCGGGAGCTGTACGGGGACCTGGGCACGCAGCTCCCAGCCCAGCGGGCCCTCGACCTCGTCGATGATCCCGCCCTGCTGGGTGATGCCCGTGGCGATCTCCTCGCGGACCTCGCCCCAGATGCCCTCCTTCTTGGGGGCGGCGAACGCCTGGAGCTGGACGGCGCTGTCGCGCAGCACCACGGTCGCGGCGACGATCGCATCACCGGCCACCTCGACGCGCAGTTCCATGCCCTCGACACCGGGCACGAACATGCCGCCCAGATCGACCCGGCCCTCACCGGGCCGGGAGACCTCGGTGACGTCCCACGGTCCGTCCGGCCGCGGCGCCGGCGGGAGATTCACCCGGCGCGAGCCGCCGTCGGCGGCGTCGCCCTCGTGCTCGTCGACGACCTGCTCGGCCTCGCGCGCTTCGTCCGCCACGTCCTCGGCGGCACCACTCTTCTTGCGACGTCCGAACACGTCACTGTCCTTCCCGGTCGGGTACGACCGAAGCGTAGCTGTTCCCGCCCTGGATGATCCCGTCCCCGACGCCATCGGCACCGGCCCAGGCGTGTCCTCCGGTGGATCCGAAGCCTCCCTCGCCGCGGGCCGAACCGGGAAGTTCGGCCACCTCGTGGAAGCGCACCTTCTCGACCTGCTGCACGACCAGCTGGGCAATCCGGTCGAAACGCTCGAACCGCACGGGCTCACGGGGATCGAGATTGATGACGATCACCTTGATCTCTCCACGGTACCCGGCATCGACCGTCCCCGGGGAATTCACGAGGGCGACTCCGCAGCGCGCGGCGAGACCGGAGCGCGGGTGCACGAACGCGGCGTATCCGTCGGGCAGTGCGATCGACACCCCGGTGGGCAGCACCGCCCGCTCGCCCGGGGCGAGCTCGGCGGACTCGGTGGTCACCAGATCGACCCCGGCGTCACCGGGGTGCCCGTAGGCCGGAATCGGCACCTCCGGGTCGAGGCGGCGGATCAGAACGTCCACGGGCCGCCGCATCAGGGGTTCACCTCGAACGCGCGGGCGCGCCGGACCTGGTCCGGGTCGGCCATGGCGGCGCGGATCTCGGCCGGACGGCCGTTCTCGATGAAGTGGTCGACCTTCACCTCGATGAACAGGGCCTCGGCGCGGACCGCGACCGGTCCGTCCGGGCCGCCTATCCGGCCGGTCGCCCGCGAGTAGATCTTCCGGCCGTGCACCGCGGTGACCTCGGCGTCGAGGTGCAGCACGGTGTCCACCGGCACCGGGCACACGAAGTCGGTCTCCAGCCGCCCGGTCACCGCGATCACCCGCAGCAGCCAGTTCAGCGAGCCCAGCGTCTCGTCCAGCGCGGTGGCCAGGATGCCTCCGTGCGCCAGGCCCGGGGCGCCCTGGTGGGCGGCCTGCACGGTGAACTCGGCGGTCACGCTCACGCCCTCGCCGGCCCGGGCCTGGAGATGCAGCCCATGCGGCTGCGCCCCACCGCAGCCGAAACAGTGTTCGTAGTGCGCGCCGAGGAGCTCGCCGGGGGCCGGGGCCTCGGGGTGCCGTACCGGTGCCACCGCGTCGGCCGGGGGATTCAGAGCCGCAGATGTTCCACTCACAGGCGCAGACCTTACCCGCGCGGCCGATGCCGGGGCGCACCGTGCCAAGCTTGGTGCATGCAGCCCTCCGCCCCGCCTTTCGACGAACGACTCACCGCGCCCCGCTCGTGGTGGCTCATCGCCTTCCTGATCGGCATCGCCTGCGCGCTGATGCTGCTTCCGCTCGGCACCGTTCCCCTGCTGGCCGGTCTGGTGGGCGGCACCGCACTGTCCACGATCGCGGTGAGCTCGTACGGCTCGGCCAGGATCCGTGTGGTGTCGGGTGCCCTGGTGGCCGGGGACGCGCGGATCCCGGTCTCGGCGCTCGGCGAGGCCGAGGTGCTGGACGGCGAGGAGGCTCGCGCGTGGCGCACGTACAAGGCCGACGCCCGTGCGTTCATGCTGCTGCGCAGCTACATCCCGACGGCGGTCCGGGTGGAGGTCACCGACCCGCGGGACCCGACCCCGTACGTCTACCTCTCGACCCGGGAGCCGCGGGCGCTGGTCGCGGCCCTCGGCTCGGCCCGCTCCTGACCCCGCGCTCCCGGCCCCTGACCCGGCTCTGCCGGCCGTCGCAGGGGTCCGTCCGGGGTTCCGCCGGGCTCCGGGCCCGCGCGGATCAGTTCTCCGGTTCCTTCCACGGCCCCCCGTGGGAGCCGCGCGCCCGCTCCAGGGGCGGCAGCTCCGGCAGCCGCTCCCAGGGGACCTGGCGCTCGCGCAGGTCCTTCCTGACCTTCTCGGCGAGCTTCCGGGTGTCGCGCCGGTTCATCAGCGCGCCGACGGCGGCGCCGACCATGAAGGGGATCAGGTTCGGCAGATCGCGCGCCGCGCGCTTCACGATCTGCTGGCGCAGCTCGCGCTTCATCTGTCCGCCCAGCGCGGCGTCGACGGTCGTGGGGCGGGAGACGTCGATGCCCCGCTCCTGCGTCCAGGACGTGAGGTAGGCGGTGGACCGCTGGGGGAGCCCGCCCGGCGGGCGCAGCCCGTAGACCTCGTGCAGCTCCGCGACGAGCTTCAGCTCGATCGCGGCCACGCCGGTGATCTCCGCCGTGAGTTCGGCGAGCATCGCGGGCGGCACCGGCAACATGGCCGCCGCGCCGATACCGGCGCCGACGGTGGCGCTCGCCCTGCTCGCGCCCGCGACGAGCTTGTCGGCGAGGTCCTCGGGCCCGAGGCCCGGGAACTGCTTGCGCAGCGTCGCGAGGTCGCGCGCGGGGATGCGGGGAGCGGACTCGATGATCAGGTCGGCGATGTGGCCGATCGCCGCCCTGGCGCCCTCCCCGCCCTTGCGCACACCCCGTTTCACCAAGCTCGGGCGGCCCCCTCCGGCCGGGGACCCTGTTCTGTCGAGCTGTCCGGCCCCATGGGCCGGGCCTGCTCCTTCACGTCCCACGTCCGCGGTCACCGCTTCGCATGCCGCGGTCGCTTCGAGCGAGGCCGGCCGGCCTCGCTCGGGGTACCGCTCCCCCGGGGAGGACGACAGGGCGGACCGCTCGGCAGGCGTTGTCACGCCTTGCGCCGGGCCTGTTCCGCCCTGGTTCGCCTCCGACGACTTCTTGCGCCGCAAGCGTCGCTTCCGGAACGGTTCGTCGCCTGTCACGGCCGACTCGGCCTAGTCGCAGTCGCGGCAGATCGGCTGGCCGTTCTTCTCGCGTGCCAGTTGGCTCCTGTGGTGCACGAGGAAGCAGCTCATGCACGTGAACTCGTCGGCCTGCTTCGGCAGGACCCGGACGGCCAGCTCCTCGTTGGACAGGTCCGCGCCGGGCAGCTCCAGGCCCTCGGCGGCGTCGAACTCGTCGACGTCGACGGCGGAGGCCGTCTTGTCGCTGCGGCGTGCCTTGAGCTCTTCGAGGCTGTCCTGATCGACGTCGTCGTCGGTCTTGCGTGGAGTGTCGTAATCGGTTGCCATGTCGCTCTCCCCCTCTGGGTGTCTGCGGTGTCTCAGCGCACGTAACGCGTGAGAGGCCGGACTTGTGCCCGACCTGAGGCGGAGATTTTGCCTCACATCAAGGTCTGTTACTCAATCGACACCCAAAAGGGCCGCTCGGGAGTGACCGGCCTGGGTGGCGATGGGGACCGTACACGGCCCTCGCGTTGCGCTCCACGGGCGCCACCCCGTGTACTTCCCGTGAGGTCAGGCCCCGAAAACCCCGGCTTTTGCGGGGTTTCGGGCGCGACCACCGGTCACGGAGCGTTGACGCATAGGAATTCGTTTCTGTGATCGATCACACATGATCATCTTGGTCACAGGCTCCGAAAATTCCACCCAAAGCGAACAAAATACTTTGGGTGCGGTTCGCTGTGTCCGCACGCTCAGACGGGCAGGGAGACACGCATCACGAGCCCTCCTCCCTCGCGGGGCTCCGCGACGATACGGCCGCCGTGGGCGCGTGCCACGGACCGCGCGATCGACAGGCCGAGCCCGACCCCCTTGTCGCTGCCCGTCCGCTCCGTACGCAGCCGCCTGAAGGGCTCGAAGAGGTTGTCGATCTCGTACGCGGGCACCACCGGTCCCGTGTTCGAGACCACCAGCACGGCATGGCCGGACTGAAGCGTGGTGGTGACCTCCACCCAGCCGTGCTCCGGCACGTTGTAGCGCACGGCGTTCTGCACGAGGTTCAGCGCGATCCGTTCCAGCAGGACGCCGTTGCCCTGGATGACGGCCGGGGACCGCTCGCCGCGGATCTCCACGCCCCGCTCCTCGGCCTCGGCGCGCGTCTGGTCGATGGCACGCGAGGCGACCTCGGCCAGGTCGACCGGCTTACGCTCGACGATCTGGTTGTCGCTGCGGGCGAGCAGCAGCAATCCCTCCACCAGCAGCTCGCTGCGCTCGTTGGTGGCCAGCAGGGTCTTCCCCAGCTGTTTGAGCTCCGGCGGCGCCTGGGGGTCGGAGAGGTGCACCTCCAGCAGCGTGCGGTTGATCGCGAGCGGCGTACGCAGCTCGTGCGACGCGTTCCCGACGAACCGCTGCTGGGCCGTGAAGGCGCGCTCCAGCCGGTCGAGCATCTCGTCGAAGGTGTCGGCGAGCTCCTTCAGCTCGTCGTCCGGACTGTCCAGCTCGATCCGGCGGGACAGATCCGTTCCGGCCACCCGGCGGGCCGTCCGGGTGATCCGGCCCAGCGGGGAGAGCACCCGGCCCGCCATGGCGTAGCCGAAGGCGAACGCGATCACGCTGAGACCGACCAGGGCGAGCAGCGACCGGTTCAGCAGCGTGTCCAGCGCCTGCTGCCGCTGATGGTTGACGCAGGAATTCATCGCCGCGTTGATGGCTTCCGGCGTCGGGTTCGTGCCGAAGTTGCACACGTCGCTGACGATCCGGCCGCTCACGATCCTGAAGGGCAGCTCGCTGCCCACGTGCAGGGCCTGGGCGGCCAGCATGTAGATGATCGAGAGCAGCAGGATGCCCGCGATCAGGAACATGCCGCCGTAGAGCAGCGTGAGCCGTATCCGGATGGTCGGGCGCAGCCAGTAGGGCGGCTCCGGCTGTTTGGGCTCCCACGTGGGCTTCGGAGGCACCGTCGGGGGTGCCGGGACGCTGGGCATCGGCGCTCAGATCCGGTAGCCGGAGCCGGGCACGGTCACGATCACCGGCGGCTCGCCGAGCTTGCGGCGCAGCGTCATGACGGTCACCCGGACGACGTTGGTGAACGGGTCGGTGTTCTCGTCCCACGCCTTCTCCAGCAACTGCTCGGCCGAGACGACCGCGCCCTCACTGCGCATCAGGACCTCCAGCACGGCGAACTCCTTCGGCGCGAGCTGGATCTCGGTCTCGCCCCGGAACACCTCCCGGCGGTTGGGGTCCAGCTTGATGCCCGCGCGCTCCAGCACGGGCGGCAGCGCCACCGTCGTACGCCGCCCCAGCGCCCTCACACGGGCGGTGAGCTCGCTGAACGCGAACGGCTTGGGCAGGTAGTCGTCGGCGCCCAGCTCCAACCCCTCCACCCGGTCGCTGACGTCCCCTGACGCGGTGAGCATGAGCACCCGCGTGGGAACGCCCAGCTCGACGACCCGGCGGCAGACGTCGTCACCGTGCACCAGGGGGAGGTCCCGGTCCAGCACCACGACGTCGTAGTCGTTGACCTCGACACGCTCCACGGCCGCCGCCCCGTCGTACACGACATCGACGGCCATGGCCTCTCGGCGCAATCCGGTGGCCACCGCATCGGCGAGCAGCTGCTCGTCCTCCACGACGAGTACGCGCACGGCGCTTGTCCTTCCTCAGAGAATTCACGATCAGACTTCATCACGTCGAAAACGCAGAACGTGTCGATGCACATACGGTCCGTAATGGGGGCCGCTCATCGATACGGTGATGCGCTGCTCCATCCTGCCCGCAACGCGCATAAACCGGCGGTAAGACGGCGCTCACCTGCCCGGACCCTCAAGGAATCCCCCGGATTTCCGGGCCAGTTGAGGTTTCTGTGAGGTTCGCGCCGGGGAGGACGCATTCACACCCGAGATCACGCCTCCGATGTGGCGTTCCGCAGGCCACTCCGTCCCCGGAGAGCGCGTGATCACCGCCCTACCGCCACCGTGCGGAGGGAAACCCCGGGCACACCCCCGTGCCACCGACACAGGATGAGGGGGCGCATTATGGACGCTTTCACCGCAGGTCTGCTCCAGCGGATCAGGAGGACCGAATCCGACCTCACAAGGGCTCGCGAGACGGGCGACGACTTCCTCGCGGATGTCGAGCAGGGCGAACTGGACGACCTGCACCGCCTCGCCGCCGAGCACGGCGTCAAGATCGGCACCACTGGCGTCTGAACCGTCGTCGGAGGGCCCCGGATCACCGTTCTGGTGGCCCGGGGCCCTTCTGCCGCTCCGGGATCCCTGCGGGCCCTCTCCGGCCTCCTCGGCCGGGCGACGGCGCCGTAGTGCCGTGACCGGCGTCCGGTGCGGTGCATCGCAAGGCGGAGGGTCGTCCTCGTACCGGGCGTACGTGGACGATCCCGACGACGTGGCGAGGCGCCGTGCCAGGCGTCGCGGGCCGGACGGGACTTTCGACGCCCTAGTCGTGCCAGGCGCCGTACTCCTCCAGGAGGGCCTGCAGCGGTTCGAAGACGCCCGGCGTCGCGGCGACGGTCAGGTCTCCGTCGGCGGGCCGCCCGGGACGGCCCCCGGTGTACGCCCCCGCCTCGCGGACGATGAGGTCGCCGGCCGCCAGGTCCCAGGGGTGCAGCCCGCGCTCGTAGTAGCCGTCGAGGCGGCCCGCCGCCACGTCGCACAGGTCCACGGCCGCCGAGCCGCCGCGCCGGATGTCGCGCAGCCGCGGGATCAGCTTCCGGGCCACCTCGGCCTGGTGCGCGCGGACGTGGCCGACGTAGTTGAAACCGGTCGAGACGAGAGCCTGGTCGAGCGGTGGCGCGGGCCGGCAGCGCAGAGCGGTGCTCTCGCCGTACGCCCCGCCACGGGCGTACGCGCCAGCGCCGAGCACGGCCCAGTACGTCTCCCGGCGCATCGGGGCCTCCACGACGCCCACGATCCGCTCGCCGTCCCGTTCGGCGGCGATGGAGACGGCCCAGGTGGGCAGGCCGTACAGGTAGTTCACCGTGCCGTCGAGCGGGTCGATGACCCAGCGGATGCCGCTGCTGCCCGGCGTGCTGGCGCCCTCCTCGCCGAGGAAGCCGTCCCGGGGGCGGCGTTCGGCGAGAAGGCCGGTGATCAGCTTCTCGGCGGCGATGTCCATCTCGGTGACGACGTCGATCGGGCTGGACTTGGTCGCGGCCACGCCCAGATCGGCCGGGCGGCCGTCGCGCAGCAGCTCACCGGCGCGACGGGCGGTCTCCAGGGCGAGGTCAAGCAGTTCGGACGGGTTCGGGTCGGTCACAGCGCTCCAGGTGTCGGCGGGCTACGGCGGTTGCACGGGCGACGAGAGCCACGAAGGGCCCTCGACCGGGGCGGGGGCGCAGGGGCGGCGGTGCCGCCGTCAGGCGCCCCGGCCGGCTCAGGCGTACGGGCTGTCGGCGCCCGCGGCGGCGGGCCTGGGCGCCCGGGCCGGGCAGCACCCGACCGGGCACAGGTCATGGCTCGGGCCGAGCGCGCCGAGCGCGCAGCGTTCCGGAGCGCACCCCCGCTCGGTCGCGGCGCGCTCCAGAAGCAGTTCGCGCACGGCCGCCGCGAACCGCGGGTCGGCGCCCACGGTCGCGGACCTGCGGACCGGGAGTCCGAGTTCGGCCGCCTTCGCGGTGGCCTCCGTATCGAGGTCGTACAGGACCTCCATGTGGTCCGAGACGAAACCGATGGGGGCCATGACCACGGCGGGGACGCCCTCGCCGTGCAGGCTCTCCAGGTGGTCGCAGATGTCGGGTTCCAGCCACGGGATGTGCGGGGCGCCGCTGCGGGACTGGTAGACGAGCCGCCAGGGGTGTTCGATGCCGGTCTCGTCGCGCACCGCGTCGACGATCAGGCGGGCGATGTCGAGATGGGCGGCGACGTAGGCGCCGCCGTCGCCGTGCCCTTCGACGGGGCCTGAGGTGTCGGCGGCGGAGACGGGGATGGAGTGCGTGGTGAACGCGAGGTGCGCCCCGGCCCGTACCTCCTCGGGCAGGTCGGCCAGGGAGGCGAGGACGCCGTCCACCATGGGCCGCACGAACCCGGGGTGGTTGAAGTAGTGCCGCAGCTTGTCGACGCGGGGCACCGGCAGCCCCTCGGCCTCCAGCGCGGCCAGCGACTCCGCGAGGTTCTCGCGGTACTGCCGGCAGCCGGAGTAGGAGGCGTAGGCGCTGGTGGCGAGGACGGCGATGCGGCGGCGGCCGTCCGCGACCATCTCGCGCAGGGTGTCGGTGAGGTACGGCGCCCAGTTGCGGTTGCCCCAGTACACCGGCAGGTCCACACCATGCTCCGCGAAGTCCTCGCGCAGGGCGTCCAGCAGTGCTCTGTTCTGGGCGTTGATCGGGCTGACGCCGCCGAACAGGAAGTAGTGCCTGCCGACCTCCTTCAGCCGCTCCTCGGGGATGCCGCGGCCGCGGGTCACGTTCGCCAGGAACGGGAGCACGTCGTCCGGGCCTTCGGGACCACCGAAGGAGAGCAGCAGCAGGGCGTCGTAGGGAGCGGGGTCACACGGATCGGACATGCCGACGATCCTGCCACTCGCCCCGGACGGTGCTTCCACCGACATCCCACCGGGGCTTTCACCGACGTCCCACCGACCGCCGACTCCGCGACGCCGACCCGGCCCACTCGCCCGCCACCGGGCCCGGTCCCCGTCCCCGGTGCCCGCCACGGGGCCGCTGCCCGTCCCGGTCCGTCCCGGCACCCGCCCCCTTCGCGTCCGGCGGCCCGCCCATAAGCTGTACCGGCCGTATTCAGGCGTAACCGTCACGTTCGTCACATGCACGTTCGATCACGTCGCTCCGGAGCCTTCCTTGCCCAGTCCCTACCGCGCGATATTCGCCGCCCCCGGCTCCAAGGGGTTCTCGGCGGCCGGATTCCTCGGCCGGATGCCGCTGTCCATGATGGGCATCGGCGTGGTGACCATGGTTTCCCAGCTCACCGGCCGCTACGGGCTCGCCGGAGCACTCTCCGCGACGCTGGCGATGTCGGCGGCGGTGATCGGGCCGCAGATCTCCCGACTCGTGGACCGGCACGGCCAGCGCCGGGTGCTGCGGCCCGCCACCCTCGTCGCCCTCGCGGCGGTGGCCGGCCTCCTGGTCTGCGCGCAGCAGCGGCTGGCGGACTGGACGCTCTTCGTCTTCGCGGCGGGTGCCGGCTGTGTGCCCAGCGTGGGCTCGATGATCCGGGCCCGCTGGGCGGAGATCTACCGCGGTTCGCCGCAACGGCTGCACACCGCGTACTCGTGGGAGTCGATCGTCGACGAGGTGTGCTTCATCTTCGGGCCGATCATCTCGATCGGCCTGTCCACGTCCTGGTTCCCGGAGGCGGGCCCGCTGCTCGCGGCCGTCTTCCTGCTGGTCGGCGTGTTCTGGCTGACCGCGCAGCGTGCCACCGAACCGGTCCCGCATCCGCGCGAGCAGCACACCGTCGGCTCCGCGATGCGCTCCCGGGGCCTCCAGGTGCTCGTGGTGACGTTCGTGGCGACCGGGGCGATCTTCGGAGCGATCGACGTGGTGACGGTGGCCTTCGCCGAGGAGCAGGGGCACAAGGCTGCGGCGAGTCTGGTCCTGGCCGTCTACGCCCTGGGGTCCTGCGTGGCCGGGGCCGTCTTCGGCCTGCTGCGGCTCAGCGGGAAGCCGTCCAACCGGTGGCTGCTGGGAGTGTGCGCGATGGCCGTGAGTATGATCCCCCTCCAACTGGCCGGGAGCCTGCCGTTCCTGGCCGTGGCGCTCTTTGTCGCGGGCCTCGCCATCGCACCGACGATGGTCACCACCATGGCCCTTGTCGAACAGCACGTACCGCGCACCGCACTGACCGAGGGCATGACCTGGACCAGCACCGGGCTCGCCGTCGGCGTGGCACTCGGCTCCTCGGCCGCCGGCTGGGTGGTCGACGCCTCGGGGGCCGAGGCGGGGTACGCGGTGCCCGCCGTGGCGGGAGCGCTCGCGGCCGCGGTGGCGTTCCTGGGGTACCGCCGGCTCAGCGGGCCGGCTGCTACGGGAGGGCGTGGGGAACATGACCGCAACCGGCGCACGGACGACGACGAGCGCGTGGCGTAACTGGGCAGGGAACGTCACGGCACGTCCCGAACGGGCCGTGACGCCCGCCTCCGTACCCGAACTGGCCGAGGCCCTGCGCCGGGCCTCCGAGAACGGCCTGCGGGTGAAGCCCGTCGGCTCCGGGCACTCCTTCACGTCGGTGGCGGCCACCGACGGCCTGCTGATCCGCCCCGACCTGCTCGGCGGCATCCGGGAGATCGACCGCGAGGCCATGACGGTGACCGTCGGGGCCGGAACGACGCTGGAGCGGCTCAACACCGTGCTGGCGCGGGAGGGCCTGTCGCTCACCAACATGGGCGACATCATGAAGCAGACGGTCGCCGGGGCCACGTCGACGGGCACCCACGGCACCGGCCGCGACTCGGGGTCCATATCCGCGCAGATCCGCGCCCTCGAACTGGTCACTGCCGACGGCCGGGTGCTGACCTGTTCGGAGAAGGAGAATGCCGACATCTTCGCCGTCGCCCGGATCGGGCTCGGCGCGCTGGGCGTCGTCACGGCGATCACCTTCGCCGTGGAGCCGGTCTTCCTGCTGACGGCCCGTGAGGAGCCGATGAGCTTCGACCGGGTCATGACCGACTTCGACCAACTGGTCGCGGAGAACGAGCACTTCGAGTTCTACTGGTTCCCGCACACCGCCAACTGCAACACCAAGCGCAACAATCGCAGCGCGGGCCCCGCCGCTCCGCCCGGGAAGGTCAGCGGCTGGATCGAGGACGAGTTCCTCTCCAACGGGATCTTCCAGGCGGCCTGTGCGGTCGGCCGGGCGTTCCCCGCGACGATCCCGTCGATCGCCAGGGTCTCCAGCCGCGCGCTGTCGGCCCGTACGTACACCGACATTCCTTACAAGGTCTTCACCAGTCCGCGCCGGGTGCGCTTCGTGGAGATGGAGTACGCCGTGCCGCGCGAGGCCGCCGTGGAGACGCTGCGCGAGGTCAGGGCGATGGTCGAGCGCTCGCCGCTGCGGATCAGCTTTCCGGTGGAGGTCCGTACCGCCCCCGCCGACGACATCGCGCTCTCCACGGCCTCGGGCCGGGACAGCGTGTACATCGCCGTCCACATGTACCGGGGCACGCCCTACCAGGCGTACTTCACGGCGGTCGAGAGGATCATGACCGCCCATGCCGGCCGCCCGCACTGGGGCAAGATCAACACGCGCGACGCCGAGTACTTCGCCGAGGTCTACCCGCGCTTCGGCGAGTTCACCGCCGTACGCGACCGGCTCGACCCGGACCGGCTGTTCGGCAACGCCTATCTGCGCCGGGTGCTGGGCGACTAGTGCCGTGAGGTTGGGACGCGGCTGGCGGGTGGTTCGCCTGCGAGCGCGGTGTCGTCCGCGGTGGTGATTCCTCGTGAACGTTTCCCTGATGCGGCACCAGTGCCCCCTCCCGGCACCCTTTGCCTCCGTCGCGGATCCGGTGAGGACCGACGAAGACGGACCGGCCACGTCGCCGTTTCCCGTCCCCGCCGGTTCTCATCGGCCGGTGTCCGCGCCGGTGGTGGCCTGTCCGCCCTGCGCCGGGGCGTCCCCGGCGCCCGGGGGCTCCGGGGCGACGCCGCCGTCACCAGGGGCCGACGGGACGGGTGTGGCCGCCGGGGAGGGATCGGTCACGTCGCCGCTGCCGCCGGGCCGCGTGGGGCTGGGCTCCGGATCGGCCGGGGCACGGCCGTCCTGACCGGAGTCGGGGTTCCGGCTCTGTCCGCCGGTCGGGGCGGTGCCGGGGGCCTCGCCGCTCTCCTGCCCGGGCGTCCGGTCCCGGTCCGGGCCGGTGCTGGTCGACGGCGCGGGGTCCTTCGTCCCGGAGTCCCGTTCGCCGCCTCGCACGACGGAGCCGACGGTCGTGCCCCGGCCACCGCTCAGGTCGTTCCCCGAGACCAGTTCGTACGTGGTGATCCCGGCCATGGCCACGGCGAAGACCACGGCCGCCCCGGCCGCGGAGCGCTTCCAGCCCCGGAACCGGGTGCCGTGCGTGGTGGCCTCGGAGAACTCCTCGTCGAGCGCCCCGTTCCGGCCCGGACGCCGGACCGCCGCGAGCGGCCGGGTCTCGTCGAACGGAGGAGGCGTGTCGAGCGGCCGGGTGGCGTCGAACGGCCCGGTCGGCCGGGTGTGGTCCTGACCGGCGCCCACGGCGCGCAGCACGGTCGTGGCATCCGCGGCGGGAAGCATCGTCGTGGCGTCCTCGGCTCCGGCGGGGCCCGGGTCCGGCGAGGAGCGCCGGCGCCTCGGTGTGGTTCGCGCGTCGCCCGCTCCCCGGTTCCGCCCCGCCGCCTCCCGGCCCTGGTGTTTCGCCTGGCCCGTGGCCTCGCGGATCTGCTCTCCGGTGCGGCGGAAGAAGTGCTGGAAGATCGAACCGCCGCACGTGGCGACGACGCTCATCACTCCGGCACCCAGGATCGTTCCGTAGACGCCCAGCTGGGAAGCCGCCACCGCCGCCGCGACCGCCGCCACGGCACTGCCCGCCACCTGCGGCAGGCTCAGATCTATTCGCTTTTCCTTGGGATCCGTGCCACTTTCCGGCTTCTGCACCATTTCCAGCCCTTGATTGACATCTCTCCCACCATGCACCAGAAGAAGACACCTGAGCGAAGTGATTAGTTCCGCTTCGGGAGATTCTGTGAAGCAGGACACGGGCGAGGGGCAAACGAGGCCCGGCTGGGTAGCTCAACCGCCGCACCCGGCGACAACTTCGACGGCGCGGCGGTCCACTCACGTGGCCCGAATGGAGTACTGTGACGAGCCCTGGGCCGGATTCCCGAACGGGTGTCCGGGATCTTCGGGAAGGGGGCCGCGAGGAGGCGCTCGAACCGGCGGCACCGCGGCATCGCACGGGGACCGGCTACATGATGTGACCAGAAGTCACTTCATGTAGCACAATGGGTTACCGTGTCATACCGGCGGTCAAGGGCTCACGCTCGACACACCGGGCAACACGGCAATGTTGTGGCAGGCTGCACCCGGGCAGGCCACACTCGACTAGCGGAAGCAGCGACGCACGTGACGTCGGCAGGCACCACCCGGGAGGTCCCCATGCCCGAACTGCGTGTCGTGGCCGTCTCCAACGACGGCACACGACTGGTGCTCAAGGCTGCGGACAACACGGAGTACACGCTTCCGATCGACGAGCGGCTGAGAGCCGCCGTGCGCAACGACCGTGCGCGGCTGGGCCAGATCGAGATCGAGGTGGAGAGCCACCTCCGGCCGCGCGACATCCAGGCGCGGATACGGGCCGGCGCCTCCGCCGAGGAGGTCGCCCAGTTCGCGGGGATCCCGGTCGACCGTGTCCGCCGCTTCGAGGGCCCCGTCCTCGCTGAGCGCGCCTTCATGGCCGAGCGCGCCCGGAAGACCCCCGTGCGCCGTCCCGGCGAGAACACCGGTCCCCTGCTCGGCGAGGCGGTGAAGGAGCGGCTGCGGCTGCGCGGCGCCGACAAGGAGACCGTCCAGTGGGACTCGTGGCGCCGGGACGACGGCACCTGGGAGGTCCTGCTGGTCTACCGTGTCGCGGGCGAACCCCACTCGGCGAGCTGGGCATACGACGCGCCGCGTCGGCTGGTCCAGGCCGTGGACGACGAGGCGCGTTCACTGATCGGCGAGACCGACGACGCCGCGCCCGAGCCGACCTTCCCGTTCGTGCCCCGGATCGCCCGGCTGCCGCGCGACCGGCCGCTGGACCGTCCGATGGAGCGCCCGTCGGTCCCCGCCCCCGTGCCAGACCCCGAGGAGCACGTGGGCGGCATCTCGGCCGGCGAACGCGACTCGCTGACCAGCCTGCTGGAGGCGGTTCCGAGCTTCCGCGGCGACATGGTCGTCCCGGACCGACCCGAGCCCTCCGTCCCGGATCCGGTCGCGGAGGAACCGGAGGCCGACGAGCCGCCCGCGGCGGCCGCCTCCGCGGGTGCCGGTTCCGCCTACGCGGATGTGCTGATGCCCCGGGCGGTGGCCGGACACCGCGACCGGCTGATCGGGACCACGGACCGCCAGGCCGAGGCGGACGGCGTCCGGCCGGGCCGCCGGGCCGCGGTGCCGAGCTGGGACGAGATCGTCTTCGGTACACGCCGGAAAAAGCAGGACTGAACGGGGCGACCACAGCATGACGAGGGCCCGTACGCCACAGCGTGCGGGCCCTCGTGCCGTGTTGTGCGTGCGCGGCACGAGAGAACCGTGCACGCCGAAAGAAGCGCGTGCCCCGGAAGAGGCGCCCGGCGCGGGAGCAGCGCGCGGCCGGACCGCGCCCCGGCCGCGCGCGCCGCTCAGGCCGGCGTGTCTCCCGTCACCGGGGGTCGGGCCCCGTGGCGACCGGGCGGGTCTCGTCGGCGGTCCACTCGGACCAGGAGCCCGCGTAGAGCGCCGCCGGAATCCCGGCGATGGCCAGGGCCAGCACCTCATGGGCGCCCGAGACGCCCGAGCCGCAGTAGACACCGACCTCGGACGCCCGGTCGGCGCCGAGTTCGGCGAAGCGGGCCGCCAGCGAGGGGGCGGGCAGGAACCTGCCGTCCTTCTCCACGTTCTCGGTGGTCGGGGCCGAGACGGCGCCCGGGATGTGACCGGCCACCCGGTCGATCGGTTCCACCTCGCCCCGGTAGCGTTCGGCGGCCCGCGCGTCGAGCAGCAGCCCCGACCGGGCCAGCGCCGCCGCCCCGTCGGCGTCCAGCAGCGGCAGGGCGCCGGGCACCGGCTCGAAGTCGCCCTCGGCAGGCGTCGGGATCTGCGTGTCGAGCTTCCCCTCCCAGGCCGCGAGGCCGCCGTCCAGCACCCGGACGTCCTCGTGCCCGGTCCAGCGCAGCAGCCACCAGGCGCGGGCCGCCGCCCAGCCGTGGCCGCCGTCGTACACGACCACCGGGGTGTCCGCGCGGACACCGGCCCGGCGCATGGTCGCGCCGAACTCCTCGGGGTCGGGCAGGGGATGGCGTCCACCGCTGCCCGCCGGACCTGCGAGGTCCGCGTCCAGGTCGATGAAGACCGCGCCCGGGATGTGGCCGGCCTCGTAGTCCGGGCGGCCGTGCGGGCCGCCCTGCCGCCAACGTACGTCCAGGAGCACCGGCGGGCGTGGCCCCGCGAGTTCGGTCGCGCATTCGGGTGCGGTGATGATGGGCTTCATAGGAGCCATCCTCGCGCGGGAGCGGCCCCACCCGTAACACCGTCACACCACCGAACCGGACGTACCGCATGTTTCCGGCCTCTCTTCCGAGATCCCGGAAGGTGCGGCGCGGCCGGTCCGTGTAGTGCGCCGGGTGGTGCGAGCATCTGCACGGGGCGCGCACCACCCGTGCCGCACCACGGCACACCGGCCCCCTTCCCCCGTACGGCCACCACGATGGTCCGAGGAGAGAGTGACGATGACCGAGGCTCCCGCCCGGCGCACACCCGGAACACCTTGCTGGGTGAGTCTGATCGTGCACGGTTTGAGCACCACGGAGGATTTCTACGCCGCTCTGTTCGGCTGGGAGTTCGCGCCCGGACCGGATCATCTGGGTCCGTATGTCCGTGCGTCGATCGGCGGGAAAGTGATCGCGGGCATCGGGCAGCTGCGGTCCGAGCGCCCCCTGCCCGTGGCCTGGACGACGTATCTGGCCACCGACGACGCCGATGCCACGGCGGAGCTGATCCGTTCCTGCGGCGGCACCGTCGCCGTCGGCCCGCTCGACGCGGGCGAGGCTGGACGGCTCGCCATCGCCGCCGATCCCGCAGGCGCGGTCTTCGGGATCTGGCAGGCCGCCGCGCATCTCGGCACGGCGCTCTCCGGCGCCCACGGCACCCCGGTCTGGAACGAGTTGCTGACCCGTGAGACCTCGACGGTCTGCAAGTTCTACCAGACCGTTTTCGGCTACGAGGCGGAGGCAGCCGTCTCGACCGACTTCGATTACCAGACCCTGCGTCTGGAGGGCCGACCGGTCGCCTCGCTGCACGGCGTCGGCCACGCGCTGCCGCGCGACCGGGGCCCGCACTGGATGACGTACTTCGAAGTCGCCGACACCGACGAGGCTGCCCGTCGTGTGGTGGAGCTCGGTGGATACATTCTGCAGCCGCCCCGGGAGGGGACGAGCGGCCGGGTGGCGACCGTGTCGGACCCGGAAGGCGCGGCCTTCACGATCGTCCGCTCGGACGTTCGCTGAGCCCTCCGGCGGGGTGTCGGCGTGCCCGGACCCGTTCCACATGCCGATGGGCGGGTCCGGCCAGCCGGGCGTGCATCTCGTCGAAGAGCTGCCGGGCGTGGGTTCCGCTCCATTGCCCGGGCAGCAGTTCACGCGCGACGCCGGGATCGAGGTAGACGAGGCGGCGCCAGTCGGTGAGGACCCCGATGTACGTCGTGAACGCCTGGCGGTCCGTCACCGGGGCACCGTTCGCGATCCGCTCGGCCACCGGACGGTGCGCGGCGAGGAAATCGACATACAGCCGCTGCAGCCGGTCGGTGTCCCACCAGGAGCGGACCTTCGCGGCGAGTTCGTCGGCGTGACCGCCGCCGGCCGACAGGTAGTCGGCCCGGAAGAGGTCGGCGTAGGAGCGCAGTCCGTGCCTGGCGAGCATGGACTCCGCCTCGTTGCGCACATGCCCCGGAGCGATCCACACTCCGGCGGACACGGACCCGAAGCCGAGCCGGGTGAGCTGGGTCCGCAGGGTGTGCCGCCTCGCGCGCTCGGACTCGGGCACCGAGAAGACGACCAGTACCCAGCCCTCGTCCACGGTGGTCCGCCGGGCCGCGAAGATGCGCGGATCGCCGTCGCGCAGCATCCGTTCGGTCTCGGGCGAGATCCGGTACCCGGCCGCTCCGGACACCGATTGGGCCTCCAGCAGTCCGGCCCGCTTCAGCCGGGAGACGCAGGAGCGTACCGTCGGCGCCTCGACATCGAGGTCGGCGAGGAGCTGGATCAGCGAGGCCACCGACATCCAGCCGTCGGTGTCGCGCGCGTACAGCCCGTAGACGGTCACGATCAGCTGCCTGGGCCGCACCTTGCCCAGCGGGGCCGGTCCGGACCCGGACTCTCGCGCGCTCACCGTGTTCACAGGCGTCATCCTAAGCAGCCGCGCACCACACCGACCGGGCGTCTCGGACGGAGGTCACGGGCAGTGTGCCCGGCGACAGCGCGCCGCGGGCATGCGCACTGGTCCTCCTGCGCTGGTGGTGGCGTCGACGCAGCCCCTCGTGACCGGCCTCGCCCGCACACTGGTCGGCACGCGGCGCGGCGCATTCGCCCACGGGCGGGTGCCGGCGCCCCGCCGCCCTCCTGCCCGCCCGCACCGGCCGAAGCCTCCCCGCGGGCGCTGCGCCGGCCGGCCTCGCTCGACCTCAGCGCGGGGAGAGGTCCTCGGGGAGGAGCAGCCGCAGGTCGTCCAGGCTCGGTACCGCGACGGTGCTCAGCCGTCCCGCCTGATGGGTCATCATCCGCTCCAGGGTCTGCCGGGCCAGCCGGGCGTTGCCGAACGTCTCCTCCCTGGGGATGCCGTCGAAGTGGTTCCGCAGGGCGCTGGCCGTGCCGGGTGCGCACTCGTAGCCGTTCTCGGCCGCGTGCATGCGGACGATGGTGACCAGTTCGTCCGAGGAGTAGTCGGGGAACTCGATACGCCGCGCGAAGCGTGAGTCCAGGCCCGGATTGGAGCCCAGGAACCGGTTCATCTCCGCGGTGTACCCGGCCACGATGACCACCACCTCGTCACGGTGGTCCTCCATCAGCTTCAGCAGCGTCTCCACCGCCTCCTGGCCGAAGTCCGACGAACCGGCTCCCGAGCGAGGCGTCAGGGTGTACGCCTCGTCGATGAACAGGACGCCTCCCAGAGCCCGTTCGAACACCTCTCGGGTCAGCTGCGCGGTGTGTCCGACATAGCGGCCCACCAGGTCCGCGCGTGAGACCTCGACGAGCTGGCCGCGGGGAAGTACGCCCAGGGAGGCCAGCAGTTCGCCGTAGAGCCGCGCCACCGTCGTCTTGCCCGTGCCGGGCGGGCCCGCGAAGACCAGATGGTTGCTGATCCGCGGCGCGGGCAGCCCGGCCTCCTTCCTCCGGCGCGCGGTGGCGAGCAGATTGACCAGGTTGCCCACCTCGCGCTTGACGGCCGCGAGGCCCACCAGGGCGTCCAGCCGCAGCAGCGGATCCTCGCCGCCCTGCCCGTCCCCCTGCGCACCGCCCGCCGGGACGCCCACGTCCTCCGCGGTCAGCACGGCCAGCTCCCGCTCGCCGGCGTCCGGCAGGGCGGCCAGCCGGGACGCCTGCCGGTCCACCATCTCCTCGAAGACCTTGCGGGCGGTACGGCCGTTGCCGAAGCCCGCGTCGCGGGGGATCCGCTCGAAGCGGGTGAGCAGTGCCGCCCGCGCCGCCGGATCCAGCTCGTAGTGGTGGCCGGTGCACATCCGCTCCACGATCGTGACCAGCTCGTCCGAGGTGTAGTCGCTGAACTCGACGCTGCGGGTGAAACGTGAGGCGAGACCCGGGTTGGACGCCAGGAAGTCCGTCATCTCCTTCGGGTAACCGGCCGCCACCACCACCACGTCCTCGCGGTGGTCCTCCATCAGCTTCACCAGGGTGTCGATCGCCTCGCGGCCGAAGTCGGCGCCGCTGCCGCCGCCGTCGGAGAGCAGGGTGTACGCCTCGTCGACGAAGAGCACCCCGCCCAGCGCCCTGTTGAAGGCCTCGGTGGTCTTGATGGCCGTTCCGCCGATGATCTGCGCCACCAGGTCGGCACGCGACACCTCCACCAGGTGCCCGGAGCGCAGCACGCCGAGCGAGGCGAGGATGGAGCCGTACAGCCGGGCGACGGTGGTCTTGCCGGTGCCGGGCGGGCCCGCGAAGACCAGGTGGCGGCTCATCGGCGGCGCGGGCATGCCGATGCTCGCCCTGCGCTGCGCCATCCGGTTGAGGTTGATCAGCGTCAGCACCTGCTGTTTGACCTCGTCCAGGCCGATCAGCGACTCCAGCTCGGCGACCGGGCCCGTACCGGACCGGGTGTCGGGCGCCGGGGCCGCTCCGCCGGGCAGCCGCCCGTCGCCCGCCGCTCCGGCGTCCTGCGCGGTGCCCCAGGCGTCCGGGGCACCGTTGTCCGCACTGACCAGTCCCTCGACGGCGAGCCGGTCACCGGGCACCGTCTGGCGCAATCCGCTGCCCCGGTTGGCGCGGGCGGTGCAGCCGGTAACCGACACGGCGTCGGTGCCTTCCACCCGGATGCCGTCGGCGCCCGAACCGGTCACCTCGCAGCCGTTGAGAGAGGCACGGGCGCCCGCGGACACCAGTACGCCGTGCTCGGCGGCATCCGTCAGCACGGCACGCACGGCCGCCAGTTCGCCCTCGGCCGCGATGTGGACGCCCGCGCCACCGGACTCCTCCACCGCGGTGTCCCGCAGCGTGAGCGCGCCCAGCGCGCCGATGTGGATTCCGGCCCCGGCGGAGTTGCGCAGCCGGCCCTTGCCCACGAACAGGTTGCCGTGGCCCGAGACATGGACCGCCGAGTCGCCCGACCGCTCGACGACGCTCTCCTCCAGCCGCCCCCTGCCGTCCTTGACGACCTCCACCCCGTGTGCGCCTGCCCCGGTGACCGTGGCCCGCAGCAGCAGCGGGTTGGCGCCGCTGCGGATCACGATTCCGGATCCGGCGCTGTCGCGCACCTCAAGACGGTTGAACTCGGCGGCCGAATCCTCGTCGAGCAGCACACCGATGCCCTTGGAGTCACGGACGACGGTGTCCGTCAGCACCGGTGAGGAGAAGCCGGTGACCCGCACGGCGGGTTCCTCGGCGGTGGCGAACACGCACTCCTCGAACGTGCCGCGGCTGCGCTCGGTCACCAACAGGCCGTGCCCGCCGGTCCGTTCGGTGCCGCACCGGGTCAGCGTCGGTGAACTGCCGCCGCCCAGAACGAATCCGTGCCCGGTGGCATCGCTGACCGCGACGTCCTCCAGGACGACCAGTCCGGCGCTGTTCACGAACACGCCGACGACGGCCTTGCGGACCGTGCCGCGCACCATCCTGACCGAACTCTCCTCCTCGACGGCGACGCCCGGCTTGCCGGTCGCCGATATCGCGCATTCCTCCAGGAGGACGTGTGCCTGCCCGTTGGCGAGGACACCGTTGCCCTTGGTGTCCCTGAGCCGGCTGAAGCGCGCGGTGATCCTGCCCCGTTCACCGGCCACCAGGGCCGAAGTCCCGAGGTGTTCGACGACGCAGTTCTCGAGGAAGCTCTCGGCCGAGGACGTGGACACCACACCGGCGCCCACCGGGTTGCTGATCCGGCACTGCCGCAGCGCCAGCGACCCGCCGTCCCGCGCGAAGAGCGCCGACCAGGCCGAACCGTGGATGTCGCACCGGTCCATCGCGAGCTGCCCGCGCGGCGCGTCGACCACGGGCAGTTCATCGTCGTGCCCGCGCAGCACGAGGTCCCTGACCATCACCGCGTCCCTGGTGAGCGTCAGCGCCGTTCCGCGCCGCGGCGCCAGCTCCACGGTCCCCTCGCCCTCGGCAGCGGTCAGGGTGATCGCGGCCGAGATCGTCACGCTCTCCTCGTACCGTCCTGGAGCGATCCTGACGACCGCTCCGGCACGGGCCCGTGCGACGGCCTCCCCGACGGTGCGGTGGTCGCCCGTCCCGTCTGCGGCGACGGTGAGCATCTGACGTGACACGTTCTGACCTCCCGGACCCCTGCGCCGTAGGTAACGGGGCGGAGGCGCGCGGCATGTAGGGCGTGGGAAACTGCTGTAGCCATCATGCCTGTTGCCGCAGGTCGCCCGCCATGGTGATCGGCGTTCCGGCGCCGCCGGAGCACCGGTTCGGGGCGATCCGGGGCAGGTACCGGTGGTGGCAGGGAGCGTCGTTACCATCGCCGCATGCGATCTTCGAGGTCCTCGGTGTCCCGCGCGCTCGGACCAGCAGCACTGGCCGCCCTGCTCCTGATACCCGGCACCGCGGCTCCCGCCGGTGCGGCGGGATCCGCGGACAGCCCCTCGCTGCCGGGAATACCCACCACTGTCGCCGACGGCCGCCCGTGCACTGCGGGGTCCGCCAAGAAATCGGCCCAAGTCCCCTGGGCGCAGAGCTTCCTGGGCATCGACAGGGCCTGGGAGCTCAGCCGGGGAGCGGGGGTGAAGGTCGCCGTCATCGGTACCGGAGCGGATCTGCGCCGGGTGCCGGCGCTGGACGGCCGGGTCACCGCAGGCCCGGATGTGGTGGCGGGCGGCACGGCGCGGGACGACTGCGTCGGATACGGCACGTTCCTCGCCGGTATCGTCGCGGGCGGGCAGCAGCAGGGCCTCGAAGCGGCCGGGGTCGCCCCGGAGGCCGAGGTGATCGCGGTGCGGGCCACCGACAGACATGGCGCGACCACACCCCAGGCGCTGGCCGAGGGGATCAGGGCGGCCACCCGAACCGGGGCGCGGATCATCCTTGTGGCGCTGAGCGTCCCTTCCGCCCCGAAGGAACTGAAGGACGCCGTCCTCGCCGCGCAGAAGGCCGGTGCGCTGGTGGTGGCGCCCGCCTCGGCGCGGGAGTGGGAGAGCGGGGCGGGGGGATCGCAGGCGGAGAAGGGGCCCGCCTACCCGGCGGCGCTTCCCGGGGTGCTCGCCGTCTCCTCGGTGGGGCCGGGCGGGAAGCCGGAAGCGCCAGGCACGGAGAAGGGGCGGCGTTCACAGCCGAGACTGAGCGCTCCCGGCGTCTCGGTGGTGGGGCCGGGCCCGGGTGGCCGCGGCCAGTTCACCGGCCGCGGTGACGCGGTGGCCGGCGCCTTCGTGGCGGGTACGGCAGCCCTGGTCCTCTCCTACCACCCCCGGCTGACCGCCGAGCAGGTCGCACACCGGCTGGAGTCCACCGCGTACGGGGCCGTGGGTGACACGCCGGACCCCGGCATCGGGCTGGGGATCGTGGATCCGGTGCGGGCGCTCTCCGCCGTACTTCCCGAGGAACGCCCACAGCCCCCGTCCGGAACGCGGCCGGCCTCGGCACCGGCCGTCCCGCCGCTCGACCCGCCGGAGGCGCGCAACCGGGCGCTGGCCGTGGCAGGCGGGGCGGCCGGGGTCGCGGTGCTCGTCGCCTTCCTCGCGTTCGCGCTGCCCCGAGGGCGCCGCCGGGGATGGCGGGCGGGCCGGGCCGGGGGGCCGGTCACGGAAACGGGCTGAGCCATGACCGCCGGCCGAGGCGCCTCGCCTTCCGATGACCGCTCCCCCGGCGCGACCTGCGACGATCCGCTCCTCGGCGCACCGGGCCGGAAGGCCCTCATCCCTTTCGGGAGCACTCGGTCGTGAGCCCCGTCACCGGCCTCCATGGGCGGAACGCCTAGGAACTTTCGGGAGCCGGGTCGGGCAGCAGCGGGGTCTGCACCTGCACCACACCCCTGCGCGTGATCAGCTGTGCCCGGCCCGGCGGCAGTTGCCTCGGCTTGGTGTCGTTGAACAGATATCCCTCCGAGGGCGGGCAGGAGAGCAGCGCGGCAGGCGTGTTGACTTCCAGCAGACGGCGCAGCAGAGGATCGTTCATCGCCCGCGCCACGCCGTTGGCGCTGCGTGCCACGATCAGGTGCAGGCCGAGCTCCGCGCCCTGGGCGAGGTAGTCGAGCAGCGGCCCGAAGTGGTTGTTCATGTTGCCGCCGGACACCATGTCGTAGTCGTCCACGACCAGGAAGACCCGCGGTCCGCTCCACCAGTCCCGCCGCTTCAGCCGGGCGGGCGAGATGTCCGCGCCGGGCAGGCGCTCCTTCATGGCCCGTGCGACGCCGTCCACCGCCTGCTTGAGCACGTCGACGGAGACGGCGTAGCCCAGCCGGTGCGACTCGGGGACGCTCTCCAGGAGCCCGCGCCGGTAGTCGATCAGCAGGACCCGCGCCTCGGCGGGGGTGTAGCGGTCGGTGACCGCCCGGCAGACCGAGCGCAGCAGGTTGGTCTTGCCGGTCTCCGCGTCTCCCACCACCACCAGGTGCGCCGTCTGTGCGAAGTCGTGCCACATGACGTCGAGCTGGTTGCCCTCCAGGCCCAGCGGCAAGCGCAGATCGCCGTCCGCGCCGACCTGGGCGTCGGGCAGCTCGGTGGGTTCCAGGACCGACGGCAGGGTGCGGACCGCGGGTGCGGGCGGGCCCTGCCAGTGCTCGGCCACCTGTGCCACCGCGTCGGCGACGCCCGCCCCGAGGTCCGAGGCGCTGTCGCCGCCGTCCAGCCGGGGCAGAGCGGTGAGGAAGTGATGCTTGGAATCGGTCATGCCGCGGCCGGGCGACTTGGGGATGGTCGCGGCCGCCCGCATATTGATCATGGAGTCCATGCTGTCGCCGAGTCGGAGTTCGAAGCGGGTGCCGAGCTGGTCCCGCAGCGCGGTGGGGATCTCCGACCAGCGGCCGGCCGCCACGACGAGGTGCACACCGTAGTTGAGCCCCCGCGCCGCCAGGGCCGTGAAGGTGTCCATGATGTCCATGAAGTCCTGGCGGATCGTGCCCCAGCCGTCGACGACGAGGAACACATCGCCGTACGGCTCGTCCGGCAACTCACCGGCGGCCCGGCGGGCGCGCAGCGTCGCCATGGAGTCGATGCCCAGCTCGGCGAACTGCTTCTCGCGCCGGGCCACCAGCCCGTGCACCTCGGCCAGTGTGCGCTGCACCCGTTCCACGTCCAGCCGGCCCGTCACACCGCCCACATGCGGCAGGTCGCGGAGCGAACCGAGTGAACCTCCGCCGAAGTCCAGGCAGTAGAACTGGACTTCGCGCGGCGTGTGCGTGAGCGCGAGCGACATGATCAGGTCGCGCACGAGGGTGGACTTGCCGCTCTGCGGACCGCCCGCGATACCGACGTGCCCGCCCGCGCCGGACAGCTCGGCGACCAGGGGTTCGCGGGTCTGGTCGAAGGGCCGGTCGATGATGCCCACCGGCACCGTCAGCGTGCCGTGCAGTTCGGGATCGATGGTGGTGAGACCCCGCTCGGCGTGCGGCTCCACGCCCATCAGCAGGATGTCCAGCGACAGCGGGCTGTCCAGCGGCGGCAGCCAGACCCGGTGCGCGGGCCTGCCGCCCTCCCGCATCCGGGACACGGCCAGCGCGAGCAGGGACTCCTCGCTCTCCTCCTCCGCCACCGGCTGCGGGGCCGGGTCGGGTGCGGGAAGCCGGGGCGCGGTCCACTCCGTGCGGTACGCGACGACCTGACCTGCGACGGCCGAAGCGCCGACCCTGCGGACGCCCCGGTAGGGGCCGGAGACGTACGCGGCCTTGAACCGGACCAGGGTCCCGGTGTCCTTCTTCAGGATGGCGCTGCCGGGCACGGAGGGCAGCTGGTAGGCGTCCGGCACTCCCAGGACCCCACGGCTCTCCATCGAGGAGAACGTACGCAGCGCGATCCGGTACGACAGATGCGACTCCAACTGGGTCATCCGGCCCTCGTCCAGCCGCTGCGAGGCGAGCAGCAGATGCACGCCCAGGCTGCGGCCGAGCCGCCCCACCATCACGAACAGGTCCATGAAGTCGCGGTGTGCGGAGAGGAGTTCGCTGAACTCGTCGACCACCACGAAGAGCGTCGGCAGCGGCTCCAGGTCGGTCCCCGCGGCCCGCGCCGTCTCGTACTCGAACGCCGACGTGTAGTTCCCGGCGCTGCGCAGCAACTCCTGTCGGCGCATCAGCTCACCGTGCAGGGCGTCCTGCATGCGCTCCACCAGGGAGGACTCCTCGGCGAGGTTGGTGATCACGGCCGAGGTGTGCGGCAGACCGTCCAGCCCCAGGAACGTGGCGCCGCCCTTGAAGTCGACCAGGACGAAGTTCAGCTTCTCCGAGGAGTGGGTGAGCGCCAGCGCCAGCACCAGGGTCCGAAGCAGCTCGGACTTGCCGGAGCCCGTCGCGCCGATCAGCACGCCGTGCGGGCCCATCCCGCCCTGTGCCGCCTCCTTGATGTCCAGTTCCACCGGGGTGCCGTCACCGGCGAGCCCCAGCGGAACCCGGAGCCTGGCCCGCTCGCTGCGATCGTCGCGCACGGCATCCAGGTCGACGGTGTGCAGGTCGGGGAGACCGAGCAGGGTCGTCAGCTGCACGTCCGAGGTGAGCGCCTCACCGTTGTCCGTGGTGATGCCCATCCGATAGGGCGACAGCAGTGTGGCCAGTGCCCTGGCCCGCCGGGGACCCAGGGCATCGGGCCTGCCGAGCGCGGACGCGGTCTCCTTCCCCGACCGGTCGGTGCTGACCAGTTCGAGCCGCTGCCCGGCGATCCGCAGCCGCAGCGTGTGGCGCGACGGACGCCAGGGCAGGGAACCGGAAACGTCCAGCGTCACCACGTTGCGGTAGCCGTCGGTGGCCAGCCGGGAGTCGGCGGGCGTCCGGGCGCTGTCCAGGATCACGACGCAGTAGGGCTCCTCGGCGCTCGGGACGGCGTCCGTCTCGAAGGCGGGCCGGCCCGTCAGTTCCTCACCGAGCAGCGATTCGAGACCCAGGACGGAATCGGTGACCAGTCGCACCGGTCCCCCGCCGTCGACGTCCGTCGGATGCTGGGCGTGCGGCAGCCACTTCACCCACTCCCAGGTCCCCCGGCGGTCATGGTCCGCCAGCACCACGATCCGCAGGTCCTGCGGCGCGTGGAACACACTCAGCTGCGCCAGCAGAGCCCGCACCATCGGGTGCGCGGCCTCCTCGTCGGACTGGAGCAGGACGCGCGCGTAGGTACGCAGATAGACCGCGACCGGCTGGTCGGGCACGGTCCCGTACGCCTTGATGAAGCGCCGCAGGGCGTGCGCGGACAGCGGCTCCAGATCCTCCACCGGCTTGGTGCTCAGTGGGGTCAGTTTCGTCGCCAACTGCTGCTCGCCCACCGCGATCCGCACCTCGGCGAAGTCCGCGTGCGTCGCCCGCCGCTCCCACAGCCTGGCCGTGGGCACCAGGCTCCACAGGGACGCCGGGTCCGGGTGCGACCACGCCTGCGCCTCCCGCTGCTGGTTGATCACCTTGCGTACACGCCTGCGGCTGATCGACAAGTACCGCATGTAGTCGCGCCGCTCACCGAGCAGGACCCGCTTGCGGTCCCCGGAAGCCCGGACGATCTGCGAGACCAGCATGCCGACGGCCGACAGCGCCATCAGGCCGATGGCGACGTACATCATGGGGCCGCCGCCGCTGCCGGGACGCAGGAAGATGAGCACCATGCCGAGCGAGCTGAGCGCCATCGGCATGTACGTGATCATGTTGCCCATCGCGCTCTGCGTCTCCGGCACCGTGGGCGGCTCCTGGAGGCTCAGTTCGCCATGGGGCATCTCGGGGCCAAGACGCCGGGGAGGCCTCTTGAAGAGGACCACGCTCAAAGGGAATCGCCTTCCTGAGGGGTGCCGGCGGTTGCCGTGACATGACTTTGAAATGACGGAACGTCAAACGCCTGCGGTACGGCCGCCGTTGCGGCAACGCAGGCCGGGGGTGTGGGTGTGGGCGGCGCAGATGATCTTGACCGCACCCCACAACGTACAGACTGCACGCACAAGTTAATGTGATCAATCCGACCGCGTCGACCACTGTCCTGGAAGGCGATGAAACGCGCTTGACCGACACATCCGCGGCACCACTGTGCCGCCTCACGGTGCTGACGCCCGACCGCTCCGTCGAACTTGCCGTACCGTCCGACATCGTGCTCGCCGATCTGCTGCCGACCATCGTCGACCACGGGGGCACCGACCTCTACGAACGGGGTGCGCAGGCAGGCGGCTGGGTGCTCCAGCGCCTCGGCCAGGAACCTCTCGACGACGAGAGCACTCTCGGCGACCTCGGCCTGCGCGACGGCGAAACGGTCCATCTGCGCCTGCGGGGGGACGCCCTCCCCGAGATCCACTACGACGACCTCGTCGACGGGCTCTCCAGCCGACTTCGTGAACGCCCCGACTCCTGGCGGCCGGTGTGGTCGCACCACCTCATGACCGCGCTCGCCCTGTGTGCCCTGGCCACCGGCCTGCTGCTCCTGATGCTGCCCGGCGCCATGGGGCTCAGGACGGTCTGCGCGGCGGCGACCGCGATCCTCCTGCTGGCCGGTTCGGCGGCAGCCTCCCGGGCGGTCGGCGACATCGGCGCGGGCGCCGCGCTCGGCGCGGCGGCCGTCCCCTACCTCGCCCTGGCCGGAGCCCTGGTGCCCCAGGGAGCCGTGTCCGACGCGGAACTGGGCGCCCGACTGCTCGCGGGCTGCTCCGCGGCGGCCGGCGCCGCCGTGCTCGCGCTGGCCGCCGTGGGCGCGTGCGCCCCGCTGTTCCTGGCCGCCGCCCTGGCCGCGGTCCTCGGGGCGGTCGGCGGAGCCGTGATGCTCTGCGGCGTCCCGGCCACCGGCACGGCCGCCCCGCTGATCCTGGCGGTCGTTCTGCTGGGACACTTCCTGCCCGCCCTGGCGTTCCGCCTGTCCGGCCTGAAGGTTCCGCTGCTGCCCACCAACGCGGGCCAGCTCCAGGAGGGCATCGAGCCCACCCCGGACGAGCGGATCGCCGCCCGTGGCGCCGTCGCCGACAGCTACCTCACGGGCCTCTACGGTGCCACCGGGCTGGTGGCAGCGGGCTGCCTCACGGCGCTGGCGTTCGAGAGGTCCTGGGCTCCGCTCACCCTGGCCGCGGTCCTGTGCGCGCTGATGTTCACGCACGCACGGGCGATCGGCGGCGCCTGGCAGCGGCTCGCCGTCGTCCTGCCGGCCGCCTACGGTTCCCTGCTGCTGACGGTGCAGTTGGTCGTTCGGACCGACGACGGCGTCCGGCCGCTGCTGCTCGCCGCCCTGCTGGCCGTCGCGGCCGTGCTCGCCATCACGGGCTGGACGCTCCCCGGCCGGCGTCTGGTGCCCTACTGGGGGCGCGCGGTCGACCTGCTCCATCTGCTCTTCGCCATCGTCCTCGTCCCGCTGGCCCTGCTCGTCGCCGGTCTCTACCAGTACCTGCGGGGCCTCAACAGCTGAGCCCGCTGTCCGGCGGCCGAAAGCCCCGGTATCCCGGGCCCTCGCGTGCCGGGCCGATGCCCGGTCGGAAAGGCAAGGAATGCAGTCCAGGCGGGACCAGGTCCACGCGCACATGTTCGTCATGAGCCGACTGTCACTGGGAATGCTCCGGGACGACCCGGACGCCCCCGAGTCCGCACACCGGCGGACCACGAAGGGTTTCGTCATCGGCCTCGTGGTCGCGGCCCTGGCCGCACTCATCGTGACGGTGTACGGGCTGGTGGTGCCCGGCGGCTCGAACGCGTGGAAGGCCAACGGAACGCTGGTGCTCGACGAACGTTCGGGCGCCCGCTATCTCACGCTCGACGGAGTCCTCCACCCGGTCCTCAACGAGACCTCGGCCAGACTGCTGGCCGGTGACCGGATGAAGGTGGTGAGCGTCAAGCCCGCCTCCATCGAGGACGCCCCGCGCGGCGCGACCCTGGGCATCGTCGGCGCGCCGGATCCGCTGCCGCAGGCGGGCGCGCTCAGCCGCGAAGCCTGGTCGGTGTGCGCCACCCGGCCCGACGCCGCCCCAAAGCCGCTCCTCACCCTGGCCGTCGGCCTGACCGCCGAGGGCAGGCCCGTCACCTCGGGCGGGGCCACCCTGGTGCGTACCGTCCCGGGCGGCACCACGTATCTCCTCTGGCACGGCACCCGGATGCGCCTGAACACCGCGAACTACGCCGTCCAGGCGCTGGGTTACAACCCGGACGATGCGCATCCGGTCCCCGACGCGTTCCTCAACGCCCTTCCGGCGGGCCCGGATCTGGCAGTGCCGGAAGTGACCGGACGCGGCAAGGCGGGCCCGTCGCTGGCGGGTCGCCCGACCCGGATCGGCCAGCTCTTCGACGGCTCCGGCGGCCACTACCTGCTGACGGAGCGCGGGCTGGCCAAGGTCACCGCGCTGGAGGAGGCACTGCTGAAGGGCGATCCGCGTACCCAGCGGACCGCGTACGCCAAAGGAGCCGTCGTCCTGCGGAAGATCGGCCCGGACGACCTGGCGCGCCACCAGGACCCGAAGGCGACCCGACTGGTGGGAGCCGGGGGCGGTACGGTCCCGACCGACCTGCCCAGGCCCAGCCCGGTCCGCGCGGGCGAGGGCGTCTGTGCCGTCGTCGGCACTGCGGACGGCAGGCCGACGGTCTCGGTCGTCCTGCCCCGCGCGGACGCGGTGGGGGGCCGGCCGGTGTCCAACCAGCCCGGAATCACCGCGGGTTTTGGGACCGCAGACATGTTCGCGGTACGCCCGGAGGGCGGTGCCCTCGTCACGGCACTCTCCTCGGCCGGCACCGGTACGGCGTACTACCTGGTCACCGGGTCCGGTGCCAAGTACGCGGTGCCGGGGGGCGAGAAGGGACTCCAGCGGCTCGGGTACGGAGCCGCTCAGTCCGTGCCCATCCCGTCAGGAGTCCTCGGGATGCTCGCGTCGGGGCCCGCGCTGGACGACACGGCCCTGCTGACGCAGGGACTCGTGGAAGCGTCGCGGGCAACGCCCTGACAGCCCATTTCCCTTAAGCATCACGGTAATTGAGGTTTCTTTGAGCATAGGAGGGCCGAAAGCACGTGCTTTCTCCGGCGTTTCCGCAGCTCAGACACGTGTCGAAGATGAACACTCAGATTATCGGGGCACGTTCGTACCAAGATCCCGTACCGCGTATTAGCCTGATGCTTCGTCGACCACCGCAGGACGTGATTCCCGGTGGTCGGCCCGCCGTGCGCCCGTGGTGCCGCCCGTGTTCCCGCAGTGTCCAGGAGGACCCCCATGCCTGATGTCTCCGGCTTCAACGTCAACTCGGCCGACGGCCTGTCCAACGATGAAACAGCGATGCTCCAGACGCTGAAGACGCTGGACCAGCATCTTCGCGACATGGACGAGGCGGGCCGCAAGGTCAGGGCCATCCAGAGCCAGGTGCGGGGCGCCTACCAGGCGGTCTCCTCGGAGACCCACGCGGCGGGCATCGACGAGTGGCTCAGGGCGCACAGCCGGGTCATGGAGCGCACCCAGTTCTTCCGGGAGGGCACCGCCATGGCCAACCGGCTCCTCACGGACGCCGAGCACGAGGCGAACACCTATGCCTCCCTGATCAGCGGCACGATCAACCCCGGGTGACCTTCCCCGCTCCCTCCCCAGCACATCTCTCTCCCCCGTTCTCTCCCCCGCTCTCTTAACTGCCTCACGAGGAGTTCCTTCATGTCCGTCAAGATCAGCCACCAAGGGGTCCTGGACGCCATCAAGAACATGGACACCGCCCAGCAGGAGATGAAGGAAGCGCTCGCCTGGATGGAGAAGAACTTCGGCGCGCTGCGCGACACCCTGAATGGTCAGACCCGGACCGCCTGGGAGGAGTTCCAGTCAGAGCTGGGCCGGATCAAGCTGCAGCTCGACGAGCAGTACGGGGTCGCCCGGACGACTCTCCAGCGGATGCACAACCGGCAGATCGACGGGGACCTCGACGGTGGCCGCGGCCTGAGCAACCTCCAGGGCAGCTGACCCGACCGACCGAATCGACTTATGAGGTATGAGCATGGCTGGTGACGAGAAGCCGGGCGACATGTTCCAGTCGACCGACGGCGTCTACCTCAGGTACGCGAACCAGGAAATCCCCACGTTCCGTCGTGACCTCACGGTCAAGCCGGAGTACGTGAGCCTGGGATCGAAGATCCCGCTCGCTCTCGGAAATCCCGAGAAGTGCTCGCAGGCGAAGGCACTCGAGGGCCAGATGGAGACGTACCGCGCCAGTATGCGCACCCGTTACGAAACGGCGATCGCGCTCATGAACAACTTCTCGGCCAGTCTGCGGGACGTGGAGACCAAGCACAGGGACGCCGAGGACGACTCCACCGGCATGGGTGGCGCACTCGTCGACGAGTTCTCCGAGATCCTGACCCCGAAGGGAAAGTGAAACCATGGCCGAGGTGCCGCCCGGGATGCCGGCCAGGTGGGAGGACATCCTCGCCATGTTCCACGACGGCACCACCAAGCTCCCTGACCGGAACCTCGTGGCGGGCGAGGGTGCCAGGTGGATCACCAAAGAGGTGAACGGCGCCTGGTTCGACGGCACTCCGAAGCTCAAGGCGGAGGAGTGGGGGCTTGACGGGTACCACGCGTTCGCCTTTCCGACCCGACCGAAGGAGCAATGGCTCATGTTCGGGTTCGGCTACAACTGGACCGACTTCGGCAATGAATCGGGGGCGCTGATGGAGTTCACCTCAGCACCCGATTCGATTCTTGGTTCGGTGGCGTCCGGGACGAACAAGGACGCCAATCCCCTGTCGTCGAAAAAAGCGTCCGAGATCCTCAACAACATGGACGTCTGGACGGGCGGATGGGCGGCCAAGTTCAACGAGTGGGCCGAGAAGGTGAGCGATGGCTCGGAGGAACTGCAAGGAGAGTCCGCCGCCCTCTTCGAAGCCGTTCTCCAGGCGGTGAAGCGTTCGCTCCAAGAGACCCAGTCCTTTTACATGGGTGGAGCGATCAAGGACGATCTCCAAGCGGTGAGCGATCAGTTGACGACCACCATCGGGGTGCTGAGGAAGAACTTCTTCGACTGGTTCGAGAAGCGGGAAACCGTGGGCACGGGCATCGAGCACCGAGAGGCCGGTGCCGTCTCCATGGCCTACACCCATCTGTATGCGGAGTTCTTGAAGGTCATGGCTACCCAGAACCCGACGTCGGACCACAATCCGAATGTCAGCGGGCCTGACTGGGGCGGCATAGAGTACCGCGCGAAATCGAACTGGCTCGCGTACGTCAAGACCGAACTCGACGACAAGTCCTCCCAGACGATGCTCGACCTGGCGACGGCCTACGACAAGGCGACCGGGAAGCTCTCCGACGCGAACTCCGTCGTGAAGCCGACGTTCACCATCTCGCTGACGCCCGAGGAGCAGAAGAACTTCTACGGCGACACGGGGGCGGGCGGTGACGGTGGCACCGGCGGCACCGACGACATCCTCAACAAGTTCAAGGAGATGTTCGGCAACGGTGCCGGCGGTGACGGCGCGGACGGGGGCGGCGCGGGCGGGGACGGGGGCGGCGTCGGCGGTAAGGGCGGCGGTGATCTCGGCCTCGGTGCCCCGCCTCCGGTCACCGGGCCGAGCGGCGGCACTTCCGGCACCAATCTCCCGCATACCAACAACCGCGGCCTCGGCCCGAATCCGGTCACGGGACCGAGCGGCAGCACCTCGGGGGGCACGGGAAACCCCCTGGGCGGCGGCGGGTTCCTGACGGTTCCGGCCGGCTCGCGCATCGACCCCAAGACCGGCGCCGTCACCGACTCCAAGGGCAAACCGGTTCTCGGCTCGAACGGCAAGCCCCTGATCGTGCCGCCCGGCTCCACGATCGGCCCCGGGGGTAAGATCATTACGCCCACGACCGGTGGCCCGAAGCCGCCGACGCTTCCGGGCGGCTCCACCTCCGGGGACCTGACGCGGGGCTTCGGGGTCGATGCCGAGGGCAACATCACCGTCCCCAAGGGCACCAGGGTGGACGCTCAGGGAAACCTGATCGGTGCCGACGGCAAGCCGCTGACCAATGCGTACGGCGGGAAGCTCACCGTCCCGCCCGGCTCCCGTATCAACGCCGACGGAACCATCAGCGACCCGCAGGGCAAGCACATCACCGAGAACAGCAACAACCTGAGGACCCGCAACCCCAAGACGCTCGACGAACTGCTCAACGGTCAGCGCCGTCCGTCCACGTCGAGCGGTGATCTCTTCGGCGGCTCGAAGGGAGCCACCGAGAATCTGCGCAGGATGGTCGACAGCAACGGCAACCCGGTCCGTGAGCCGACCGCCGTGGTGTCCGGGCTCAGCAACCGCGCCCGTGCCGCCATGGGGCTGCCCGCGATCCCGGCTGCCCCGCCGACGCAGGGCAATGTGTCCACCCAGTCGCTCGGCGCCCTCGGGCGGGGCGGAGCGGGGGGCGGGACGGGGACCGGCATGCCCTTCATGCCGCCCATGGGCATGGGCGGCGGTGCCCCGGGTGGTGGAGGCAACGGCGCTGACCGGCAGCGCAACGTATGGCTCTCGGAGGACGAAGAGGTGTGGGGCACCGAGCCCGACGCCGGAACGGGTGTGATCGGACGATGAGTTCCGCAGGTGCAGAAGCGGCCGGGATACCCGCCGGGGGCGGGGCATCCGCCATGCCCCCGGTACCTGACGACATCCGTACGGCTGCGCGCACCGCCCCCGAGCACTGGTTCGGCACAGTGGACCCCGCGTGGCGCGGAGAAGGCGAACCGCCGTTGTGGGCGGTGATCGGGCAGTGGCGTTCCGACGCCGACGGCGAGATCGTCGAATGGCAGCGGAACGACGATTACCGGCCCTCTCCCGGCATGCTCGGCTGGCCCGAACCGACCGACGACGTGGATGCCGCCATGCAGCTCGCTGCAACCGGCTACGGCCCGGTCGAGGGCGTCGCCATGGCCGTGGTCACGGCCGAACTGGCCGTGCTGACCGCTCCGGGCGGTGGCGCGGTCAGCGCCTGTACCCCGGACGGCGACCCGGTGGTGCCGGTGTTCACCGGGCCGGCCCATCTGGAGCGGGCGGGCGCGCTCGCCCATCGGGTGCTGCCCGTCTCCGAGGTGTTCGCACTCGTACCCGAAGGCCAGGACCTGTACCTCAACCCGACGGGCCCCGTCGCTCTGCGGCTGTCCGCGGACGACCTGTCCCGCGCGGTCGACGTGCTGGAAGCGGCGGCGGAAGGCAAGGAGGAGCAGTACTGATGGTGTCGTTCCAGGAACAGGTCGCGGAGGCCATGGCCAGCCTCGCGGAACAGACGAAGAAGATCCAGCAGGTCCAGGAGGAACTGGCCAGGGCATCCGCCTCGGCGACCTCCAAGGACCGGATGGTGACCGCCTCGGTCAACGCCCATGGCGAGATCCTCTCCTTCAAGTTCCACACCGAGGGCTACCGCAGGATGCCGGGGGCGCAGCTCGCCGAGGTACTGAAGACCACCGTCAACGCCGCACGTGCCGAAATGAACTCCAAGGTCAGTGGCTCCGTAAGACCGTTGATGGGTACTCAGGAGGAGCTGGCGAGCGGTCTCTTCGGCGGTGGTGAGCTGGACGATCTGCTCGCTCCGCTGCGCGCGATGCAGCCCGAGGGGCTGACGGAGACGGTGCTGGGCGGCGGGCGCAAGCCGTCCGCGAACCGGGGCGAGGAGGACGAGTTCTATGGCTGAGGGAACCCTGAGCGTTCCGTCGGATCTGCCGCGACGGTTCACCCAGTTCGGCACCATCGCGAGGATCGTCGGTGAACTGGGCGTCCTCAACGACAACATCAACCTGGCGAACAAGACGGCGGGCGGCCGGGACGATGTGTACGCGAAGGAGTACCACAAGTTCGTCGACTCGGCCGGCAAGGGGCTCACCTACGGCCTCGAGGGCCTCTCCGATCTGCTCGAAATGGTCGGCATCAGCGGCAACAACGCCTCGGTCATCCTGAACGACGCCGAGACCGACGCCACCCACATGGCCGCCGGCTGAGCCGGCCGAACTCCGAAGACGCGGCACCACGATGGCGATTGAGGTTTCCGGGGGATGGGCGACCCTCCTCAAGACTCTGACCGGCATGCCCTTCCCGCAGGCGAACGAGGACACCCTGCGGGTGGTCAGTGACGAGTATCGCCAGATGGCCGAGAAGTTCCGTGAGGTGGAGGAGCTTCTGCGGCAGGTCGTCGCCCGTGTCGACGAGGACTTCGAGGGCGAGACCGCGACGCGGTTCGTGACGTACGCGCGGCAGTTCGTCGAGAGGACGAACGGCAACGAGAGCATCCTCGAACGGGCCTACGAGGACGCCATCAAGCTGTCGAAGAACGCCCACAAGACCGCGGCCGACATCGAGTACACCAAGTGGATGATCTTCGGCCAACTGGCCCTGCTCGTCGTGCAGATAGCCCTGGCCCAGGCGCTGATGCCGGTGACCGCGGGGCTGTCCGAGATCTGGGCGGCCGCCGCGATCGCCGCGTTCCGCTCCATGGCCGTGCTGATCCTCAAATTCCTGCTGGCCCAGATCATCATGCAGACCATCACCGGCCTCGTCGGCGGCCTGCTGCTCGACTCCATCCTCCAGCTCACCCAGATCAGCCGCGGTGACCGTACGGAGTGGAACAAGGACTTCACCGCGGACGCCGCGAAGTTCGCCGCCATCGGCGGTGCGCTCGGCGGGCCGTTCGCGCTGCTGGGCGGCGGGCTCGGCAAGCTGCTCGGCAACCTGACCGGCAAGGGGCTGGGCAAGATCCTCGGCAATGACGCGGGGAACGTGCTGGGCAAGGGGCTGGCCGGGGGCGGCAAGGGCGCGGGCGGTGCCGCGGGCGGTGCGGGCAAGGCCGCGGGCGGTCTCGGCAAGGGCGCGGGCGGTGCGGGCGCGGGCGGTCTCGGCAAGGGCGCGGGCGGTGCGGGCGCGGGCGGTCTCGGCAAGGGCGCCGGTGGCGCGGGGGCCGGTGGCGCGGGCAAGGGCGCGGGGGCCGCCGGGGCGGGGGCGGGCAGTCTCGGCAAGGGCGCCGGTGGCGCGGGGGCCGGTGCCGCGGGCAAGGGCGCGGGCGCCGCCGGGGCGGGCGCGGGCAAGGGCGCGGGCGCCGCGGGCGACGGCGCGGCCGGAGCCGGCGCGAGGGCCGGAGCGGGTGCCGCGGGCCAGACGATCTCGGAGGAGTCCGCCCGCAAGCTCGGCGAGCGCCTGGGCAACATCATGGGCCGAACCAACGAGTCCCTGAACCATGTGGGGGCGGACGGCGCGAGGGGGGCGGCCGCCGGTGCGGTCGGCCGGGAGGTCGTCAAGGACTTCGCGAACGCCTTCGAGAAGAACCTCGGGGACTCACTCGGCAACGAGACCGCCCGGAACCTGGGCCGCGAATACGGTGAGGCGCTGGTCAAGAACTGGGGCGGCAAGGCCGACTGGCAGGGGCTGACCCATTCGCTGGACGACGCGCTCAAGCCGTACGTGAAGGACCTCGGGGAGGGCGGGGTGCGTGCCCTCTCGCACGACCTGCCCGGCTCGTTCGTACAGACCATCAGCAGGAACATCGAAGGAAACCTCGGCTTCCGGATCGGCAACTTCGTCGGCGAGATCGCCGGCGAATCGGGTCACGCCGTGGTCACCGAGGGCATGTACAACCTGCTCTTCGGGCCCGAGCACAAGTTCACGGTCAGCGGCTGGACGGCGGCCGCGGGCGCGGCGGGCGGCATCATGGGCCGGGGAGTGGCCCACGGCTTCCAGTCCCTGCACCACGCGGTCCAGGGCCCCCCGGCCGCTCCGCCGCCGCGCCCTCCGGTCTTCTCGTCCGACTCGCCCACCCCACCGTCCACCGCGCCCCGGCCGACCACCGAGTCGAGCACGACGGTGCGCGACGGTTCCGGCCCGCGGAACGACGCCGACAACCGTACGCTCACCGATTCGGCCTCCGACTCCGGTTCGGACAGCGTCTCGCTGCGGAGCGGCGACGACAACGCACCGGACAGCGAGAGCCTGTACTCCCCAGACGCGGACGACTTCTCGGACAGCCGGACGCTGTACTCGAGCGAAGACGACGGGAACGCCGCACCGTACAACCTGCCCGAGGCGTCCGCCCCCTCCTTCGCCACCAGTTCGAGCGACACGAACCTCACGAACAACACCAACTCCACGAGCTTCACGAACGACGGCAACTTCACGGACCGCGCGAACGACACCCACACCGCGGACAACTCCGGCGACTCGACCACCGACTCCCGCACGCCCGAACCCGTCGCACCGCCGGACTCGGTGCCTGAGCTGGACCTCCTGCTGAACGGCCTTGCGGACGTACCCGAGACGCCGCCCTCCCCGGACCAGGCGCACGAGAACGCGACGCCGGATCTCCGGGACGTGAACACGCTCCTGGAGGGCCTGCCGGACGTACCCGGCACCACGCCGGGCACAGTGCTGTCGCCGGAAACGGAGCGGCTCCTGGCGGACCTGCCCGAGGTACCGCGCCACGACCTTCCGCGGACGTCCGACGACGGCTCGGGCGTGGGATCGTCCAACCGGTCCCACGACTCCGGGCCGGGAAACCGGACCGCGACCGATCTCGATCGCCTTCAGGAGCGCCTGGACCGGCTCAAGGACCGGCAGAACTCCGACGCCACGGACTCCGACCTGGCGGCACGCATCGCAAAGCTGCGTGAGGGCGACTCGGACGGCCTCGGCAGCCCCGCGCGGGTGGACGAACTCCGTGAGCAGTACCGCGCGGCCCTGGAGGAGGAGGGCACCGACGGGACGACGAGGGACCTCAACAGCGACGGAGCCCTCCCGTACAACGGTGCGGGCGGCATCGCAGCGCCGCCGCGCCCCGTACCGACCGTGTCCACGGCCCCGGGGGCCGGCGTCTCCCCCGGCGGATCGCGTCAGCAGACACCCGCGGGCCCGTCCCCGTCCCCGGACGGGCTCGACACGCTGTTCCCCGAGGTCCCGCGGAACGAACCCGGTGGCGGGCCCTTCGCGGGGGACGAGCCGGACCTCGTGTTCCCGGACGTTCCCGATGCCCCGCCCGGCTCCGAGTCCCCGGCCGGGAGCCGGGCGGAGACGGAGCGGACCGAAAGCGAGAGCGACGGGACGGGGGCGGCCACGGATGAACCGCCCAATCCCCTCCGTACGGAGTCGCAGGACGAACTGCCCTTCCGCGACGGTTTCGACGTGCACCACGACGGCGATGTCGATGCGCTGATCGCGCGCCTCGACGAACTGGGCGGCGTCACCGACGACCTGATACGGCTGGAGCGGCTGCCCGTCGTGCCCGAGGGCCTGGCCCCCACCGAGCAGCGCAGGCTGGCCCAGGACGTGGAACGGGAGACCGACGCCCTGCTGGCGGATGCGCGGCGGTTGGGCGTCGACAGGGAGACACGGCAGCGGCTGAGCGAGCGCATCCGGGACGACGTCCGGGCGGGCAGGCACGCCGATGCCGCCGACGGTCTGAGGGAACTCGGCGATCTCGTCGCCGAGCACGGTCTCGGTGAACGCCTCCAGCAGTTCCGGCGTCATATGGACGGCGGATACGAGGCACGGGCCGCTCAGCTGGGCATGCGCCGTACGGAGTGGCTGCGCCATGCCCTCGACATCGAGCAGTCGGCCCTGGGCGGCGATCCGCGTCGCACGACCCAGCTGCTGGACGAGTTCGAGAACCGGCTCGGCGCCCTCGGGTCCGAACTGGGCGCACGCGCTGACAGCGGCCCCGAGGCGCTTCGGAAGCGACTCGCCGACAGCCGGCGGGCCGACGCCGAAGAAGCGGGCATGGACCGCGAGCGGTTCCTCGAATGGGAGGACCGCCGGGAGCAGGCGGCGACCCCCGAGGATCTCCGCAGGGTGCAGGCCGACTACGACACCGAACTGGAGACGTCACGACGGCTCGCGACCTTGCGGGATCTCGGAGCATCGGAGCGGGAGCTGGCCACGTGGAAGAGCCGGTTCGAAGGGCCCGGGCGGGGAAGCGACCTCGACGCGCTGTACGAACGCCGTACGGTCACCCTCGGCAGGCAAGCCGAACTGGCGTCCTTCCGGGCGAGGCTGGACGCCCTGCGTGAGGGCGGCAATCAGCAGGAGTCCTCGCAACCGCCGCCCCCGCCGCAGGACGGTCCCGGCGGCGGCACGCCCGCCCGGGACCTGTCCGACGACTCCCGGGCGGAGAACGACCGGATTCTGGAGGAGCGGCTCGACCGGCTGCGCGAGGGCGCGGACGACACCGGGATGTCGCGCGAGGAGCGGCAGCAGTGGGAGGACCGGCGTGCGAACGCCGAGGACGACACGGCCAGGCAGGCTGTCGAGCGGGAGCAGCTCGACCGGATGGCGCAGCTGGAGCGTGACCGTCGTCTGAAGGCCATCGCGGACGGCGACCCCGAGGGGGCGCGGCGCAGCACCGAGCGCCGTGCCGCATGGCAGAACAGGCTGGCCGAGGCGGCGGACGACCCGCAGGCCATCGACCGGATCCTCGACGGCTACGACGCGGAGACGGCGGAGCTGAGGCGTGAGGGGCAGGAGCGCCTGGAGCGGGAACTGCGTGCTCCGGATCGGCTGCGGGACCTCGACCGGCGTATCGACCGCTCGCTCGACAAGCTGCCCGAAGAGATACGTGAACAGGCCGCCCATGACGCCCGCACGCTGGTGGAACGCCTGCGGAACCTGGTCGCCCCCGGCGATGGGCCCGATGCCCCCAAGGGGGACGACGCCGCGCCGGAGAAGAGCACGGACGTCCAGGACCCGGATCCGACGGGCACGTCGGGCCCCTCGAGTGCAGCACCGTCGGCAACCACGCGCGATCCGGCCTCCCGCACGAACGTCGACGAGGGTGCCGGCAACTCGGGTAGGACCCCGCGGCCGGCCGGCTCCGAGCGGGACCGGCGCGCTCCGGTGCAGCCGGGCGAGCAGCTGATGGAGGCTCCGCGGCGGCTGGACGACGCGTCGGTGTCCGGGGAGAAGGACGGTGAGAGCCTTCCCCCGCGGGAGCGGGACGACCTGCCGTCTCCGGACACCCGTCGGGTGCGCACACGGTCCGAGGACGACACGCAGTCCCTCGCCGACACGCGGACCGTCTCGGAATCCCGACCGGACAGCGACGTCGCTCTCACATCCGACGACGCCTCCGGCCCGAAGACCGATGACACGTCCGGTCTCACGTCCGGCGACAAGGCCGGTCACCAGGTCGAGCGTGATGCGGACGCACCGTCCGGCAGGAAGTCGGGCGACGACGACGCCGATTCCGTGGCCTCCGTCCCCAGGGACTCCGAAGGTCCGGCGAAGGACGAGGAGCCGCCGGGCGGCCCTGGCGGTGACGGCTCCGCACCGGCCGGCTCGTCGGGCGTGCGGCAGCCCTCGGCCCGCGACAGGGCCCTGAGCGCCCTCTCGGCGGACGAGTACGAGCAGCGGATGTACCGGGCACGCCGCGACCGTCCGGACCTGACGACCGAGGAGGCCCTCCGCGACGAGGTGTTCCGCCGGATCGAGAACCCCGGCGTGAAGGTGGAGACGACGGCCCTCGCCCCTCCGCTGCTGAGCCACGGTGTGGGTCCTCTCCTGCAGGAGGGGTCCGGTCGGTTCGTCACGTTCGACGACAACGCGATGCTGCCGAAGTCGATGAAGGGCCACGGGCACGGACGGATCACCATCCGGGGCGTCGACCTGCTGGCTGATTCCGTCGCGACGCAATGGCGTCTGCGCCCCGACGGGCTCGACGAGTTGAAGCGTGTGCTCACCCAGAGTCCGCATACGCTGCTCAGCCCCCGCACCTTCGTCCTGCCGACCGTGGACGGCGGCCACCGGGAGATCTCCCTCGCGGTGGAGAGCTACGGGAACTGGCGTCGCCATGCCGAGCCATCGGCGCCGGCCACCCCGGACGACGTGGCCGAGTCCGCACCGAGCAAGGACGGCAACGAGAACGAGGGCAGTTCGACCACGCCGCAGGCGCAGGAGCCGCGGGCAGCGGTGCCCAGGACCGACGCGTCCGGGACCGACGCGTCCAAGACCGACGAGTCGAAGACCGACGGGACCAAGGCCGCCGACGCCCCCGTCAAGATCGAGACCGAACTCCGCACCCGCCCCGGAGCGACGGAGACCAAGTCGCTGGGCACCTCCCGCGCCTTCGGAGTGGCGGTCCCGCTCGGGCCCTCCGCGGGTAGCTTCGGCGCGCTCGGGTCGGTGTCCCTCAGCGCGCGGCGCATGGAGGCCGGCTACACGTACACCCAGGAGAGCCGCGCCCAGAGCAGTGTGACCGCGGTCGGTAAGGGCGGCAGTCATCTGCATGTGAGCGACCTGCACATCGTCGTCGAGTCCTCGCACGTCTGGGACAAGAAGGGCCGTGAGCAGCGCGCGGACCAGCAACGGGCCGGCACCGCCGAACAGAGGCGCTACCGCATCCGGGACGGAGTCACCTGGCGGGTCCCGGACAGCGTCACCGACCCGGCGATCCCGGACCGGCTGCCCACCGCGTTCGCGTTCGCGCCCGGCGCCCGGCCGCGCCTGCTCGCGCCGCTGAGCGTCACCACGGAGACCCGGCTGCTGGACTGGGCACTCAGGCACTTTCCCGATGCGACCCCCGGGAGCTTCCTGCGCCATCAACTGGCCGATCTGTTCGGTGAGGAGAGCCTGCGCACCATGATCGCGCAGAGCTCCGGGGAGACGGTGGTCAGCGCCCCGCTCTTCGCAGGGCTGGGCAACCGGTCACTGGGCTCCGTCGAGCTCCGGCTGATCCCGGTCGATGCCACGCTGCTCCAGGCGTCCGACAAGACCGAGGTCAAGAAGGCCGACGCCCAGCGCTCCACCGCCACCACGGAGAAGAAGAACACCCAGGGCGCCGGGATCGGGATCTCCGCCGGTCCTCAGGTCGCGCTGCTCCAGCCCGCGGGCGCCCTGAACCTCCAGGTCGCGGGATCGGCCGGCCTGACGACCCAGCGTGCGGAGAGCAGCTACAGCGGCAACACGGCCGAGTCCGTGCGGACGCTCAACAGCCGTGGTCATTCGGGGCTCTACGATGTCCGCTTCCGGGTGGAGCTGCGCAGGCAGGGCGGCGTATGGGAATCGCCCGTGCCGGCCGAACGGACCGGCCGGGTCGGCCGGAACGATCCGGACGAGGCAGGTGCCTTCCTCACCGCCACCGTGCAGCTCCCGCGGGCCGACGCCCGTAGACTGGCCGGCTGGGACGACGGCACCGCGCCCGTCCCGGGCGCCGAAGCGCCCCCCGCCCCCGCGTACCTGTCGGTGTCGAACCCGGCGACGTTCGGCCTGCACGCGGTACTGGACCTCGTGGCGACCGGCGACCCCCGGTCGGTCCCACCCCAGGTGTCCCTGACGGACCAGCTGGTCGACCGCATCCAGGCCGGCCTGCACCACGCCTACCCCGACCTGGTGCTCGCGCCCCGGCCGGACGCCGCGGCCACCGGCGACCGCAACGGCGGCAGCGACCGGAAGTACAACAACGCGGTGCGCAACACCCATCTGCTGCGCCAGGCGCTCTCCCGTACGGTGCTGGAGGGCTCGCTCGACCGCCTCACGAGCACCGGAGTGCGCATCCAGCTTGAGCAGCTCGACTCCGTCAACAAGCGGTACGTCGTGCTCACCGTCCGGGCCCAGGCGACGGATCGGCAGTTCGTGGGCACCCATCACGACCTGGGTCTGGCCAACAACGTCCTGTCGACCCGCCGCGCGGACAGCGCGACCACACGTACGCACGGCTGGTCGGTCGGCGTCGACGTGGGACTGACCGGGATCGAGCGCCTCGGGGGCACCGGCAGCATCGGCTACCGGTACGGCAGGCAGACCGCCTACGGCATGACGTACGGTCCGACGCTGACCCCGGACGGCGGCATCACCAGTTCCGGGTCCCAGCACCTGTGGTCGTACGACCTGACCTTCGCGGCGGAGGCCACCAGTTTCACCCGGCCGCGCCAGATCGCACGGACCATGACCGGCGAGCTGCTCAGTACCCGGTGGTTCGTGAAGCAGGCCGCCGGGAGCGTCGATGTGCTGACCTCCGGGCAGGTCGACGGACAGGCCGCCCAGGCCCCCGTCACCGGCCGCGTCACCCTGGCCGTACCCGCGTCGCTGTCCGTCCCCCCGGTCCTGCCGGTCAACCGGCCGGAGACCGTCCCGGCACCCGTGCCCGTGGCGATGGACCGGGCCATGGCCGAACTGCTCTCCTCCGGGAAACCCGTCTCCACGGCTGACTGGAGACCCCACGCACTCTTCGACGGCCTGCACTCCGTGCAGGGCGTCACCTCGCCCGAGGTCGTGCTGCACCACCTCAAGGAACTGCTCGCCTCCGTCTCCGGCAACTCCTGGATCTACGGGACCGACGGGACCGCCGCATCCGGCGCCCTGGCCGAGGCGTTCGCGGTCGGCCGCAACGAAGCAGACTTCAGCGACGCGGCGCAGACGGGCAAGCACGTCAGCGACCTGTTCGGGCGGACGGCCGTCACCGACATCACCGCGTCGGTGAGCGCCTGGCCTCAGGTGCGCGGGACGCGCGTGCTCGCCGTCGTCGACTCCAAAGACCTGGCCCTCTCCAACATCGGCTCCGGAACCAGTGGGGCGGGGCACTCGGTCGCCCACGTCCGCAGTCACACCATCTCGTCCCTGCTCGCCTTCCGGGCCAAGCACACCGACGCGTTCCAGACCGCCGGCACCTACGGTCTCACCGCGTCGCCGTATCAGCGCACGAGCACGGCGACCACCGCCGAGACCTTCTCGGCGAACCCGGCCCACACAGTTCAGTACACCGGACCGATGGTCCTGGTCAGCGCCGATGTGGCCTGGCACCTCGCGGCCCGCTCCCAGCCGTCCGGTCTGCTCCAGGCGCCCATGGAGCTGATGCGTGGACGGCCGCCCCAGGGCCGGATCGTGGAGATCCCCGACGGTCTGCTCGTGTGGTTGCCGCTCGCCGAGGCAAGGAAGGCCGGGCTCTTCGACGACGGTCTCACCGCTGCGCCGCCCCCGCAGCTCTACACCGCCGTCGATGCGGCCGCTCATGCCACGCTCACGGTCGGCCGCCTCGACATGGCACCGGCGATCAGCGCTTTCACCAACCGCCTGTTGGAAACCCTGCCCCAGCACAAGAGCTGGCTCGGGCCCAGCAGTCTGCTGGCCGACCAGCTCGGGGGCCTGGCGCGGCAGATGACCACTTTGTCGCCGTCCGGTATGCGCGCTCTCCAGACGGGCATGGAGAACGGCGGCACCTCCCTGCGGCTGGCCCGGAACAAGATCGGGCCTGCCAAGGACGCCAGTCTCACAGTGACCCTGGAACGGTCCGGTTTCACCGCCGGTGCGCTGCGCCACGACGTGAAGCCCACGATCACCCGGCCCACGTCCACGGCGGAGACGGTCACGGAGAAGCTGGCGCGCGGATACGAGGCCGGTTACCGGCTCGGCGAGCTGCCCACCGTCCTGGGCCAACCGGGGCTCAAGAGCGGCGGCTTCACCCTCGACGACCGGATCGGCTCCACCCGCTCGTCCTCCCTGGCACACGCGGTCACCGACGCCGTCAGCGCCCAAGTCGCCTTCGAGGGGCCCGTGCTGACCGGTCGAACGAGGTTCGACGTCACTTTCACCCTTGAGCTGCCCGACGGGACAGTGGTGAGGGACACGTACGCCGTCGGCGACGCCGAGGTGGTGCTGCCCCTCAGCCTCTCCCGACCTCGGACCGCCGAACCCCGGACCGCCGAACCGCGGACCGGACCGTCGGTGGCACGTACACCCCGGCAAGCCGCACGCCCGGTGCTGCTTCCCCCGGACCAGCAGCAGGCCGTGGCACTGCGGGAGCGCAACGCGGCGGGCAGGAAGCTGTTCGCGGCCGGTCCGGAGAGCGTCGTCGTCACCACTGTGGGCGGCATCACCGTCCTCCGGGACGCCGCGGCGTACGCCGTCGACCTCGCCGTCAAGGGACGCGGCGCCACGAGCGACACCGCGACGGCCATGCCCGCGGACGGCAACGGCCGTTATGTGCGCAGGACGATGCTGACGCGGCCCGGCACCGCAGCCGGTGAAGCCCTCAACGGAGCCATCAGCACCGATGTGCTGAGCGCCTACCTGCCGCAGATGGTCCGCGACAGCCTGACCGTCACACTGCACGACACCACCTCGACGATCGGCGGGTCGGACGCGACCCTGCGGATCTCCGCGGACATCGATCTGTCCGGGGCCCGTCTGCTGGCGGTCGACCCGCAAGCGGGACTCGGCGGCAGCCGGCGGACCATGGACAACGACACCTACACGGGTGACACGACCGAAACGCACATGCCGGCAATGACCGCCGGACCGGGCTTCCAGACACAGCCCCTCATCCAGACCACGGCCGCCGTGCCCGGCTGGGCGGACTCCGACGCGGCGGGCGGTGCCGCCGACCGCCGGACCTCCGCGCTGAGCACGCTCAAGCCCTTCGCCGGCGGCGCCGTACTCGTCCAGGCACCCTTGCGCATACTCCAGACGGCGAAGGCATCGCACCGCATCGCGGACCTTCCGGTCGTCTTGTCGGTCCTCAGGTCCGGGTCCCGGCCGCCGGTCACCGTCGAGCACACGGTGCAGGACGGGGTGACGATGTGGGTGTCCTTCGACGTCGCCCGGGAGCACGGACTGCTGCCACCCGAGGTCGAGGCCGCCGCGGCCATCGTCAAGGAGCAGACCAAGAAGTACACCGACGCCGCCGAGAAGGTCGAGACGGCCGAGCGGCGCCTGCGCGCACTCGACGGCGATGCCTCCTCCCTCCGGACGGAGCTCCGGCGCCTCCTGGAGACGCCGGCTCCCACCGGCACGGACGTGGCCACGGCGCGGGAGCGGCTCGCCACGGCCCGCTCCCGGTACGCCGAAGCCCAGCAGGACCTGGTCAACCATCGCCGCGACCTCGCGACCGTCGAGCAGCACCTCGCCGGTGCCTCCGAGGCCGCCTGGAAGGCGGTCGAGCACTACACGATCAGCGGCCCCCGTCCCTCCGGGACACCGCCGGTCACCTGGAGCGAGCCGGCCGCGGCCGCGGCCGCCGAGGAGGTTCCCGTCACGGTCGCCGGCTACCCCCCGCTCACCGAAGTCCTCGGAGCCCTCGAAGCCCCGGTGCGCCACGCGGGCCCGGCCGCCGGGCCCGCCGGACTGCCGCACCCGGTCACACGGCAGGACGTCCTCGCCCGAACGGAGTTCTGGCTGGGCGACGCCGGACCGCTGTCGGACACGGACGCCGTACGCCGGGAGCAGACCAAGGCTGCGGGCTGGGCGCAGCGTCTGCGGGTCGCGGACGCCGCCTACCGGTCGTCGCTGGAGGCCGTACGGGCCGCCCGGCACACCGTGGAGGCCGCCCAGCTCCGGGAGGCCCGAGCGCGCAAGACACCGGACCGGGAGGTGGTCGCGGGGCGGTTCGACGCGGTCGACGCCGAGCTGCGGGACGCGCGGTCGGCGTATGACCGGGCGGTCGCACAGTTGACGGCCGACTACCGCGAACTCGCTCTGGTGCAGCGGAACTTCGAATCGGTGGACGCCTCCACGCGCCGGGTTCTGGAACCACGGCCCGAAGGAAGCGTCCCCCGCGTCGTCACCCCCTGGCACCCCGCGCCGGAACCGGAGGGCTACGTCCGTCCGGCCGACGCGACCTCCGTCCCCGACCCGTACATCGCCGAGGGCAAGGACACCGAGGGCAGGCCGGTCGCCCTGAAGACGCCGGACGGCCGCGTCCTCCACCTCGTGGAGCCGCCCTCCATCGGACCCGCGCGCCTCGATGCCGGTACGAGTTTCCACCGGTCCCTCCTGGACGCGGTCGAGCGCGCCCATCCGGGGCTTCTCGCCGAGCTGGGGCTCCACGCGCGGGGCAGAAGCCTTTCCGCCGCTGATGTCCAGCACTTGAGGCAGCGACTCGCCGATCGCCTGATGGCGGACCGCGACGAACTCGCGGAGTTCCTCGCCATCGATCCGCAAGAGCGGTTCACCCCGCAGGAGCTGACCGACGCGGGAATCGCGCTCAGCGCGGCGCAGACCGCCGAACACGTCGACTCGCGCGGGCGCCTCCCGGACACGGTGGCCGCCGCACTGACCCCCGACCAGCGTCTGGAACTGGCCCGTACGACACTGCTGCGGTCCGGCGACGGGCGCATCGGCGACCGCAAGGACACCGGCTGGAACCACTCCGCGGGCGACCTGGCGGCGCTGCTCGCGGCCCGTGTGCTCGGGGTCCCGGTGACCGTGGTCCTGTCGGACCTGAACCATCTGACATTCGGTGCTCCTGGAACGGGCGCGGAAGGCAACACGCGGTCGGGCGTGGTGCTGCACGTGGCGGACGACCGTTACCGGCCCGCCGTCCCTCTCGTGACGGACGACCTGCTGCTCAACGCCGAGTCGGAGATCACGCAGTTGCCGGCCGAGACGGTTTCGTCCCGGAGCACCGCGACCGCTTCGGCCGGCGATGCGCCTCCTGCCGGTCCGGTCCACTACGTGGGCGCCGGTCTCGGTCCGTCGGCCGTGGTTCCCAAGGAACTCAATTTCGTCTGGCTGGGCGGCGAACTGACGGACGGTGCACGCGCCAACCTCCGGACATGGGCGGCCAAGGCACGAGAAGCACAGTGGAAGCTGACGATCTGGACGGACCAGGGCGGCCGGCGCAACAACAAGGAGTTCCTCACGGACCTGGCGGATTCCGGCACCGTTCACCAGGGCCGGGTCGAGGACCTGTTCAAAAAGGACAAGACCACCGGCGGGGAGAAGCTGCCCTCCAAGGTGTCCAAACTGTACGAGGCCGCGCGCAACGAGAACAGCTTCGCGATGGCCTCCGACATCGCCAGATACGCCCTCCTCCACAAGCACGGCGGGGTGTATCTCGATGTGGACCTGGGCCCGGGAGAGGTGGTACTGCGTCCCGAGGGCGTGACGATGCCCAAGGGCGACGACACCCTGCCGATGTTCGGTCCCATGCTTCGCGACCCCAAGAGCGTACGGAAACTGCTCGGACTCGAAGAGAACGCACCCGTGACCGCGGACCATGTCTACCAGGCCGCCGAAGTCGCTTACCAGGAAGGCCGCTTCGGGAACCAGTTCATCGTCACGCACCCCCGAAGCCGCTTCATGAAGCAGGTCCTGGACAATCTGCCGGACATCAACAACAAGGACGCCTACGCCAGAGGCGTCCTCGAGCTCGCCATAAAGTCGAAGAACGTGGGCGCCAGCACCGGTCCGATATTCCTCCTGCGGCAGTTCAACGAGCACATCAAGTCCCTCGACACCACGCAGGCCCCGAACATCAGGTTCGGGCCGCCCGCCGAGTTCCGTGTCCGGGCAGCCGAATGGGAAGACTGGACCCGCCTGGACTGGCTGACCGACGAGAGCGAGAACCAGGAAACCCCCCAGAGCACGCCCGCACCCGCCCCCGGCAAAACACTGGCCAAGCGCCTCGGCGACACCGTCAGAACGATCAAGGGCTCCATACGATGGGGCAGCGGAAGATCCGGTACGGACACAGCACTGCTACCCAACAACGGAACCCTGCTGAGCGGCCTCGACCCCGCACCACAACAACTGGAACAAGGCAACGGCACACCGAAGGACGAACTCGTCGGCAACGACGGCCGAAAGGTCTCCTTCGCGCAGGCACGCCAGAACCTCCGCACGATCCGGGACGCCACGGGCGAAGTCATCGGATATGCCTCGCACAGCGACCAGGACTGGGGCCCACGCAACGACTTCTACACGAAGTACCGCGCCGACGAGACGTCCTTCAAGGTCTACCGGACGACGGACGACGGCAAGTTCGTCCCCGTGGCCGAGGACGAAGCGTCGCCCCGCACGGTTCCCTGGCGCACCGGCACGAACGCCCCGGCCGGGCGGCGGACACCCGAACCGGTCTTCTTCGACGCGCACGGCTCCCAGGACGGCGTCAAGCTCCACATCGCCGGCGACCTTCCGCTTGAGGTGGATGGTGCGCAGTTCGCGCGTTTCATGGATTCCCTGAGTGATCCGGGCCGGCCTCCGGCTCCGGTGGTGCTCGTGGCGTGTGACACGGCGAGCGTCCGCTCCACGGACGGTGGAAGCGTCGTGCGGGACGCGGCACGGGCGGTGCCCGGACGCCGCTGGTACGCCCCCGATGTCGCGGTCGGCCACGTGGGACCGCGGGCCGGGGCCGCCGCTGGCGCGGCAACCGGAGTGCTGGCCCTTCTCCAGGACCGGACGACCGGGCGCCAGGGCCGGTGGGTGACCGCGAGCGAGCCCACCGAACTCGAAACCGGCCCGGACTTCGTCCCCGACACGCAGGGGGAACCGGTATCGTCCACCACCGCGTTCTCGGACATGATCTTCGAAACCCTCAACTCCGCTGCGCGGCACGGTGTGGAGCAGGTGATGTCCGACGACCTGGCGCAGAGCGGCCCGCAGGCCAGGCAGACGAAGCCCGCGCCACCGGCGCCTCACGAGGCCGACCGCTGGCCGACCTCTCGCGCGCCGGAGGGCGGCGACGTGGTGCCGTCGCTTTCACCCCCGTCGGGGGAGTCCTTCCGTGCGACCGCGGAGATCGCCTTCGCGGAGGGTTCGCAGCGACCCCGGGAAGACCAACCGACCAAGACCGAGGACTTCTCGGCTTCGGTCAGCATGGCGCCGCCTCATGTTCCCGATAGTCCGTCAGATGCCCGGGTGCCGAGTCGTCCGGCTCGCCAGGTGCCCTTCCCCGCCGCCCCCTCGACCTGGGTGGAGCGTCGGAAGGGGGTGCCGACGGGGCATGTCGGGCGTCTGCATGTCGAGAGGTTCGACCCGGCCGTCGACGCCATGAGCCGCCACCGCGTTCCCGGCACGCTGGCCGGCTCGCAGACCCTGATGCGCGCCGAGGTCTCCCGTATCGAGGCCCCCAACGGCACATGGGTGCGCGACCATGTCGTGACGCTCCCCGTCCGCCTGGCCGGCAGTGGCTTGTCCGAGCAGGATCTGGCCGGCCTTCGGGCAGGCGTCCAGGGCGCGCTGGACGAGCACTTCAATGCAGTCGGCTACGCGCTTCCGCGCTCCGGTGATCAGTTCAACGTCGAGCTTCGACTGGTCCATGACGACGATCACCCCGAGCATGTGATCGTGAGCCGGTCCGACAACCCCGGTCGTTCCGACCAGCGGCACTGGAACCTCGGGCCGTCCACCGAGGACCACAGGTACCTGCCGGTGGTGATCCACGAGGTCTTGCACTACCTGGGCCTGCCCGACGAGTACCGGGACCGGGACTTCCTCTTCCGCCGGAACGCGGACAGCGTGGCCGTCCACACCGATGGCTTGATGGCCGACACCGCGCGCCTGGCGCCGCTGCCGGAGCGCTATCTGGCCGCCATCGAGGACACCGTCGACCTCAGCACCGTCTTCCACGACCACCCCCTCACCGCCCCGGACGAGAACCCCGCAGTCCAGCGCGACCACCGCCCCACCACCGACCCGGCCCTTGACCGCTGGCCCACGTCACGCTCCCCCGGTACCCCCGCTGACGCTCCGACGACGGAAACGCCGAGCACGCTCCCGACCGATGGCCGCGGGGCCGGGGACAGCGAGATCATCGACAGTTGGCTGGCTCTGTCGACGCTGCCGCGGGCGCGGCGCTCCCACGCTCTGCGGCGCATCGATACGGCTGTCCACGAGTGGGCGAACGGCGGCCGGCAACTGCCCGGCGCCCATGGCACCAACCAGCGTCAGTTGGAGGCCATCCTCGATGCCGTGGAAGCGTGGAGGTCCGGCAAGAACGGCCCCAGCGACCGTGCCGAGGCGGTCGACCGCCTCACCGCACATGTCCGGTCCGAGTGGGCCACTCTGCAGCAGCGCATCGCCGAGCGGGCGCACCAGGCACAACTCCTCGACCGGTACGCCCGTATCCATCCTGATGTGAGCGACTTCGCGGGCCGGCGGTTGCCGGATCGGGTCGATCCGGCGAACAACACCACGCACGACATCTTCACTGGCGACCGCACCCCCCACGGCGCTTTGTCGGACGGTGCGCTCGATGCTGCCGATGAGCTCTCGCGCCAGCAGTTGGCGGCCAAGCGGGATCAGGCGGCGACCGGTGGGGTGGCCGTCGACGCGGGTGTGTCCGCCGATCGTGTGCGGGAGCTGATGGACAGCGCCCTCAACGACCTGACCCGCTCCACGCTCTACCCGGAACTCACCTCCTACCTCGACCGGGCCGACCAGGACGAGGCACTCGACACCGGCTCCCACCTCGGAAACCTGACGCCGGTGGTCGAGGACGTCCACGGCACGCAGGTCACCGTCCACGGGGACCCCACGGACAGCCTCCGCGACGCTCGGATCGACAACTTCCGCAAGGCCGTGATCACAGTGCAGGAGGCCGGCTTCCACGTTCCCGATGTCGAACTGCACCTGCCCAAGTACGGCCGGTTCCTGGAAGTCCACGACGACCTCGTCGCCGAGCGGAGCGGGGGCCGGCTACAGCGCGCCGAGTACCTCGCACCCAACGCGGTGATCGCTTCGCCCGATATCGTCGGCAATCCGTTGACCAACAAGCTCGCGGGCAATCGGTACCGCTACCTCTCGACCGAGCTCGACCCCTCCGGCGTCGGCACGATGGTGCATGAACTGGGCCACTTCCTGCACTACGTCAACGCCCGCGCCCAGTACCACGATCTGGCATTCACGCAGTTCACCGGCCGCAGCGGGCAGGACGGCGACGCCGTACCCCATCAGGCTCTCGCCCTTGGGGTGAGCGCCTACGCCGCCGGCAACCCCCGCGAGTTCGTGGCGGAGGTCTTCACCGGGCTGGTGTACGGGAAGCCGTTCTCGCCCGAGGTCATGCGGATGTACCACGGGCTCGGGGGCCCCACCCCAACTCCACGGACGGACGTCAGGTCTCCTTCGGCCAGGTCTGCGAGGCATCCAGGTGATGCGTGACATTGACGGCCGGACGCTGGGCCACGCGTCGTACACCCCGCAGGACTGGGCGCCCCGGGAGGCCATAAAGTTGTCGGGGCCCGGCGTCCTCGGGGCCGATACCCCTTGCTCCAGGTGCTCAATGTCCACCTGCGTGATGCGTTCGGGGTGATGAACCACGTACGCGGCGAGTTCCCGCGGTTCCAGCGCCAGGGAAGTCACGTGCACGACGCCATGGACTGGCTGACGGGCGAGAACGGGGTTACGAGCGCATGCGACGGGCCGTCACATCGCCTGGCAGGGGCGGGCACCGAGTGCTCTCATCAGCAAACGAAGAGAATGAAGAGAATCAATGACAGGGAAAGAGGGGCGACCTGTGAAGCGAGAGCGGTCCAGCGAGGAGAGTGAGTCCGGTAACGGCCGGAGCGGGGCCTCGGGCGGAACGGCTCCGGACAGTTCGCAGGACGCGGTTCCCGGGAGCATAGGCGCTCCGTCCGCGCTCTCGTCCCGCACGGTGACGGAGGGCGGGGGCACTTCGGTCACGGGCGGCAAGGACGGCGGCGGCGCGCGGACACCGACCTCGTCGAAGTCCGGCCCAGAGGCCGGGGAACCCGCGGCCCGGACCCCGGCGGTGGTGCACGCGGCCGGGGTCTCCATCGGCAGGACCGCTTCCGGGACCGAGGGACAACCGGGCGGTGAGGACTCGGCGGTTGCCCGGGAAGAGGCTGCGCCGACGGCCGGAACGACCCCGGTGGTGGCCACCACCGCCACCACCACTGCTGCGGGCACTGCCTCCGCGGCCTCGTCGGGCGTCGCGGAGAGCACCGCCGGGAGGACGACCGGGGCGAGCACGTCGTCGTCCGCGACGGCCGCCGCGGAACCCACGCCCGCAGGGGGGCGCTCCGCGTCAAAGGAGGCAGCTTCCGAGGAGACCGCTTCCGAGAGGACCGCTACGGAGCCGGCTGCCGCTGCCGCGATGGCCGGTTCCAGCGCGGCGGCCGTCGCGGCCGGGCGGGCCACCACCACGGCCGCCGTGTCCGCCGCGGCTTCGTCCAGCCCTCCCGGCGATGCCGTGGCGGGCGACGGCGGTGCCCCGGAGCGCCCCGGCCGGGTGTCGCGCCCGATGGTGGTCGCGGCCGCCTTCGCCGGTGCGCTGCTCCTCGCGACCCCGTTCGTGGTGGCGGGCGCCCAGAAGGACGAGGCCAAGCCCGTGAACAGCGAAGCGGCGGCGGCATGGAAGGAGGACGGTCGGGCCGGCGGCTACGTACCGGGCACCGACCCCGACAGCCCCGAGGGCAAACGGGCCGTCGGTGGCGACAAGCCGGGTGGTGGCCCGGCCCGGGGTGACAAGGGCCCCGTCGGTGACGTACGCGCGGACACCGGGGACGGGCAAAAGCCCGCGGACGGGTCGACCGAGGAGGCGACCAAGGGCGGCAAGGGCACCACGGGTTCGGCCGACAAGACGGCGAAGAGCGGTTCCGGCGACAAGGCCCCCGCCGGCGCGGGCTCGGACACTCCCACCAAGGCCCCCTCGGCCGGTTCGGCGCCCAAGTCGGCACCCGCCGTGGTGTACAGCGGCGTGTCGGGACCGGAGTGCCCCACCCAGCGCTTCCAGAAGTCGGGGTACTACAGCGACGGCAAGGAGGGCTGGGCCACCCACAGCGGCGGCTTCGGTGGGTACGGCTGCGCGGGGAAGTACCTTTCCATGCCGATGTCCGGCAGTTCCTCCAAGGACTCGGGCGGATCGGCGACCTGGCTGTTCGACCTGCCCGCCACCGCCAGGAAGTGCAGCATCTCCGTCCATGTGCCCGGGAGTTCCGACATCGCGCGGGTCGGTGGCAACCCGAGCTACTACACCGTGTACGACCGCTTCCTGCCCAGGACCAGCAACCTCGTCGGCTCCTACTACGTCCGCCAGCAGGAGCGTCGCGGCACCTGGTACAACGTGCCGGGCACCTTCTCCGTCGACGCCAAGAAGCTCTCCGTGCGACTGCACGACCGGGGCGAGGACAACAACTACGAGCACCACGCGATATCCGCGCTGAAGGTGACCTGCACCGGCTGAAAAACCGGCTCGGAGCCCACTGGGAATCCGGCTGCGTCACCGGCCGGCCGACCGGTCCCCGTCATGTTCTTCGCGGTCCTGCAAGAGGACCGCTGTCCTCCGGGCCCGGCATGACTGTGTCCCCCCTGTCGAAGGCATGACCGGGGGGTCACCGGGCCCGGGAGGTTGCCGTCGCAGACGCCGATCAGAGGTCCGGCCACCGCCCGGTCCGGCGCAACGCCGGACAGCTCGCGGGCGGCAGGTCTGCATGACGTGGACGCGCGCGTACGACACCAGCGCCGAGGCCGGCACGTTCAACTCCCCTGGCGGCACGATGTTCGCGTTGGTCACCAATGCCATCCGCTACGGCGCCGGCACGTCGTCGAGGGCCTGCTGAAGAACGCCTCCGAGGTCCACCTGGCCATGGTGCACGAGCACTCCCGGTACCGGCGTCGGCCCAAGGGCCGTTGAACCTCAGTCGGAACCCACTGGCAGGACGTCCGGTGAGAGCGCGCCGGCACGGACAGAACCGCTCGTCATACGGCGACGATGGTGACGCCGGCACAACACCTCGTAGCCGACGTCCGCAGCGGGGCTGCTCACGTCACCGACCACGACCTGCTCACCTTCCACCACCATCTCGCCGCCCACCGTGCGGGCATTGTGCGTAGCACGCGCCCCGCACCAGCACATCGCTTCCACCTGAAGCGTCTCCACTCGGTCCGCCAGCTCGATCAGCCGCCGCGAGCCGGGGAAGAGCTCGGTGCGGAAGTCAGTGGTGATCCCGAAGGAGAAGACATCCAGGCCCAGGTCGTCCACGACCCGCGCCAATTGATCGATCTGCTCCGGCTCCAGGAACTGCGCCTCGTCCACGATCACGTAGTCGACCCTGCCGCCCTGCGACACCCGGTCGACGACATAGGCATACAGATCCATGCCCGCCACCGCCTCGACCGCCTCGGTCACCAGCCCGAGCCGTGAGGAGAGCTTCCCCTCCCCCGCGCGGTCGTCCCGAGTGAAGTTCAGACCCTGCAGCCCCCTCGCCGACCGGTTGTGCGCGATCTGAAGCGCCAGTGTGCTCTTTCCGCAGTCCATCGTTCCGGAGAAGAACACAAGCTCGGGCATGAGGGGCTGAGCACCTTTCGGGCGGGAGGAGAAGCGGTGGCAGGTGGGAAAAAAACGGTTACGAGCGTACTTCGAGCAGCGGGACGAGCTGCTCGGCGGGGGTCATCGAGCCGTGCATGCCGACCATCGCGGACTCGTGCGGTTCATTGACCGAGGCGGTGATCACCACATCGTCGTGGGCCGCCGCGACGACGTCGCCGATCCTGCCGTGGACGCGTTCGTCGATCGTCGGGCCGAACCAGCCGGCCTCGATCGCCTCGTCCCGGCTCGCCACCCAGAACTGCTCGCCGAGCACTTCGCGCCAGACGGCCAGGACATCGTTCTCGGCGCCGGGGACGGCGTACACGTGCCGGGCCCGCCCCTCACCACCGAGCAGCGCGACGCCGGCGCGCAGTTCCCAGTCCTCGTCGAAGTCGATGCGGGACCGCTCGTCGAAGGGGATGTCGATCATGCCGTGATCGGCGGTGATGTACAGCGCCGAGCGGGGCGGGAGCTGTTCGGCCAGGCGCCGGGCCAGGCTGTCCACGTGCATGAGCTGTCCGCGCCAGGCGTCGGAGTCGACACCGAAGCGGTGGCCGTTGGCGTCGACCTCGCTGTAGTACGTGTAGACGAGCGACCGGTCGCCCGCGGCGAGGCGTTCGGCGGCGACGTCCATCCGCTCCTCACCGGTCAGCCGGCCGAGGAACGTGCCGCCGCTGAGCGCGACCTGGGTGAGCGGGGTCCGCTCGAAGGCCGGTGCGGAGACCTGGGCCGTGTGCACGCCCGCGGCGTCGGCGAGCGCGAAGACGGTGGGGTGCGGCTGCCAGACGGCGGGCGGGGTCCAGGGCTGCCAGCGGAGCTGGTTCATCAGCTCGCCGGTCGCCGGATCACGCACGGTGTAGCCGGGCAGGCCGTGCTCCCCCGGCGGGCGTCCGGTGCCGACCGAGGCCAGCGACGTAGCCGTGGTGGCCGGGAAACCCGCTGTGACCGGTCGGCCGGTGCCACCGCGCGAGGTGGCGAGCAGCGAGTGCAGGAACGGTGCCTCCTCGGGGTGCGCCCTGACCTGCTCCCAGCCCAGGCCGTCGATCAGGAACACGCAGTTCCGGTCGGCCGGGGCGAGTTCGGGGATCGTCGCGGTGAATCCGGGCACGCCCTGCCCCGCCACGAGCGTGGGCAGCAGATCGCCGAGCGAGCCGCTGCCGTACTCGGGGACGGGAGCGGTGGCGATGTCGAGCAGAACGGGGTCCTGCCAGGCCGGCTGGGCCATCAGCGGCCGGTCGCCGCGGTCGCGGCCGTGGCCTCGGAGAGGGACTGTGCGAAGGCGAGCGTCTGGCGCACGGTGTCCGGGCCGTCACCGGCCTCGCTGACCCGCAGGCTCAGGTCGTCGGCGGTGGAGTTGCCGGTGTAGCCGTGGTCGGCCTCGCAGTTGGGGTCGCCGCAGGCGGCCGGTTCCAGATCGATGCGGGAGACCGCTCCCCAGCCGATGGTGAGGACGACCTCGCGCGGCAGCGTACCCGGCACGTACTTCTCGGGGTCGGCCACGACCCGGCTGACCACGACCGACGAGATGCGGTCGAGCTTGACCGATTCCGTGGAGGTGGTGGCGTACGGCGACGGGGACGTGGTGTCCGCGTTCTGCTCGTCGGTGTGGCTGACGATGAAACGGGTGCCCGTGAGGACCAGGACCGTGACGTGGCGGCGCACCTCGTTGGAGTCGAAGGTGGTCTCCTGGTGGACGAGGTACGAGGCGACGGGCTCACCGCCCACGGCGGCTTCCACCGCCTCGGCCACGAGGGCCGGGTAGTAGCCACTGCGCTCGATCGCCGCGCGCAGCCCCTGGGTCGTCGTACCGGTCTTAGCCATGGGCACCATCCTACGGGGGGCGGATGACTGCCGGGGACGTCGTGCGGCGGCGCGGACCGGGGACGGCGGTCCGCGCTCTCGGGGGCACCCGGCGGCCGGAGCGGTGCGGGCCCGGTCCGGGCCCCGTCGGCGGTTGTCCGGCTCAGTAGTTGGGGAGGCGGCGGGGACCGAGGTCGGTGCGGGGCGGCGGCGGTGAGAGCCGGACGCTCGCGCCGAGAACGCTCAGCCCATGGGGGGCGACCACGACCGGTTCCAGGGCGACGGAGACCACCTCGGGGTGGTCGTCGACCAGCCGGGACACCCTCAGCAGCAGTTCTTCGAGCGCCGCGGTGTCCACGGGTGCCGCGCCCCGCCAGCCGAACAGCACGGGGGCCGCCCGAATGGACCGGATCAGCTCGGCGGCATCGCGGTCGGTGGCCGGAACCAGTCGGTGGGCGGTGTCGCCGAGGAGTTCGGAGGGCGCTCCCGCGAGCCCGAAGGACAGGACGGCGCCCGCCGCCGGGTCGATCGTGGCCCGTACGACGGTGTCGACGCCGCGCGGGGCCATGGCCTGGACGACGGGCCGGAGTTCGGCGGGCCTGCCGAGCAGGTCGGTCAGTTCGCCGTACGCGCGGCGCAGCGCGTCCTCGCCCGCGAGGTCCAGCCGCACGCCACCGAGATCGGCCCGGTGACGCAGATGGTGCGCGGTGGTCTTGAGCGCCACGGGATAACCGAGCCGCGCCGCCGCGGCGACGGCGGCCTCCGGGTCGGGGGCGGGCAGCGTCGGCCGCACGGCGATGCCGTAGCGGCCGAGGAGCTCGCACGCCTCGTCGGGCGTGAGCTGTCTGCCGCGAGGGTCGGGGTCCGGGCCGAGGAGGGGTTCGATCAGCGCGGCGGCCCCGGACTCGTCGGTGGTGTCGTCGAGGAACTCGGGCACCTTGCCGGGTACAGCGGCCTGCCGTCGCCATTGCGCGTACCGCACCGACTCGGCCAGGGCGCGTACGGCCCGTTCGGCGGCGGGGTAGGCGGGGATCCGGCCCGCGCGGCCGTCCGTTCCGGGTCCCTCCGGGGTGGCCCGGGCGTGCTGACCGTCCCGGGCGTCCGGGGCCCCGGCGTGGGCGGTCCCGGCGTGCGCGGAGGCGGTCGCCGGCTGAGCGGTCGCGGGTTCCCCGGTCGTGGAGGACGGCTTGGCCGTGCGTGGCGGCGCGACCGTGCCGCTGGCCACGGCGAGGGCCTCCGCCAGCCCGCCGATCTCCACGTGGACGACGGCCACCGGCTTGGCGGGACCGGTGGCCGCGGCGGCGCGCAGGGCGGTCGCCAGCACCTCCCCGCCGCCGTTCTCCGCCTCGCCGTCCTCGCCCACCCAGGGGATCGCCGTGACGATCACCGAGTCGCAGTCCTCGTCGGCGAGGGCCTCGGTCAGGGCGTCGCGGAAGTCCTGCGGCGTCGCGGCGGTGGTGAGGTCGAGGGGCAGTCGCGGGCGCAGCCCCTCGGTCAGGCAGGCGTCGTACGTGAGCAGCCCGAGCGACTCGGAGTTGCCGAGGATCGCGACCCGGGGGCCCGCCGGGAGCGGCTGGTCCGCGAGGAGGAGGGCCACGTCGACCATCTCCGTCACCGTGTCGACGCGGATCACGCCCGCCTGCCGCATGAGGGCGGAGACCGTCGCGTCCGGGATCCGGCTGACGGGCACGGCGTGGCCGGGCGGGGTGGAGCCGCTGTGCCGGGCCCCCTTCACCACGACCACGGGCTTCGCGGCCGCGGTGCGCCGGGCGAGCCGCATGAACTTGCGCGGGTTGCCGAACGATTCGAGGTACAGCAGGGCGACGTCGGTGTCCGGGTCCTCGTACCAGTACTGCAGGAAGTCGTTGCCCGAGATGTCGGCCCGGTTGCCCGCGGAGATGAAGGTGGAGAGCCCGGCGCCCTGCCGGTAGAGCCGGGAGAGCAGGGCGATGCCGATCGCCCCCGACTGGGTGAACAGCCCGATGCGTCCGCGCTGGGGAGGCTCGGGTGCGAGAGAGGCGTTCAGCCGGACGGCCTCGGCGTTGTTGATGACGCCGAAGGCGTTCGGGCCGATGATCCGCATCCCGTACGAGCGCGCCTGACGGACCAGTTCGCGCTGCCGGTCCCTGCCCTCGGCGCCCCACTCGGCGTATCCGGCGGAGAGGACGACGAGGCCCTGGACGCCGTGCTCGCCGCAGTCGGCCACCGCCTCCGGTACGCGTTCGGCGGGGACGGCGACGACCGCGAGGTCCACCGGTTCGCCGATTTCGCCGACCGAGCGGCGGGCGGGGACGCCGTCGATGGCGCCCTGGTCGGCGGCGAAGGAACGATTCACGGCATACGTACGGCCGGTGAAACCGGCTGCGAGGACGTTGCGCAGGACCGTGCGGCCGACACCACCGGGCGCCCGGCCGACGCCGATGACGGCCACGGATCCGGGGGCGAGCAGCCGTTGCACGGAGCGCGCCTCGGCCCGCTGTTCACGGCCGCGCTGGACGGCGAGGGACTCGGCCGTCGGTTCGAGGTTCAGGGTGAGGTGGACGGAGCCTTCCTCGAAACTCCGCTGCTGGGTGTAGCCGGCGTCCCGGAACACCTTGATCATTTTCGTGTTGGCGGGGAGCACCTCGGCGGCGAAGCGGCGGATGCCGCGCTCGCGGGCCACGGCGGCGATGTGCTCCAGCAGCGCCGACGCCACGCCCCGGCCCTGGTGCGCGTCCTGGACCAGGAAGGCGACCTCGGCCTCGTCCGCGGGCGCGGAGGCGGGCCTGCCCTGTCCGTCGATCCGGTCGTAGCGGACGGTCGCGATGAACTCGCCGCCGACCGTGACCGCGAGCCCCACCCGGTCGACGTAATCGTGGTGGGTGAAGTGGTACACATCCTTGGCGGACAGCCGGGGGTACGGGGCGAAGAAGCGGTAGTACTTCGACTCGTCGGAGACCTGCTCGTAGAAACTGACCAGGCGTTCGGCGTCGTCCGTGGTGATGGGCCTGATCCGCGCAGTGCCTCCGTCCCGGAGGACCACGTCCGCTTCCCAGTGGTCGGGATAGGCGTGATGCGGACTCTGCTCCGGCGAGGACTGCATGGGCACAGACTACGGCTCGCCCACCACTCGCGTAGCTCCCGGGGCCGGGGCAGTCTGAGGGGGGCCGAACGGCGTTGCGGCACCGCTCGTGGGTGTGGCGCGGGTCGGCCGGAGCACCGCGCACCGCATGAGAGAATGGTCTAGACAACTAGTGATTCATGAAGGGCAGAACCATGGCTGAGCGCCGCGTCAACGTCGGCTGGGCCGAGGGCCTGCACGCCCGCCCCGCTTCCATATTCGTCCGTGCCGCCACGGCTTCCGGCATCCCCGTGACGGTCTCCAAGGCCGACGGCACCCCGGTGAACGCCGCATCCATGCTCGCGGTGCTCGGTCTCGGCGCGGAGGGCGGCGAGGAGATCGTGCTCGCGTCCGAGGCGGACGACGCCGAGGCCGCCCTCGACCGCCTGGCGAAGCTGGTGGCGGAGGGTCTCGACGAACTCCCGGAGACCGTCTGAGCCCCGTCCCGGGTTCCGGGCCCGCGGGACCGAGTCCCGCCACAGAGCCGCGATGCCGCCCACCGGCACCGCGGCTCTTTGCATTCTCCGGCCCGGGCACCTCTGCCGGGCCCGGCCCTTTTCCGGCCCTTCCCCTCTCGCCCCCTTCTCCGGTCGGTCTTTCTGCGGACCGGACCCGTTCTCCGTCCCGAGCCGGAGCCGGGTCGGCGTCACGATCGGCGCGAGGCTGCCGGACGCCTGCGCCGACGGGTCGTGGAACCGGCCGTCCGGCGGGCGAAGATCCTCCCCGCCGTGCTGCCGGGGCCGTAGGTGCGGTTCGGGGGCCGGCCGTCGGTCAGACGGAGACGCCGTGGGCGCGCAGATACGCGACGGGGTTCATGTCGGATCCGTAGAAGGGAGTGGTCCGGGCCTCGAAGTGGAGGTGCGGCCCGGTGGAGTTGCCGGTCGAGCCGGAGAGACCGATCTGCTGGCCCGCGCCGACACTCTGGCCGACACGGACACCGATCGACGAGAGGTGCCCGTACTGCGTGTACGTGCCGTCCGTCATGCGCAGCACGACGTTGTTGCCGTACGCGCCGCCCCAGCCCGCCTCGACGACCGTACCGGCACCGACGGCGACGACGGAGCTGCCGGACGCCGCGTGGAAGTCGATGCCCGAGTGGCTGCCGGAGGACCAGAGCGAACCGCTGGACTTGTAGCCGGTGGTGACGTAGGAACCGGCGACCGGGAGCTGGAAGAGACCCAGGCGGGTGCGCTCGGCGGCGCGGGCGGCACGCGCCTTCTCGGCCCGCGCCTCGGCGGCGCGCTTCGCCTCGGCCTCGGCGCGCTTCTCGGCCGCGGCCTTCCGCTGAGCCGCCGCCTTCGCCTCGGCCACGAGGTCGGCCCGGTGCTGCTGCGCGTCGGCCTGGGCTTCGACCCGGTCGGCGATGGCGTCCTGGATCGCGATGACCTGGTGCAGGCCGGTCTCACCGACCGCGGGTGTCTTGGTGTCCGCGGCGAGGGCCGGGGAGGCGGCGCCTGCGACGACGCCGGTGGTGGCCAGCGCCGCGACGCCGGCGATCATCGCGCTGCGGCGCGTCGGTCGGCCGGGGGCACGGTGCTTCCCGGTGGCACGGGTGAACGCCATGAAGTGGCTGATCCTTTCCTTCCCTCTCGCCTACCGGGTTAGCTGACGGGTTCGGAGCAGGAAGGTCTCCTACGGGCGCCCCGGCCTCACCGAGGCTCGGGCTTCCGATTCACCCCAGGGACTGCTTCGGGTCCCCGGCTCCCCAGGGCTCACGCCCGACGGGACTCGGCGATGGCTGTCCGGTGCGTCGCGGTCGCGACATACGAGTGGCGGACAGCCCGGTCGACGCTAAGCGCGAGCACATTCCTTCACCAAACGGACAAGCCGTTTTGTAGCGCATGCCACAGGACGTACGGGCAACCTCGCCGCCGGGACGGACACGAAGGGAAGACCCCGGCGAGACATCGCTCACAGGGGTCTTCCTCGCCCGCGCGCCCGGCCGCCGGGGCCGACGGCCCCGGTCAGGCCGTTCCCGTTCGGCGTCGGCCCGTTCCGTGCGGCCCCGGCAGGATCCGCTGGCTGTCCTTTGGGGACCTGCCCCGGTACGGGAGCGGGGCGCCGGACGCCCGGCGTCGGCCGACAGGCCCGGGGCGCCGAAGCCCGGACGCCGGGGCCGGGACGTCCGGGCCCGGGCGTCGGGGCCCGACCGGCCGACGGGCCCGGGGCGTCGGGGCCCGGAACACCGGTCGGAGTCCGGGAACCCGAGGTCGGGACGGGAAACGCAGGTGGCCGTCGGCCGGTGCGTCGTCACCTTCACGGCTGGTGAGCGGCCTCGTGCGCCGTTGCGGGTGCCCGCGCACGCCCTCACCCGGCCCCGGCCCGGGCGGTCGGGCCGGGGCCGGGACGGCGTACCGCTCAGCCGGCGACCACCGACACCTCGCCGATGCCCAGGGCCCGGACCGGCTCCTCGATCCGGGACGCGTCGCCGACGAGGATCGTCACCAGCCGGTCGCCCGGGAAGGCGCTGACCACGGCCGCGGTCGCCTCGACCGTGCCGGTCGAGGCGAGCCGGGTGTACAGGTGGGCCTGGAAGTCGTCCGGGAGGTGCTGCTCGACCTGGTCGGCGAGCGTGCCCGCGACGGAGGCCGCCGTCTCGAACTTCAGCGGCGCGACACCCACGAGGTTCTGCACCGCGGTCTCGCGCTCCTCGTCGGTGAGCCCCTCGGCCGCCAGCGTCCGCAGGACCGTCCACAGGTCCTCCAGCGCCGGTCCGGTCGACTCGGTGTCCACCGATCCGCTGATCGCGAGCATGGCGGCACCGGTCGCGCCCGTGGCCGAGTCCGGGGCCGACGACCGCAGCACCTGGGCGAAGGCGCGGACACCGTAGGTGTAGCCCTTCTCCTCGCGCAGCACCCGGTCCAGCCGGGAGGTGAGCGTGCCGCCCAGGCAGTACGTGCCGAGCACCTGGGCAGGCCACACGCTGTCGTGCCGGTCCGGTCCGATCCGGCCGATCAGCAGCTGCGTCTGCACCGCGCCCGGGCGGTCCACGATGACCACGCGGCCGGTGTCGTCGGCGGTGATCGGCGGAGCGGGGCGCGGCTCGACGGTGTCTCCCGACCAGTCGCCGAGCGTGTCGGCGAGCAGGGCCTCCAGGTCGATCCCGGTGAGGTCGCCGACGACCACGGCAGTCGCCGCGGACGGGCGGACATGGGCCTCGAAGAAGGCGCGCACCGCCTGCGCGTCGATCCGCTCCACCGTCTCCTCGGTGCCCTGACGCGGCCGGGACATCCGCGACGTGGCCGGAAAGAGCTCCTTGGAGAGCTGCTTGGCGGCGCGGCGCGCCGGGTTGGCCTGCTCGTGCGGGATCTCGTCGAGCCGGTTGCGCACCAGCCGTTCGATCTCGCTGTCGGCGAAGGCGGGAGCCCGCAGTGCCTCGGCGACCAGTCCGAGCGCCTTGGTCAGCCGGGAGGCCGGGACCTCCAGGGAGACCCGCACGCCGGGGTGGTCGGCGTGCGCGTCGAGCGTGGCGCCACAGCGCTCCAGCTCGGCGGCGAACTCCTCGGCGGTGTGCTTGTCGGTGCCCTCGGACAGGGCCCGCGCCATGATCGTGGCCACGCCGTCCAGGCCCTCCGGCTCGGCGTCCAGCGGGGCGTCGAGGATGATCTCGACCGCCACCACCTGCTGGCCGGGGCGGTGGCAGCGCAACACCGTGAGGCCGTTGGGCAGCGAACCGCGCTCCGGGGCGGGGAAGGCCCACGGGCGGGCGACGCCGGGGGCCGGCTGGGGGTGGAACTGCATCGAAACTCCAGTCGCGGCGGCGTCGGTCACTGGTCCGCTCCTTCGTGCGCGTCGGTGTCGTCGGCGTTCTTCCCGTCCGTCTCCGCGGCGTCCGCGGAATCGGCCGGTTCGACCGGTTCGTAGACCAGTACCGCCCTGTTGTCGGGACGCAACCGGGCCTGGGCGACCGCCTGGACCTCCTCCGCCGTCACGTCGAGAACCCGATGCACGGCGGTCAGGGCGAGCTGGGGGTCGCCGAACAGCACGGCGAACCGGCAGAGTTCGTCGGCGCGGCCCGCGACCGTACCGAGCCGGTCCAGCCACTCGCGCTCCAACTGTGCCTGCGCGCGCTCCATTTCCTCTGGAGTCGGGCCCTCGGCGGCGAACCGGGCCAGCTCCTCGTCGACCGCCGCCTCGATCCGCGGCACCTCGACCCCGCCGGAGGTCTTGACGTCCAGCCAGCCGAGCGACGGGGCGCCCGCCAGCCGCAACAGCCCGAATCCGGCCGCCACGGCCGTACGGTCGCGGCGGACCAGGCGGTTGTGCAGCCGCGACGACTCCCCGCCGCCCAGCACGGTCAGCGCGAGGTCCGCCGCGTCGCACTCGCGGGTGCCGTCGTGCGGGAGCCGGTAGGCGGCCATCAGTGCCCGCGCCGGGACCTCCTCGCGCACCTCTTCGCGCAGCTGCTCGCCCATGACGTCGGGCAGCGTGCCGTCGCGCGGGGGCCGCTTTCCGTCGTGGGAGGGGATGGAGCCGAAGTACTTCTCGATCCAGGCGAGCGTCTGCTCGGGGTCGATGTCGCCGACGACCGACAGCACCGCGTTGTTCGGCGCGTAGTACGTACGGAAGAACGTGCGCGCGTCCTCCAGCGTCGCGGCGTCCAGGTCCGCCATCGAGCCGATCGGGGTGTGGTGGTACGGGTGCCCCTCGGGGTAGGCGTGCGCCGTCAGCCGCTCGAACGCCGTGCCGTAGGGGACGTTGTCGTAGCGCTGGCGGCGCTCGTTCTTGACGACGTCGCGCTGGTTCTCCATCGACTCCTCGTCGAGCGCGGCGAGGAGCGAACCCATGCGGTCCGCCTCCAGCCAGAGGGCCAGCTCCAGCTGGTGCGCGGGCATCGTTTCGAAGTAGTTGGTGCGCTCGAAGCTGGTGGTCCCGTTGAGCGAACCGCCGGCGCCCTGCACCAGCTCGAAGTGTCCGTTCCCCTTCACCTGGCCGGAGCCCTGGAACATCAGGTGCTCGAAGAGGTGAGCCAGACCGGTGCGTCCCTCGACCTCGTGGCGCGATCCGACGTCGTACCAGAGGCAGACCGCGGCGACCGGGGTCAGATGGTCCTCGGAGAGCACCACGCGCAGGCCGTTGGCCAGGCGGTGCTCGGTCGCTGTCAAGCCGCCGGAACCGGCCTGGGCTGTGGCCGTGTGACCCATGGGCATGTACGTCCCTTCGATCGCGATACTGGATTTCCTGCGAGACCTGCCACTGTAAGCAAGCGCACCGACACCTGGCGAAGTTCCCGTACCGCGGAAGTTCGTGTGAAAGAGGGGCGCACCACCCGGCGCACGCGCCCCCGCCGCCGCTTCGGGGCCCTTCCTGGCGGCCGCGGGGAGGCCGGTTGGGATGGGGCGAGGTCGGCGTTGTCCGTGCGGAGGTCCACAATGGTCCGCGTCAGAACCTGAGGTTGCCCGAACAAAATCCGTGAAGGAGTCGCAGCAGCGATGGCCCGCCGCAGCACGAAGACCCCGCCGCCGGACGACTTCGAGGAGAACATCCTCGACATCGACGTCGTCGACGAAATGCAGGGCTCCTTCCTCGAGTACGCGTACTCGGTGATCTACTCACGGGCCCTGCCCGACGCCCGTGACGGTCTGAAGCCGGTGCACCGCCGCATCGTGTACCAGATGAACGAGATGGGCCTGCGCCCCGACCGCGGCTTCGTGAAGTGCGCGCGGGTCGTCGGCGAGGTCATGGGCAAGCTGCACCCGCACGGCGACGCGTCGATCTACGACGCGCTGGTCCGGCTGGCGCAGCCGTTCTCCATGCGTCTGCCCCTGGTCGACGGCCACGGCAACTTCGGTTCGCTCGGCAACGACGACCCGCCGGCCGCCATGCGGTACACCGAGTGCCGGATGGCCGACGCCACGTCGTTGATGACGGAGTCGATCGACGAGGACACCGTCGCCTTCCAGGCGAACTACGACGGCCAGGAGCAGGAGCCCTCCGTTCTCCCGGCCGCGTACCCGAACCTCCTGGTCAACGGGGCGTCCGGGATCGCGGTCGGCATGGCGACCAACATGCCTCCGCACAACCTGGGCGAGGTCGTCGCCGCCGCCCGCCACCTGATCAAGCATCCGGGCGCGGACCTGGAGACCCTGATGCGGTTCATCCCCGGTCCCGACCTGCCGACCGGCGGCCGGATCGTGGGCCTGGGCGGCATCAAGGACGCGTACGCCGGCGGGCGCGGGACGTTCAAGATCCGTGCGACGGTGTCCGTGGAGAACGTGACGCCGCGCCGCAAGGGCCTCGTCGTCACCGAACTGCCCTTCGCGGTCGGCCCGGAGAAGGTGATCGCCAAGATCAAGGACCTGGTCTCGGCGAAGAAGCTCCAGGGCATCGCGGACGTGAAGGACCTGACCGACCGCGAGCACGGTCTGCGCCTGGTCATCGAGGTGAAGAACGGCTTCGTGCCCGAGGCGGTGCTGGAGCAGCTCTACAAGCTGACCCCGATGGAGGACTCCTTCGGGATCAACAACGTGGCGCTGGTCGACGGGCAGCCGCTCACGCTCGGCCTCAAGGAGCTGCTGGAGGTCTACCTCGACCACCGTTTCGACGTGGTGCGTCGGCGCAGCGAGTTCCGGCGCGGCAAGCGCCGCGACCGTCTCCACCTGGTCGAGGGGCTGCTCGTCGCGCTGCTCGACATCGACGAGGTCATCCGGCTCATCCGGTCCAGCGACAATTCGGCGCAGGCCAAGGAGCGGCTCATCGAGCGCTTCTCACTGAGCGAGATCCAGACGCAGTACATCCTGGACACCCCGCTGCGCCGGCTGACCAAGTTCGACCGGATCGAGCTGGAGAGCGAGCGGGACCGGCTCAACAAGGAGATCGACGAGCTGACCACGATCCTCGAGTCGGACGCCGCGCTGCGCAAGCTCGTCTCGTCGGAGCTGGCCGCGGTCGCCAAGAAGTTCGGCACCGAGCGGCGCACGGTGCTGCTGGAGTCGGCCGGTACGCAGGTCGCCTCGGTGCCGCTGGAGGTCGCGGACGACCCGTGCCGAGTGCTGTTGTCGTCGACCGGTCTGCTGGCGCGTACCGCCGGCGACGATCCGATCGTCTTCGCCGAGGACGCCAAGCGCGCCAAGCACGACGTGATCGTGTCCGCGGTGCCCTCGACCGCCCGGGGCGACATCGGGGTGGTGACGTCGGCGGGACGGCTGCTGCGGCTCGCGGTCATCGATCTGCCACAGCTTCCGGACACGCACGCGGCGCCCAATCTGTCGGGCGGGGCGATGATCTCGGAGTTCCTCACGCTGGAGAGCGACGAGGAGGTCGTCTGCCTGACCACGCTGGACGAGGCGTCGCCCGGTCTGGCGCTCGGCACGCTGCAGGGCGTCGTCAAGAGGGTGGTGCCGGACTACCCGGCCAACAAGGACGAGCTGGAGGTCATCGCCCTCAAGGACGGTGACCGGATCGTCGGCGCGGCCGAACTGCGCACGGGCGAGGAGGACCTGGTCTTCATCACGTCCGACGCGCAGTTGCTGCGCTACCCGGCGGCGCAGGTGCGGCCTCAGGGCAGGCCCGCCGGTGGCATGGCGGGGGTCAAGCTCGCGGCGGGCGCGTCGGTGATCTCGTTCACGGCCGTGGATCCTGCGTCGGACGCGGTGGTGTTCACGGTGGCGGGTTCCCAGGGCATGCTGGACGACTCGCTGCTGACGTGCAAGCTCACCCCGTTCGACCAGTACCCGCGCAAGGGCCGGGCCACCGGCGGGGTGCGCTGTCAGCGGTTCCTCAAGGGGGAGGACGCCCTGGTCTTCGCCTGGGCGGGTGCCGCGCCCGCGAGGGCCGCGCAGAAGAACGGCGCGCCCGCCGGACTTCCGGCGCCCGACCCGCGGCGCGACGGTTCGGGTGCGCCGCTGGCCGCGCCGGTCGCGTCGATGGCGGGACCGGTGTAGCCCGCCGCACGGCTGGCGCCGGTCCGACGATCAGGACCTACTGCTCGTCGGGCCGGCGCACGTACCGCAGGACGCCCCACATGCTTCGCTCGTGTGCGGCGTCCTGCGCCGTCTCCGGGGCCGGCGCGTCGGGAACCGGGGCTGCGTCGGGCATCAGCGTGCCCGGGGTCGGCCTGTCGGTCTCGCGGCAGTCGGTCAGCTCCTTGTGCAGGGCTTCCGGTTCGATGCCCGAGCCGATCAGCACCAGCCGGGTGAGGCGCGGTTCGTCGCGCGCCCACGGCTGCGGCTCGAATCGCAGAAACCGGCCGACCGCGTGCAGGACGTACTTGTTGGCGCGGTCGCCCGCTCCGAAGTCGACGAATCCCTTGATCCGGTAAAGCCCCTGCGGCCGGGAGTCGAGGAAGTCCATCAGCCTGCGCGGGTCCATGGGCACGTCCGCGGTGAAGGACACGCTCTCGTACGCGGCGTGCAGATGATGCTCGTGCCCGGCCGCGGCCTCCTTCTCGCCCCGCTCGGCCAGCAGCAGGTCCTCGAAGGTGAGCTGGCGTGCCTTCTCCTCGCCGTCCGGCCGCAGCGACGGGTCGAAGAGCAGCTCGGGATCGATGCGCCCGTACGTGGCGCAGATGACGGCGCCCGCGCCGTCGCCCGCCGATCCGCCGGTGCCCGGTGCGCCGGCCGTGGCGACGGCCTCGCGGACGCGGGCCAGTTCGTCGTCGCCGACCCGGTCGGTCTTGTTCAGGACGACGAGGTCGGCGACGGCGAGATGGCGGTCGATCTCCGGATGGCGGCGCCGGGTGGCATGGAACTCCGCCGCGTCCACGACCTCCACCAGCCCGCCGTACATGACGTGCGGATTGTCACTGGCCAGGAGCATGCGGACGAGTTCCTGCGGCTCCGCCAGTCCGCTGGCCTCGATGACGATCACGTCGAGACGGGTCGAGGGCCGGGTCAGCGTCTCCAGGAAGGAGTCGAGCTCGCTCGCGTCGACCGCGCAGCACAGGCAGCCGTTGCCGAGCGAGACCGTCGAGCCGACCTGCCCCGAGACCGTCATGGCGTCGATCTCGATCGAACCGAAGTCGTTGACGATCACGCCGATCCGGTTGCCCGCACGGTTGCGGAGGAGGTGGTTGAGCAGTGTCGTCTTGCCCGACCCCAGGAACCCCGCGAGGACGACGACCGGAATCTGCTGCGCGCGGGGTGGGGGCGGCGGGTTCAACGGGGACCTTCCTCCGGATCTTCAGGGCGCCGGGACCGACTGCGACGGCGGTGTGCCGACGTAACGGGCCGCCGGGCGGATGATCTTCGTGTCCTCCGCCTGCTCCAGGATATTGGCGCTCCAGCCGATCACCCGCGCCGCACAGAACGTCGGGGTGAACATCTCGCGCGGCAGCCCGCACAGCTCCATCACGACCCCGGCGTAGAACTCCACGTTGGTGTGGAGCTCGCGGCCCGGCTTGAGTTCGGCGAGGATCGCCTCGACCTGCCGCTCCACCTCGACGGCGAGATCGACGAGCGGGCCGCCGAAGCTCCGGGCGATGTCCCGGAGCATGCGGGAACGGGGGTCCTCGGTGCGGTAGACGGGGTGGCCGAAGCCCATGATCCGCTCCCCCGCGAGCACCCGTTCACGGATCCAGCCGTCGATGCGGTCCGGGGTCCCGATGGCGTCCAGGGTGTCCAGGGCGCGACTGGGCGCCCCTCCGTGCAGCGGACCTGAGAGGGCGCCGACGGCCGCCACCAGGCAGGCGGCGACATCGGCGCCGGTGGAGGCGACGACCCGGCCCGTGAAGGTGGAGGCGTTGAAGCCGTGGTCGATCGTGGAGATCAGGTACTGCTCCACGGCCCTGACGCGTCGAGCGTCCGGCACGGAACCGTCGAGCATGTACAGGTAGTTGGCCGCGTACGGCAGGTCGTCGCGGGGCTCGACCGGCTCCAGGCCCCGACCGAGCCGGTGCAGGGCGGTGAGCACGGTGGGAACGGCGGCGCAGGCGGCCAGGGCGTCGTCGCGGCGCCGGCCGGCGTCGAGGTCGTACACCGGCCGGAAGTGCGCCGCGGCGCCGAGGAGCGACAGGGCGGTGCGCAGACCGGCCAGCGGGCCCGAGACGGCTCCTGCCCGGGCTATCGCGGGCAGGGCCTCGCGCACCTGCGCGGGCAGGCGTCGCAGGACGGCGGTCCGGGCGGTGAAGCCGTCCCGGGCCGCGGCATCGGGCAGTTCGCCCTCGAACATCAGGTACCAGACGTCCTCGAAGCTCCGGGTCCGCGCCAGCTCGGTCGCCGAGTACTGCCGGTAGTGGTAGAAGCCCTCGCCGCCCCGGACATCGCCGAGAGCCGTGTCCGTGACGACGACGCCCGCGAGGCCGCGGGGTACGTCGAGGCCGCCGCCAGTCGTGATCTGCATCGTTTCCTCCGTGAACGTTCCGGTGAGCCATCGATATTGATTCGACCATTCATGATTGACTTCAATCCTGTCAATGTTGATTACATCAATGTAGATACGGTTGACGGCATGAAGGATCAGGCAGTTCCGGAAGACGCTCCGGACGCGACGGCACCGCGGCGGCTCAGCACGAAGGAGACGGCCGACCGTCTCGGGGTGAAGCCCGAGACCGTGTACGCCTACGTCAGCCGGGGGCAGCTGAGCAGCAGACGGGCCCCCGGCGGGCGCGGCAGCACGTTCGACGCCGCGGAGGTGGACGCGCTGGCCCGGCGCTCGGGCCGCCGTGAGCCCTCCGCCGCCGGCACCGGTGACCTGGTGTTCCGTACCGGCATCACGCTGATCGAGAGCGACCGCTACTACTTCCGTGGCGTCGACGCCACGGAACTGGCCCTGCGGTACGCCTACGAGGAGGTCGCCGAGTGGCTCTGGACCGGTGTCCTGCGGCCGGGGATCCGCTTCGCGGCGCCTGCCGAGGCGCTGGCGGCGGCACGCCGGGCGGTCGACGCGCTGCCCGCCCACAGCGGTTCGACGGACCGGTTGCGCGTGGCCGTGGTCGCCGCGGCGACGGCCGATCCGCTCCGCTTCGACCTCTCGCGCGAGGCGGTGATCGCCGGGGCGCGGAGCCTGATCCCGACGCTGGTCCGCGCGCTGCCCGCGGTGTCAGCCGCTTCTTCGACGGCTGACGACGGGGAACGGGCCTCCGTCGACGAGGAGCGGGCGCCGGCCAAGGAGGTCGCCCTCGCCCGGCTGCTGTGGCCGAAGCTCACCGCGCGCCCGGTGGACGGGCCGTCGGTCGCCGTGCTGGACACCGCGCTCGCCCTGCTGATCGATCACGATCTCGCGGCTTCGACGCTGGCCGCCAGAGTGGCCGCGTCCGCCCACGCCCATCCGTACGCGGTGGTCTCCGCGGGCCTCGGGGTACTGGAGGGCCCGCTGCACGGGGCGGCGAGCGGTCTGGCGCACCGGATGCTGACCGAGGTCCTGGAGCGGGGCAGCGCCGTTCCGGTGGTCGCGGACCAGCTGCGTACCGGACGCGGCGTGCCGGGACTCGGGCACCGGCTCTACGCCTCCGAGGACCCGCGGGCGAGGACCCTGTTCGCCCTCCTCGCGGACGTTCCTCAGGCGGCGTCCGCGCTCGCCGCCGCGCGCGACGTGGTTGCCACGGCCGCCCGCCACGCGCCCCTGCACGCCAACGTCGACCTCGCGCTGGCCGTGCTCTCGGTCTGCTCCGGCATGGCCGCGGAGGCGGGCGAGACGGTGTTCGCGGTGTCCCGGACGGCAGGCTGGATCGCGCACGCGCTGGAGGAGTACGAGGAACGGCCGTTGCGCATACGGCCCTGCGGCCAGTACGGCGGCCCGCGTCCGCCACAGCCGCTCCCTTCCGCCGAAGACCGACCGGTTGAACGGCTGACCGGTTGAACGACCGTGGGGCTCACCGGCTCGTACGACGGACGAGGCCCTCCACGTACCGCGCAAGGCTGCCCGGTCCCGCGATGTGGTCGGCGGCTACACCGCTCCGGCGCCGGTGAGCGCGCGAACCTCGGTCTCCGCGTGCTTGGCTGCATCGGCCGGCTCGGCAGAGGTCACCGTTCCGGCCCAACCGGCCAGGAAACCCAGCGGGATGGAGACCAGACCGGGGTTCTCCAAGGGGAAGAACTGGAAGTCGAGCCCGGGGAAGAACGAGGCCGGGCTGCCGGAGACGACCGGGGAGAACACCACGAGGAGCACCGCGGGAATCAGTCCTCCGTAGATCGACCAGACCGCTCCCCTCGTGGTGAAACGCCGCCAGAACAGGGAGTAGAGCAACGCCGGAAGGTTGGCCGAGGCGGCTACGGCGAAGGCCAGCCCGACCAGGAACGCCACATTCAGGTTCTGCGCGACCAGACCGAGCCCGATGGCTGCCACCCCGATCCCGGCCGCGGCGACCCGGGCCACGGTGACCTCGCTGTACCGCTGGGAACCGGGACTCCTGAGTGAGGCGTAGAGGTCGTGCGCGACGGAGGCGGAGGAGGCGAGGGTGATCCCCGCGACGACGGCGAGGATGGTCGCGAAGGCGACGGCCGCCACCACGGCGAACAGGATCGTCCCCCCGGTGGCCCCCTCGCCGCCGCCGAGAACCAGGGCCAGCAACGGAACCGCCGTGTTCCCCGCGGCGTTCGACACCCGTACGTCGGCCGAGCCGACCAACGCCGCGGCACCGAACCCGAGCGCGATGGTCATCAGGTAGAAGCTGCCGATGAGCCCGATCGACCAGACGACCGACCTCCGGGCCGCGCGGGCGGTGGGCACGGTGTAGAACCGCGACAGGATGTGCGGCAGTCCTGCCGTACCGAGCACCAGGGCCAGGCCCAGGCTGATGAAGTCGATGCGCGCCGTCCAGGTCCCGCCGTACAGCAGGCCGGGCGCGAGGAACCGGCTTCCGTGGCCGCTCCGCCGGGCGGCGGAGTCGAGCAGCGCGTCGACGTCGCCGTGGAAGCGGACCAGGACGAGCACGGTGAGCACGACCGCTCCCGCCATCAGCAGAACGGCCTTGACGATCTGGATCCAGGTGGTGGCCCGCATTCCGCCGAACGACACGTAGATCACCATGAGCGCCCCGACACCGACGACGGTCCAGGACCGTGCGGCGCCGCCCGTACCGCCGAGGAGCAGGGCGACGAGGCTGCCCGCGCCGACCATCTGCGCCACCAGATAGAGCACGGAGACGGTGACGGACGACGTGCCCGCGGCGATCCGTACCGGGCGCTGCGCCATGCGCGCCGCCACCACGTCGGCCAGTGTGAACCGGCCGCAGTTTCGGACCAGTTCGGCGATCAGCAGCAGAACCACGAGCCAGGCGACGAAGAACCCCACCGAGTAGAGCATGCCGTCGTAGCCGTAGAGGGCGATCAGGCCGGAGATACCGAGAAAGGAGGCCGCCGACATGTAGTCGCCCGCGATGGCGAAACCGTTCTCCATCGGAGAGAACAGCCGACCGCCCGCGTAGAACTCCTCGGCCGAGCCGTGCCGGTTGCGGCTCACCCAGGTGGTGATGGCGAGCGTCACCGCGATGAAGGCGCTGAAGAGCACGAGCGCCAGCGTCTGGTGATTCCCGCTCAACGTCCCGCCTCCCGTGTCATCTCCTGCGTCTCCCAGCGCAGTTCGAGCGCGGCCCGGTCCCTGCGCAGCCGCGCGTGCCGCGCGTAGGCCCAGGTGAGGAGGAACGTCGTGAGGAACTGCCCGAGACCCGCGACCATCGCGACATTGACCGATCCGGCCACCGGACGCGACATCAGCCCGGGCTCGGTGACCGCGACCACGACATAGGCGAGGTACCAGGTGAGGAAGGCGATCGTCGCGGGAAGGACGAAGCGCCTGTACCGGCGGCGCACCTCCTGGAAAGCTCCGCTGCGCTGCACCTCCAGATAGATCTCGGCCGCGCTGTGGCCGCGCTGCGGGGCCGCGGGACCGGCCGGCCCCGCGGGTACGAAATTCCCCGCCCCGTCCAACTCGCCCCATCCGGAGGCAAGCGTGTCGTACCACGGGTCGACGAGCCGCACCGCTGCGGCGTCGCGCCCTGCTTCCTTCTCCACCGAACAACTCCCCTTGTCCACTGACCACTTCGGCCGCGTACCCAAGAATGGGCGGATTGGGAAGACCTCGGACGATTCATTCGCCGGCGTTCACCCCATCAGGTGAAAACCGGACCGGATGGCTGCGCAAGGCCCCGAACATAGGCGTAGCGAACGGCCTGTGCATGGTCACGTACCCCGGCCTTGGCGAAGAGATTGTTGATGTGGCTCTTCACCGTGGCCTGCGAGATGTGCAGTCTGCGCGCGATCTCCGGGTTGGACAGTCCGTCGGCGATCAGGACCAGCGTCACCATCGGTTCCGCGCACAGGAACGCCACGGACAGCGCCGAGTGACGCGGATCGACCGTCCCCGGCTCCCGCGGCGACATGACGAGGAGGACGCCCGGCAGGACCCACCAGCGCCCGCCCTCGGAGATCCGCTGCGCCGAGAACTGACGGACGACGACAGCGACGACGGCGATGGTCACCAGGACATCGACGAACCCCGGCATGGCTGCCTGCGTGAAGCGGGAAGATCGGACGCCTTCGACGCTACGGAACCGACCGGGACGGAGGATCGGCCCAGGGGTTGATCAAGGGTGGAGGCGCTGTCTCCACCCACGGGTGGAGACAGGTGGACGCTCCGGGCGGAGACGGCACCGCTCAGGCGTCGATGCGCGAGCGGTCGAGCGTGGCGGCCGAGCTGGTGATGAACTCCTTGCGCGGTGCCACCTCGTTCCCCATCAGCAGATCGAAGACCTTCTCGGCCGCTTCCAGGTCGCCGATGTTGATCCGCCGCAGCGTGCGGTGGCGGGGATCCATCGTGGTCTCCGCCAACTGGTCGGCGTCCATCTCGCCCAGTCCCTTGTAGCGCTGGATCGAGTCCTTGTACCGGATCTTCTTCCGCTGCAGTTCCAGCAACCGCTGGCGCAGTTCGTTGTCGGAGTACGTGTAGATGTACTTGTCCTGGCCCTTCTTGGCCTGGACGAGCTCGATCCGGTGCAGCGGGGGCACGGCGGCGAAGACCCGGCCCGCCTCGACCATGGGCCGCATGTAGCGCTGGAACAGTGTCAGCAGCAGGATGCGGATATGCGCGCCGTCGACGTCGGCGTCCACCAGCAGGACGATCTTCCCGTAGCGGGCCGCGTCGATGTCGAAGGTGCGTCCGGACCCGGCTCCTATGACCTGGATGATCGCGCCGCACTCGGCGTTCTTCAGCATGTCCGAGACGGACGCCTTCTGCACGTTGAGGATCTTGCCCCGGATCGGCAGCAGCGCCTGGAACTCGCTGTTCCGGGCGAGCTTGGCCGTGCCGAGGGCGGAGTCGCCCTCGACGATGAAGAGCTCGCTGCGGTCGACGTCGTCGCTGCGGCAATCGGCGAGCTTCGCCGGCAGCGAGGAGGTCTCCAGTGCCGTCTTCCGGCGCTGGGCGTCCTTGTGCTGGCGCGCGGCGATACGGGTGCGCGCGGCCGCCACGGCCTTGTCCAGGACCGCCCTGGCCTGCGCCTTGGCATCGCGCTTCGTCGAGGTCAGGAACGCCTTGAGCTCCTTGGCCACGACGTTGGCGACGATCCGGTTGGCCGCCGAGGTTCCGAGCACCTCCTTGGTCTGCCCCTCGAACTGCGGCTCCGCCAGCCGCACGGTCACGACCGCGGTGAGGCCCTCCAACGCGTCGTCCTTGACGATGTCGTCCTCGGCCACACGGAGCAGCTTCGCGGACCGCAGCGCCTCGTTGAGGGTCTTGGTCACGGAGCGTTCGAACCCGGTGACGTGCGTGCCGCCCTTGGGGGTGGCGATGATGTTGACGAAGGACTTGATGTTGGTGTCGTATCCGGTGCCCCAGCGCAGGGCGATGTCGACTCCGAGTTCACGGGTGACCTCGGTCGCCGTCATGTGCCCGCGCTCGTCCAGGACCGGCACGGTCTCCTTGAACGTGCCCTGCCCGGACAGGCGCAGCACATCGCAGACCGCCTTGTCCTGGGCCAGGTACTCGCAGAATTCGCTGATTCCGCCGTCGAAGTGGAAGGTCTCCTCCGACTTCCCCTCGCCGTCGAGACCGCGCTCGTCGCGTACGACGATGGTGAGGCCGGGGACGAGGAAGGCCGTCTGCCGCGCCCTCTGGTGAAGCGTCTCCAGGCCGAGCTTGGCGTCCTTGAGGAAGATCTGCCGGTCCGCCCAGTAGCGCACCCTCGTGCCGGTACGGGTCTTCGGCACCCGCTTGCCCTTGATCAGGCCGTTGGCCGGATCGAACGGGCTGTCGGGACCTTGTTCGGTGAAGATCCCCGGGACTCCCCGCCGGAAGCTGATCGAGTGGGTCGCGCTGTTGCGGTCGACCTCGACGTCGAGCCGGGCGGAGAGGGCGTTGACCACGGAGGCGCCCACGCCGTGCAGTCCGCCCGACGCGGCGTACGAACCGCCGCCGAACTTTCCGCCGGCGTGCAGCTTCGTCATCACGACCTCGACGCCGGACAGGCCCGTCTTGGGCTCGACGTCGACCGGGATCCCCCGGCCGTTGTCCCTGACCTCCACCGAGTTGTCGTCGTGGAGGATGACCTCGATGCGGTCGCAGTAGCCGCCCAGGGCCTCGTCGACGGAGTTGTCGATGATCTCCCAGAGGCAGTGCATGAGACCGCGGCTGTCCGTGGACCCGATGTACATGCCGGGTCGCTTGCGAACGGCTTCGAGCCCTTCGAGTACGAGGAGATGCCGCGCGGTGTAGTTGGAACCGTCTCGGTCTGCTCCGGTCAGCAGCGCAGTGGACGGCACGGACGTATCGGCGGTCACGCGGTTCGCTCCTCGCTGAATTTCTTTTGGGGCCCAGTGGGCAGGGGTTCGGCTTCGGTCGCCGCTGAGAGGGTACCGAGGCCCGGTGGAGCGGTCGTCACGCCACCCTTCGAGCACCCCTCACACTAGTCCAGCTTCGCATGCACGTTCGATCCCTCGGAGGAGTGACGCGCACATCACGTTCCCTTCCAGGCATGAACCATTTAGGCTCCGGGCACGTCCTCATGAACAAACCGGCAAGCCGGCCGGGAGGACCGAACCACCGAGACAAGCAACGCGAAACCGTAGCGCTACGCAATACGGCACATTCGCCGCCAACCGGCAACAGACAGCCATCTTGAGAAGAAGTTTCAAAGAAAAGCCACGAGCGGGAACGTTTTCGGCCTGGTTGGATGTTGACCCTGGTACGACAGCTCGTCGAGCTAGAGAAGAGGCGACGTGACTACTGTTCTGACCCCCGCGAGCCCGCTGACCGCAGCAGATCGCTGTGACCGCTGCGGCGCCCAGGCATATCTGCGCGTCGTCCTGATCAGCGGCGGTGAGCTGCTCTTCTGCGCCCACCACGGTCGCAAGTTCGAGCCGGAGCTCAAGAAGATCGCCGCGGAGATACAGGATGAGACGGACAGGCTGACGGCCGTGCAGGGACACGACGTCGAAGAGGAACGGCACTGACACCTCGCATCCACGACGAGCCAGGGCCAGGTCGCGACCTGGCGACGGGCGGCTTCCCATGAGGAAGCCGCCCGCTCTCGTCATCACGGTCCGATGTCGTTCAGACACCCTCCGGCATCCAGCCGATGGCGGCGGAGATGCGGGTGTACACACCGGGTCTGCCCGCCCGGCCGCAGCCGTCTCCCCAGGACACCAGCCCGATGAGCCGCCCTCGGGCCACCAGTGGCCCTCCGCTGTCTCCCTGGCAGGCGTCGTACCCACCATCCGGTTCGCCCGCGCAGAGCATCGCCGAGGCGTCGTACGTGCCGTTTTCGCCCCCGGGGTAGGCCCGTTCGCACGCGGTGTCCGGCAGCACACTCAGTTTCGCGGCGCGGAGTGACGAGGCGTAGTCGCCGTTGCCCGTGGTGTCACCCCATCCGTAGACCACCGCGCTCGTACCCGGTTCGTACGCCGCGTCGCCGGATTCGGCCATGGGGATCACGTCCTTCGCGGGGACCGGGTCGGCCAGGGTGAGCACCGCCAGGTCCCCGGCGTTCGTCGAGGGATCGAACCTCGGGTTGCTCCACGCCGCCTGCACGGGGATCTCCCGCCCATCGGTTCCGCGGAGGCCGTCCCGGCCCGCGATCACCTTGAAGTCACGCATCCGGCCAACGTCGACACCGAGCGCCGCCCGGCCAAGGCAGTGCGCGGCGGTCAGCACTTTCCTCGGCGCCACGACGACGCCTGCACAGAACTGACCGGCACGCGTCTGCCCGAATCGCTCCCGGCTGGACAGGGCCACGACCCAGGGGCTGTCCTTGACGTGCGCGGGCTGACCACCGATGACGATGCTGTCCGCGACGGCCGGGGTGGAGGATCCGAACGGCAACGCGGCCGTCACGGCAACCAGGGCGAGCGCCCCGGACATGACACGGAAGACGGTACGGGACATGCGCGCTCCTGACTCTGTGGTGAACACCTCCTACCCAGAGTCGTCGCAGCCGACCCCGGCCGCACCCCCAGATACGCCGAGGGCCCGACTCCCCATGGGATCCGGGCCCTCGGTCCGAGAACTCCGACGAGCTCCGCGGCCTAGTCGAGGTAGTCGCGCAGCACCTGCGAACGCGACGGGTGGCGCAGCTTCGACATGGTCTTCGACTCGATCTGACGGATGCGCTCACGCGTCACGCCGTAGACCTTGCCGATCTCGTCCAGCGTCTTCGGCTGACCGTCGGTGAGTCCGAAACGCATCGAGACGACGCCCGCCTCACGCTCGGAGAGCGTGTCGAGCACCGAGTGCAGCTGCTCCTGGAGGAGCGTGAAGCTGACCGCGTCGGCCGGGACGACCGCCTCGGAGTCCTCGATCAGATCACCGAACTCGCTGTCTCCGTCCTCGCCCAGCGGGGTGTGGAGGGAGATCGGCTCACGGCCGTACTTCTGGACCTCGATGACCTTCTCGGGCGTCATGTCGAGTTCCTTGGCCAGCTCCTCCGGCGTGGGCTCACGGCCGAGGTCCTGGAGCATCTGGCGCTGCACACGGGCGAGCTTGTTGATGACCTCGACCATGTGCACCGGGATGCGGATGGTGCGGGCCTGGTCGGCCATGGCGCGGGTGATCGCCTGACGGATCCACCAGGTGGCATACGTGGAGAACTTGTAACCCTTGGTGTAGTCGAACTTCTCGACCGCGCGGATCAGACCGAGGTTGCCCTCCTGGATCAGGTCCAGGAAGAGCATGCCGCGGCCGGTGTAGCGCTTGGCCAGCGACACCACGAGACGGAGGTTGGCCTCCAGCAGGTGGTTCTTGGCCCGGCGGCCGTCCTCGGCGATGATCTCCAGCTCGCGCTTGAGCTTGGGCGCGAGCTTGTCCGAGTTCGCCAGCTTGTCCTCCGCGAACAGACCGGCCTCGATGCGCTTGGCGAGCTCGACCTCCTGTTCGGCATTGAGGAGGGGGACCTTCCCGATCTGCTTCAGGTAGTCCTTGACCGGGTCGGCGGTGGCTCCGGCGACGGCGACCTGCTGCGCGGGCGCGTCGTCCTCGTCCTCGTCGGAGAGGACGAAGCCCTTGTTCTCGCCCTCGCCCTCCTCGTCCTCGCCCTTGCCGACCTTGACTTCCTCGACCAGATCGTCGCCGTCGAGGAGGTCGTCGTCCTGCTTCCCGGCCTTCTTCGTCGCTGTCTTCTTCGCCGCCGTCTTCTTCGCGGCGGTCTTCTTGGCTGCCGTCTTCTTGGCTGCCGCCTTCTTCGCAGGTCCGGCCGCGGCGGCGTCGCCGGCCACCGCGCCCGCGGCCTCTGCCGACGGGGCGGCAGAGGCCGCGACGGTCCTGGTCACGGTCGTCTTGGCCGCGACGGTCTTGGTGGCGGTGCGCTTGACCGGGCTCTTCGCTGCGACGCTCTTGCGGGCACGCTTGGACGGCTCCGCGGCACTGACCATCAGCGTCACACCCTCTTCCTCGAGGATCTGATTGAGGCTGCGCAGAACATTCTTCCACTGGGTTGGCGGAATCTGGTCAGCTTCGAAGGCCCGACGCACGTCATCGCCGGCGATCTGCCCATCAGCCTTTCCCCGCTCGATGAGCGCCATCACAGACTCGGACTCGGCGATCTCCGGCGGGAGCGTACGGGATGTGCTGGCCGACACGAACAACCTCTCGGAACGATGGAAACGGCTTCCGGCCCGGCCCTGGAGAGGACCGGAGCCGACGACCGCCGGGCTGGGAATGTACCGACGGCGCGGGTTTGGCCTCAGAACTGCACAGCGCACTGAACGGCTGCTGTATTCCTTCCGTGGCGGTCACCTCTTAGGTCATCGCGCTGCTTCGAGGAGTGTTACGCCCAATCCGCGTGGCCCGAGTCACACCTCATTTGCGACGAACGTGATCAAGAATGCCATCCCGCCACAATCGTGTCGCCGGACCGCAAGGGTCCGGCGACACGCGGTTCACACACCTGACCGTGCTGTGTTCAGTGCTCGCGGGGCGCGGGCACCACCCGTTCCACCTCGGGGTGGACGACGAGCAGTTGACGCATGGCCGCCTCGGCGCCCGACGCGTCCCCCGACGCGAGGGCGTCGACGATCCTGGCGTGGTGGGCGAGGGACGCCTCCGTGGGTCGGTCACAGCCCGTGGCGGGGCCGCCCGAGACCTGCAGGGCCGCCGCGACGATTCCGGACAGGTGCTCCAGCATGCGGTTGCCCGCGGCCTGGATGAGCAGGGAGTGGAACTCCGCGTCGGCCCGGGATCCGGTGATCACGTCGCCCTGCCCGAGCGCGTGCCCCATGATCTCGACCATGTCGCCGAGGCGCTGCTGGATGTCCTCGCGGCCATGGCCCGCCGCGAGACGGGCCGCGAGCGGCTCGATGGTCCATCGGAGCTCAGCCAGCTCGCGCCGCTGGTCCTCGCGCTGCGGGCCGAAGGCGCGCCATTCGATGATGTCGGGGTCGAGCAGATTCCAGTCACTGACGGGGCGGACCCGGGTGCCCACGTTGGGCCGGGCGCTGACCAGGCCCTTCGCCTCGAGGACGCGCAGTGATTCACGGACGACGGTGCGGGAGACCTCGAAGCGCTGACCGATCTCCTCCGGCACGAGGGGGCGGTCGGCGCCGAGGTCGCCGGAGACGATCATCTGACCCAGCTGCTGAACGAGTTGGCCGTGCAGGCCGCGCCCCCGGCTGGCCGAGCCCCGTCGGCCGGCCCGGCCGAGCTCGGCATCGGACCCCTCCCAGGAACGCAGAGCGGCACGCTCGCCGGCCGGCGCCTCCGCATACGAGTAGCGGTCGAGTTCACCCGGGCCGGCGAGACCGGAATCGGCGGAGCGGGCGGCGGTCATCATGGTGTGCGCAAGGGTACTCACGCATCCTTTGTCGGCGCCGGTCCTCCACCCCTTGAGGTCTTTGGTGAAAAGCACACGAAAGGGTGATCGTCACCCGCCCGCCAATTGACGCCTTATCCCCTCAAATCAGGCATTCTCAAGGGACTTGTGATCCGGAAACGACTTGCCGCCACCTTCGATCACCAACGAACCCGGCCGCGAAGGCCGGTGAGCACGTAGGCGCAGACCAGGATCGACAGCGACAGCGACAAGGCGACCCCCACCGGTTGCCCCACCACGCGCACGACAGCCGTCAGCCACCGCTCCACCTCGTGCGGCCAGTGCGGCCACAGCAGTTCACTAAGCCTGCCGGGCAGCCCTGCGGCCTGGCGGGAGCCGGGCCCCGTCGGCACCGCCCGGACCAGCGGAACACCGAGGACGGGTACGGCGAGCACGGCGACGACACCGGCCGTCGTCGCCCTGAATACTCCGGCACCCAGCAGGCCCGCCCAGGCACAGCCGACCGTCAGCCCCGCCCAACTCGCGCCCAGAGCCGGAGAATGAGGGACGATTTCCGTCAAATCACCACCATGTGCGAGGTAGTAGGTACCTGCAGAGGTCAGCACGACAGCCGCGGCCAGCGCCAGAGCGACTGCTGCCGACACCACCAGCTTGGCGAGGAGCAGCCCGATGCGGCGTGGGGCGGCACCGTATCCCGCCGCGAGGGTGGGGTGGCGGAGTTCGTCACCGGACGAGAGTGCGCCGAGCAGTCCGGCCCCGATCGCCGCGGGCGGCAGCGGCAGTGGCGACGGCCAGGCCGCCAGCATCCTGGGCAGCGGGGTGTGCCCGGAGAGTGCGAGGATTCCGGAAATTCCGAGCGAGACGGCGAGGACGGCCGCCATGACCAGTGTTGTCGTTCCGGTGCCGAGGAGACGGCGCAGTTCGTAGCGGAGCGGCTGGAGGGGGCCGCGGGGCGGCCGGCGCCTGATCGGCGGCGTGGGTCTCGCGCCGTTCGCCCGTGGGGCCGGGCATGGTCCGGCTTCCACGGCCCCGGCGGAGAGGGCCGGCGGGGCGGCGGTGTGCGTGGGGCCGACGTCGGGGACCTCGTCGGCGAGTCCGTGCACCGGGAGCCCGTGCCGGAAGGCCGTGTCGCCGATCTCGGCACAGGTGGCCCCGTACACGGAGAGCCGACCGCCGGTGCCGGCGACCACCTCGACGGGGCGTTTCGCCGCCCGGGCCTCACGACCGACGACAGCGGCGAGGCGGGCGGCGTGCGGACTGCGCACCGCGACCCGGGGGCGGAGGCGGTCCCGGGAGAAGTCGCCCGCGCTCTGGTCGGCGACGAGCCGTCCCGCGTCGATGGTGACCACACGGTCGGCGGTGCGCAGGGCATCCCTGGGATCGGTCATGGTGCACAGAACGGTTCCGCCGCGAGTCGCCCGGTCCCGCATCAATCGGTGCACCCAGCCCGCCTCCTGCGGCGAGAGTCCTTCGGCGGGATCGTCGAGGACGAGCGTGTGCGGGTCTCCCAGCAGGGCCGACGCGAGTGCGAGCACGCGGTCCATGCCGAGCGACAGGTCGCCGACGCGCTGGTCCCGGAGTCCGGTGAGATCGACGAGTTCCAGCACCTCGTCGGCCCTGGAGGCGGGTACGCCCACGGCGGCGCAGAGCATGCGGAGGTGGCCCCGGACCGTACGGGCGGGATGCACCGGCACGTCACCGAGGAGCACCCCCACCTCATGCGCGGGGCGAGGAATCCGGTGCAGCGGCCTGCCCCGGAAATACGCGACCCCCCGCCCCGGGTCGAGTTCGAGCATCAGGCGGAGGGCCGCGGTCTTGCCCGATCCGGGCGCACCCAGAAGTGCGGTGACGTGACCGGGTCGGGCTTCGAAGGTGAGATCGTCCACAACGGCCGGACGGCCGCGTCGGGATGCGCTGGTGAGTCCGATGGCCTGGAACATCGCTTCTCTCGCGGAGGATGAGACCGCTCGGCGGCAGGGCGAGTACCGCAGCACGATAACGCGATGTATCCGACTTTTTGCGCAGCGTCGCCCCCCGGGTGTTCCGCGGGGTCAGACCTCCGGCCTCAGCATCGGCGGGTTGAGTACCGTCGCCGCACCGGCCCGGAAGAGCTGGGCCGGTCGGCCGCCCTGCCGGGTGGTCGTTCCTCCGGCGGGCACCAGGAAGCCGGGGGTGCCCGTCACCTTGCGGTGGAAGTTCCGGGGGTCCAGAACCACGCCCCACACCGCCTCGTACACCCGTCGCAGCTCACCGACCGTGAACTCCGGCGGGCAGAAGGCGGTGGCCAGGGAGGAGTACTCGATCTTGGAACGCGCGCGTTCGACGCCGTCGGCGAGGATCTGCGCGTGATCGAAGGCGAGCGCGGCCCGGCTCTCGTCCTTGCGGCCGTCCCCGCTCCCGGGTCCGAGCAGGTCCTCGACCGGCGCCCAGCGGGCGTAGTTCGCGTCACCGCCTGCCCGGGGCGCAGGCAGGTCCGGGGCCAGCGCCAGGTGGGCGACGCTGACGACCCTCATCCTGGGATCGCGGCCGGGGGCGCCGTAGGTGGCCAGTTGCTCCAAGTGCGCAGCGCCGACCGCCGGGCCCGCCGGGTCCTGGGCGCACAGTCCGGTCTCCTCGGTCAGTTCGCGTGCCGCGGCGGCACCGAGGTCCTCGTCGGCTCTGACGAAGCCGCCGGGCAGCGCCCATCTGCCCTGGAACGGCGGTTCACCCCGGCGTACGACCAGTGCGCACAGCGCGTGGCGGCGCACCGTGAGCACAACCAGGTCGACGGTGACTGCGAAGGGCGGGAAGGTCGACGGGTCGTAGGGCGGCATGCCGCGATCATAGTCGTCTTCCTGACGATAAACACTCCCTTCGCCGTGTTCCCGGGCCCGACTGGCGCTGTCGCGCCGCTCGTTGCGTCCGTCGCCTGGTCCCCCGTCGTCCCGTACGGGCCGGATTGCGGGCGCGCACCGCAGCCGTTCCTCGGCCCGCCCTTGCGGAGCCATGGGGCGGCTTCGTCATCGACCGCTCCTGGAGCCGCGACGGTTCGGAGGTGTCTGCCCCGAACGGCGGCGGGAGGACGTCGGCCCCGGGCAGGCGGGTCCCCGTGTCGGCTTCCTCCGCCGAGCGGTGGCCGGACGAACCGTCCGGTGCCGTGTGCGGCGCTCCGCGCGGGGACGCCCGGCCGGCTCCGCGGCCCGGTCCCGCCCGGCCGTCCGGGCGCCGCGCTCACCGCGGAGGCAGCGGCGCAGCGTTTCCGGGTCCAGCCCCTGGTTGCACGCCTCGTGGAGGAGTTGGGCGAAGGTGTAGTGCGGGTCCGCCCGCAGGGCGAGGCCCAGGGCGACCCGCGCGCCGGGTTCGTCACCGGTGGACCAGGAGACCCAGCCGGCCAGCGTCAGCGGGGCAGCGGCATGCTCCTCGTACGGGGTGACGCAGCGCCGTGCGAGCGCGCGCCAGAGCCGCAGCGCGGAAGCGGCTTCGGGCCCTTCCATCCACTCCGCGGCCCTGTCACGCGTTTCCCGGTCCTGTAGGCCGAGGATCACTGCGGCGGCCTCGTCATGCGTGATCAGCCGGTCGTCGTCGGTGTCCGACGCGGAGGGTGTCGCCGGTGCCTGTTCGAGGCGCTTCATGAGCCGCCGGACGAGATCGAGGGTGTCCCGGCCCACGTTCTCGCGTCCCGCCCCGTCGAGGATCTTCGGGAACAGCTCGGCACCGGCCGAGTCGAGCGCGCGTTGCTGCTCGGCAACCGCCGCCGAAGCGTTCAGCGGTGCGAGCCGCGCCTCCATCTCCCGTAGCGTGCCGCGCACTTGAATGCCCGCGTACGCCGCGGCGGCTGCCATCACCGAGGTACCGGGCATGGCCATCCGGTTCCCCTCGACCGGACAGCAGCGGTCGTCCGGGCAGCAGTACGACCAGTACCGGCCGTCGGAAATGCAGAGCGCTTCGAGCACGGGCACATCGAGCGCACCGCAGGCCGTGCGCAGGTTCTGGGCAAGGGGGCGCAGACGCTCCATGACCTGATCGCCGCTCTCGCCCTCGGCCGGATCCTGGCAGAGGAAGACGACGATCGCGTCGGGCCGTCCCCCGCGTCGCTCACTCCCCTTGATCAGGCATTCGGCGAGTTGCTCGGCGACGGACGGCCATTCGCGGGACACCCGGGGGATACCGAGCCGCAGCCGCCCGCCGAAGCGGCCGCGACCGCCGTGCAAGGCGACCATGACCACGCTGTCGCTCGGATGAAACCCCATCAGGTACGGGAGGGCGTCGGCGAGCTCGGCAGGCCCTCGCAAGGTGATCTGCTGTTCGTCGTGCGGGCCGGTGGATTCGTGGTGCTGGTTCATGGCATGACCGTCCCGCGAACGGCCGATTCCCGCGACCCCTGTGGATAACTTTATCCACAGGCATCAGAGGGCACTCGCGGTTTGTCGTAGCCGTCGGGTTGCATGGAGGGATGACCACGCAGACCGCAAAGAGCCCCGAACTCAGGGCTTCGGCCGATCCCGTGCTTCACCCGTCCGGTCGGTGGCACCTCCGGCACCGCACGCGACAGAGCGAGGGCCACCCACCTCCGTTGCCCACTGACGCATGACCAAGTACCAGCCTCTGCCCAGGTCGCTGCCCACGCCCGGAGTTCGTCGCGCGGGCGTGAAGGGCCCGGCCGAAAGAAGCGTGGTGACTGGAGTCCGCCAGCCGCAGGGAGACTTCCTGCCGGTCTTTCGATGTCACGACCAACTCGCCCTGCTTCCGGGCGCGCTGATAGCTCCTGAACGATGTCGCGAAGCGGTCGAGCTCATCCCTGACCGCAACCCGTAGTTGGAGAGCACTTCCATGTGTGGAATCGCTGGATGTCTCGACCGCAACCTTACGAAGGAGGCGGGCACGGCACGGGCGATGACCCGGACCATGGCGTGCCGTGGTGCGGACGCCGAGGAAATCCGGACCGACGGGCACGCGATGTCGACCACCGCCGGAAGGCGTTGATCGACATGGAAGGCGGCAAGAAGCCGATGCGCTCTGCGGAGACCGGCCCGGACCGTGATCCGCTGGTCGTCCTCAGCCACAGCGGCGAGGTCTGCAACTTCCGCGAGATCCGCGGCATCGCCCGCCCGGGGCACCGGGGAAACGCCGTGCGAAGCGCCGCGCGGACAGCGGCGCCTCCCCGCCGTACCCGGGAAGGCTCAGCCCGCCGCGGCGAGGACCAGCGGAAGGACCTGTTCGCCGCCGGCCCGGCGCAGCAGGCGGGCCGCGACCGCGAGGGTCCAGCCGGATTCGGTGTAGTCGTCCACGAGCAGGACGGGTCCGGGAGAGCCGGTCAGCGCGTCGGCAAGATCCTCGGGGACGGCGAAGGCACCGGACAGCGCCCTGAGGCGTTGGGCGGAGTTGCTGCGGCGTGCCGCGTGCGCTCCCCCGGGCCCGTTGTACGTCAGCGTGCCCAGGAAGGGCAGGCGTCCGACGGCCGCGATGTCCCGGGCGAGGGAGCCGACCAGTCTCGGGCGGGCCAGCGACGGCACGGCGACGACCCCCACCGGACGGGCGGAGGCGTCCGGGTCCTTCGACGCCCAGCCGCCGGGAGAGCGCGCCCAGTCGGCGAGGACCGCCACCGCGGCCCGCAGGACGTCATCGGGGACCGGCCCGTCGGGAGCGTTCTCCGCGAGCAATGGGCGCAGGCGGTTGCCCCAGCCGATGTCCGAGAGCCGGCCAAGGGCACGCCCGGTGGAACACTGCTCGCCGAGAGGGATACGGCCCTTGAGCTCGATGCCGAGGGCGGGCATGCCGGTCGGCCACATCCGGCGCGGCTCGATCTCCACGCCCGGGCGGTCCAGTTCCTTCGTCGCTCCCGTCAAAGCCTCCGCGGAGACGGAGGAATCTGCCCAGGCTCCGGCGCAGTTGTCGCACCGGCCGCACGGGACCGCTCCCTCGTCGTCGAGCTGCCGGCGCAGGAACTCCATCCGGCACTGCGTCGTGCTTACGTAGTCGCGCATGGCCTGCTGCTCGGCCGCCCGCTGCCGGGCGACCCAGGCGTAGCGCTCGGAGTCGTAGACCCATGGCTCGCCGGTTGCGATCCAGCCGCCCTTCACCCGCTTGACCGCCCCGTCCACGTCGAGCACCTTGAGCATGGCCTCCAGGCGGGTGCGCCGGAGATCCACCGCTGCCTCCAGGGCCGGAACGGACAGCGGCCGCCCCGCGCCGGCGAGAGCCGAGAGGGTCTGACGCACCTGTGCCTCGGGCGGGAAGGCGGTGTCGGCGAAGTAGCGCCAGATGGCCTCGTCCTCCTTGCCCGGCAGCAGCAGGACATCGGCATGGGCCACACCGCGGCCCGCCCGCCCCACCTGCTGGTAGTAGGCGATCGGTGAGGACGGCGAGCCGAGATGGACCACGAACCCCAGGTCCGGCTTGTCGAAGCCCATGCCCAGCGCCGAGGTCGCGACCAGTGCCTTGACCCGGTTCTCCAGCAGGTCCGCCTCGGCCTGCAGCCGGTCCGCGTTCTCCGTACGGCCCGTGTAGGAGGCCACCTGGAAGCCGCGCTGCCGCAGGAAGGCGGTGGCCTCCTCGGCCGCGGCGACGGTGAGGGCGTAGACGATCCCGGAACCCGGCAGCTCGTCCAGGCGCTCGGCGAGCCAGGCCAGGCGGTGGGCCGCGTCAGGCAGCCGGATCACACCGAGCCGCAGGCTCTCCCGCTCCAGCGAGCCGCGCAGCACCAGGGCCTCTCCTGCGCCGGTACCCAGCTGCTCGGCCACGTCCGCCGTCACGCGCGCGTTGGCGGTCGCGGTGGTCGCGAGCACCGGCACACCGGGGGCGAGGTCCCCGAGCATCGCCCGCAGCCGACGGTAGTCGGGCCGGAAGTCATGGCCCCAGTCGGAGATGCAGTGCGCCTCGTCGACCACGAGCAGACCGGTCGTGGCCGCGAGACCGGGGAGCACCTGCTCCCGGAAATCCACGGAGTTGAGGCGTTCCGGACTCACCAGGAGAACGTCGGTAGCGCCGCGCTCGACCTCCTCGTAGATGGTGTCCCACTCCTCCGGATTGGCCGAGTTGATGGTGCGGGCCCGGATACCCGCTCGATCCGCCGCCTCGACCTGGTTCCGCATCAGCGCCAGCAGCGGCGAGACGATCACCGTCGGGCCGGAGCCCCGCCGACGCAGCAGAGCGGTGGCGACGAAGTACACCGCCGACTTGCCCCAGCCCGTGCGCTGCACCACCAGGGCGCGTCGACGCTCCTCCACCAGAGCCGCCACCGCCTGCCACTGGTCCTCCCGCAACCGTGCCGAGCCCTCGGGGGCACCGACGAGTTCGGCGAGGACGGCGTCGGCTTCGGCGCGGAGATCCGGTTCGTTCATGCCCCCATGCAACCCGATGACGGGGGCGAGCAGCCAGCTCACCGAACGTGACGAGATGCTCACGAACGGCACGCTGGTCACGCACCGGTCGTGGACGGCCGGACCTGAGTGCTCGACGATCCCCGCCTCGGATCCGGCCGCTCCGCTGGGAACGTTTCCGCTGGTCCTCGCCGTTCGGACGGGGCAGGAGGCGTGATCGGGCAGGGCGAGGGCAGGGATAAGGGAGAGGGGCAGGGACATCGGCGTCATTCCGCCGCATTTCCGCCAGTTGCGACGATTGCTCGTTGCCGCCGGTGAAAACGCCAGGAAGAATTGGAGTCGCTCCCCGCCCAGGCGTTCGCCACCCTGGAACAACTGTGCCCAGTGAGCCCTCACTCGTCCCTGCCCGCCCTGTGGGCGCGTATGCGAAGGGAGGACCATGACCTTCGAATTCGCCCCGTCCACGGCCGCTTCGATGTCGGCGCCGTCCGCGTCCGCCGATTCCGTCAACCGCCTTGCCAGGATGCTGGAACCGGCCGAGTGGGCCGAGGCGGGCATACCGTTGCTCCGCAGTCCCCGTGAGGTCGTCGGCGGTCTGCACGCCCGCCACCGGCCCGCTCCCGGAACCGCCGTCGTCGCGGTCCTGGACCACGAGGAACGCCTCGTGGCCAGCGCCTCGTTCGCCCGCCGCGCCATGGCGACGGACGGCTGGGAGTTCCGCAACGCGCTGCTGGCGCATCTGCGCCGGGTCGTTGCGCACGACCTGCGCCGCCGCGCGCCTGTCCGCACCGCCGTCCTGCTCTACTGCCGTGAGGGCGACGAGCGTTGGACGGAGGAGGACGGGGCGTGGATGTGGGGGCTGCGGGACGCCTGCACACTGCACGGTCTGCGGTGCGGTGCCTACATCACCCTGACCGGCGGTGGCTGGCAGGTGCTCGGCGAGGGGCGCGGCGGTCGTCGGCCCACCGCGCCGTCGCAGCCGTCGCCCCTCACCGGAACGACGCTCGACACCACTCCGCCGCCGATGCGTACCGGCGGCGGGGCGTCCCGGGCGCGTCCCAACGGGGCACGCTGACCGACGGGGCGGTGCCCCGGCCCCCTCTCGGGCAACCGGGTCACCGCATCACGGCGACATGCGCGGCGCATACTGCGACCGCGTACGCGGCGTCGCTCAGACGCCTGCGCCCAGCACCGCGTCGACGCGTCGCGGCTCCCCGCACACGATCAGCAGGGCGCCCGCCCGTGCGCGGGCACCGGACAGCACCTCGGCGATGTCGGCGCCGCCGCCGTCGTTGACGGCCACGACCACCACGGGACGGGGCTTCAGCCGTCCGACGGCCTCGGCACGGGCGAAGAAGACGTCCTCGCCCGCTTCGTGCTGAGCCCAGTAGGCGGCCTCGCCGAAGGAGAGTTCGTGCGCGGCCCACGGGTGCTGCTCACCGGTGGTGACCACCAGGATGTCGCCCGGTGCGCGTCCGGAGTCGAGCAGCAGGTCGACGGCCTCGTCGGCGGCGTCGACCGCGGCGGTCGCCTCGGCGGGGATCACCTGGATCTGCGGTGCGGAACGATTCTCCGGACGGGCTCTCCGCGACGCTCCGGAGGCGGGGTGCGGGCGCGGCGTCGGCGGCGCGGGCCTCGCGGAGCCGGGGCCCGGACGACCGGGACGCGGCGTGGCCGCTGTACGCGGACCGGGTACGGGACGGGGGGTCGACGCGGCACGGCCTGAGGCCGGAGTGGCGCGGGGACCCTGGGCGCTCTCGTGAATCTGAGGCTCCTCGGGGATGAGAGGCATGGGTGGTTGTCTATCAAACGCCGGCATGCGGGACGTCGGCGGGTGGGTACTTGTGCGCGGTCAGAAGTCGAAGCCGAGCTGGCCCCCGCTTTCCAATGCGGCCGCCTCGGCGGAGAAACGGACCTTCTTGAGGTGCTGCCACCTGGGCAGCGCGTCGAGGTAGGACCACGAGAGGCGGTGGTGGGGTGTGGGACCCCACTCCTCCAGAGCGGCCCTGTGCACGGGCGACGGATAGCCGGCGTTGGCACCGAAGTCGAATGCGGCGTACTCGCCGGAATGCGCGCCCAGTTCAGCCATCATCACGTCCCGTCGGACCTTCGCGATCACCGAGGCCGCCGCGACGGCGATGCAGGACTGGTCACCCTTGATCACCGTACGGACCTTCCAGGGCTGTCCCAGGTAGTCGTGCTTGCCGTCGAGAATCACCGCGTCGGGCCGCACCGGCAGGCCCTCCAGGGCGCGTACGGCGGCGAGGCGCAGTGCCGCCGTCATCCCCAGGTCGTCGATCTCCTCCGCAGAGGCGTCCCCCAGGGCGAACGCGGTGACCCAGCGTTCCAGTTGCGGTGCCAGCTCCGCGCGGCGCCTGGGGCTGATCAGCTTGGAGTCGGTGAGTCCGGCGGGAGGTCTGCGAAGGCCGGTGACGGCCGCACACACGGTGACCGGCCCCGCCCACGCTCCGCGTCCGACCTCGTCGACGCCGGCGACGATCCTGGCGCCGGTGGTGGCGCGCAACGAGCGCTCGACAGTGTGCGTGGGTGGTTCGTACGGCATGGCGCCTGTCAGCGTACGCCGACGGGAACGCGTGCAACACCCCGGGGGCGCCTGATGACCGCGCCGGACGCGGGCGGCGTCGGGGGCGTGAACTGCCGCCTGAACGCGGACCGTCGCGCCGGTTTGCTGCGGTACACGGCTCGGCGGGCCGCGCACGGCCGGCGATGTCCGCGAGCGGTCGCGCCGACGTCGGGGAAATCCGGCGGCCGATCACTGTCCGAGCCGCTCGCAAGGGGCCGCGTCACATTCGTGAAGCCCAGAACGCGGTACGCAACGGCGCGGCGACGGACCCGGCGCAGCGCGCGAGCGACCGGCACGACAGTGGCCACGGGCACCGCCGCGGGTATGGACCGGAGGCGGCGGGTCCGTACCCGCGGCGGGCCGTGTCAGCGCGGGTCGTTCGGGTCGCCCACGTCGTTCGGGATGTGCGGCCCGCTCGTGTCGTTCAGTTCGTTCGGGACGTAACGGCCGTCCTCGTGGCCGCGGTCGCCGTTTCCTCGTTCTTCGACGCTCACGCGCACGGCGGCACAGGAGCCCTCCGGGTCCCTCGTACCGCGCTCGCGCAGGATCTCCCGGGCCCGTTCCTCGCCCAGGCTCATGGCGTGCCAGGGCGTGTCCGAGGACCGCAGGGAACGCTCGATGTCCCGCAGGGCGCAGGAGCGCAAGGGCTCGGGCAGCGTGTCGAGGGCCAAAACGGCATCGGCCGAGAGGTCGCGGAGATAGTCGATGTCGATCGCGTGCCCGTCGCGGTATCGCTGCACGTTCTGTTCCGCGATGAGACCGTCGGGCGAGACCAGACCGAACGCGAGCACGGCGGCGGCTGCGCTCGCGGCGACGGCGCGCGGGAGCAGGCGGGGACGGAGCGCGCCGAGGACCACGATCAAAACGAGGACGACGCCCAGCCAGAGTTCCACAGCGGAGACCGAGATACGCAGCCGCGTCAGTCCGTACGTATCGACGTACAGGTCCATGCGCCTCAGCGCGGACGCCACCACGACGAGGGTGAGCAGGCAGAGCGCGCCGAGCACGCTCCGTACGAGAGTGCGGTCCCCGTCCCGTCCGCGCGGCGCCAGGCGCAGGGCGATCCCGATGACCAGCAGGGTGAGGAGGGTGGCCCAGAGAAGCTGCCAGAAGCCCTGTCGGGCGTACTCGGCATGGCTGAGGTGGGTCTCGGCCATCACCTTGTCGTATCCGCCGAGCAGCACGGTCAGCTGGACGGCGATGAACACGGCGAACAGCAGGTTCAGCGCGATGAGCGGCAGCGCCCATTCCAGCCGCCCGCGCGCCTTTCCCGGCGGGAGGGCGAGGCCGTCCCAGCGCACCGGGGCGGCGGCGGTGTAGGCGGCGGCGAGTGAGCCCACCAGTCCGAGCGTGAAGAGGAAAAGCCTCCAAGGGCTGTCGCCCAGCGACACATCGGGGATCAGGCCGCTGAGCACATCGGCGAAGGCGGCGTCGGCACTCGCGAACAGCGTGCCGAACACGATGAGCAGGACCGCCGCCACCGCGGTGGTGCGCAGTGCGGCACCCCAGCGCTTCCGGGACCCTTCCATGCGCCCGCGCACGCCTCGCCAGCCCCAGGCCGTCCCCCCGGCGAGGGAGCTGAACAGGCCCGCCGAGCCGAGGAGGACCCCCATCCAGCTGCGACCACCGTGCAGCGCGAGCGAACCCAGAGCCACGGCCGACACGACGGCGAGGAAGGTCGGCCACCCGGCGTCCCGCAGCGCCGGGACGGCGAGGAGCGCCAGGCCGCCGACCGCCCAGACGGCCGTCCACGGGCGGAGGCGGCGTCCGGCCGCCCGCGCGGCGAAGAAGGCCGCGAGCGCCGCGGGTACCGCGACGATCAGCAGGTTCGTGCCGAGGCCGTCGCCGAGCAGCGACGCGCTCAGGACAGCGGTGACGAGGGCGGAGCCGAGTGTCGCGCCCCGGACGGCGGCCGGCTCGGTGGTCCGCAGTCGCGCGGCCGTCGGGGGCGGGGGGCCGCTGCGTTGCCAGGGACCGGACGGTGGCTGCGGTCCGCCGCGTCGCGCGTGGGCGCGCGCCCGCGACGGCCCGGGCGTGACGTCGTGGGACCGCGACGGCGTCGGCTTCGATGGTGCGCTCGTATCCGGCTCCGTACCGCGTCCCGACGGCCCGGATGGCTCGGACACGTCCTCCTGCCGGTGGTTGTCTGGTGCGTGATCGGACAATGGGACCCCTCCCCCACCGGGCCCGCGCACCGCCGCTGGGCAGCACGGGGACACCCCGGCGTCTCATTCGGTGCACGCCCGTCCGGATGATCACCGGGGGCGACGTGGCCGAAAGAGTAGCCTCCCCTTCCTTTTAAACATGCGTTCGATGGAAGGCTGTGGCAGGACCGTGACAGTACGGGTCGTGCGACGTCACGGCCTGGCGCACCATTCCGCTCGTTCGGAGAACCTTCGGCTCGTTCGGAGAGCTTCCGCTCGTTCGGAGAACCTTCGGCTCGGGCCCGCTGTTCGGCTCTGGGCCACCGTCGATGTGTGGATCGCCGTCCGGTTCGAAAGTGCGCCGTTCGGCTCGGTGCCGCCGTCCGGTTCGGCGCGAGCACCGTTCGCCCGGCTCGCGCTACTGCGGAAGCCAGCCCGGCAGTTCCTCCGTCTGTGCCGACCAGTCGACGGGCGGTGCACCCGCTTCGCTCGCCGCGACGATGCCGCCGACGATCGCGCAGGTGGTGTCGACGTCGCCCCCGGCCCGGGCCGTGCCCCAGAACGCCTGCTCGAAGTCGCCGAGGTGCCGCGCCGCGGACCAGAGGGCGAACGGGACAGTGTCGTGGGCGCTGGTGCGCCGTCCGTTGCCGAGCACCGCGGCGACCGTCCCCGCGTCGTCGTAGTCGAGCATGTCGCGCGCCCGGCGCAGTCCGGCGCCGACCGCACTGCGCGGCACGAGGGCGATCACACCGTCGAGGAACTCCGTCGGGATGGGCGGCCCCGCGCTCGCCGCGGCCAGCGCCGCCGCCGCCGCGACGGCCATCGCGCCCGCGACCGCCTCGCGGTGCTGATGCGTGGTGTACGAGGAGATCTCGGCCTGGTGCGTGGCCTGCTCCGGGTCGTCGGCGTACCAGGCCCCGAGCGGCGCGATGCGCATCGCGGAGCCGTTGCCCCAGGAACCCTGTCCTTGGAACAGCGCGGACGCCAGCTCGCGCCAGTCGCCGCCTTCCCGGACGAGCCTGAGCAGCCGGTTCACGGCGGGGCCGTAGCCCCTGTCGAAGTCATGATGCTCGGCGAAGGACCGGGCGAGCGCGTCCTGGTCGATCCGTCCGTGCGCCATCAGCACGGCCACCACCGACGACGCCATCTCGGTGTCGTCCGTCCACTGCCAGGGGCCGGGCGGCAGACCGCCCCGCTTCAGCAGGGGGTGGTTCACCGGCACGAAGAACTGGGATCCCAGCGCGTCCCCCACGGCCAGTCCGCGGAGGCTGGCCAGGGCACGTCTGAATCGTTGGTCGGCGGCAGAGGAGGCAGACGTCATCGCCTACCACTCTATCCGGTGATGCCGTACGGCTCAGGGGTGCGCCAGCGCTCGAACGGCCGGTCCAGGGTGTAGCGCCCGCCCTTTCCGAGTATCAGCGTCCTGGTCTCCCCGTTGCCGGGATTGGACAGGGACTCGAACTCGGCCACCGACCAGTGGAACCAGCGCATGCAGAACAGACGCATGGTCAGTCCGTGCGTGACCAGCAGGACGTTCGGCGGGTGGTCGGGGGCCTCGAAACTCCGGTGCAGGCTCTCCAGGAAGGCATCGACCCTGTCGTACACATCGGCCCCGGACTCGCCCTGCGCGAAACGGTAGAAGAAGTGCCCGTAGGCGTCCCGGTACTCCCTCTGGAGCCGCACGTCCTCCCGGTCCTGCCAGTTCCCCCAGTCCTGCTCCCTCAGCCGCGGCTCCTCCCGCACCCTCACCCGTGCCGGATCCAGGTCCAGCGCCCGGAACGTCTCGTGCGTGCGGCGGTAGGGCGAGACGTACACGCTGACCCGCTCGGTGCCGAACACTTCGCGCAGCCGCGCGCCGGTCTCCCTGGCCTGCCGGAGCCCCGTGGAGGTGAGCCTCAGCGCGTGGTCCGGCACGCGCTCGTACACCGAGTCGTCCGCGTTGCCCTCGGACTCCCCGTGCCGGACGAGGACGATGCGTTCGGGTCGTGCCATGGGTCGACCCTAAGCGCTGTCCGCCGCCCCGGGCGGGCGCACCACGGCAGCCGCGGCGCCCCCGCGCGAACGGGCCCGCGCGGCACGCCGCACCGATGCCGCACGCCGAACCAGGGGAAGCCGAGGACAGGACCCGAGGGCGAGGCCGGGGGGAGGCGGCCGGACAGAAGGGGAGGGCCGCGGGAGAGCAGGGTCGGCAAGGAGGCGGAAACGGAAGGACGGGGCGGAAGGCAGGCGGACGCGCCTTCGACTTCGGCGACGGGAACCCTCTGGAGCAGGCCGAGAACGGACGGTCGTGCCGAGCGACGCGGGGCTTCGCCCTCCGTCACACCGTCCAGGACGGTTCGAGTTGCACGACATCGCCCGCCACTGCCGCCACGTCGTCCTCGACCTGCGTCCGCTGCGTCAGCCGCTCGATGCTGCCGGCCCGGTACTTGCCGCGCTCGGCGCTCGACTGCCACATCGACAACACCAAAAACTCGTGCCCCGGCGCTTCCCCGAACATCCCTCGCACCATGCCGGGCGAGCCGGCCATGGCCGGATTCCACACCCGCTCCTGCATCAGCGCGAAATGCTCGGCCCGGTCCTCGTGGACAGTGCTGTGGGCCACCCTGACGACGTCCACGTCGGTGAAGCGTGGCTCGAAACCGGTCTTCACGTCGAAGCGGTGCTCGAACAACTTGACCTGGACACGGCTGCACGTACGGGACTGTACGGCGGCCAACCGGTCGTGCCCGCGCGCCATGAACGAGTCGTAGAAGACGCGGTTCTCCCAGAAGGCGAAGACGTGCGCCACGCCGGGACGTCCTCGGCTCCACCCACCGCCCTGTCCCCTGAATCCCTGCTCTCCCAGCAGCTCCGCCCACTTTCGCTGTTCCCGTTCAAAACCCCGACGGTCCACCACGGTGCAACGAATCCACTTGACCAGCACCGCGCCATCGTACGGTGCTGGACATCACCAGGGTCACTCCCGCCCACGCTCATTTCGAACCGCCCTGTACCGAAAAGGAGTTGGCGACCCTGCTTGCCACGGATGAGCCAACCTCCGTTTCCCGGCTCATGCTTCGTGGTACGCGCACCGGATGCCGGCCGCCGCTCCCGCCCGGGGCTCGCACCGGGCGAGGTGGCCCGATTCCGTCGCCGTCGGCCAACCCGATTGGTTCGACGGTCGGTTACGGCATGATCGAGTGGTATGAACGGCCCGACAGCACAGCGGCACACCACGGAGGGAAGTCCGATGAGCACCCCCAACAAGGACATCGAAAAGGTCGAGGTCAGGCTCAAGTGGGATCCCAGCCCTCATGGTGCCCGGGACCACGACCTCGACATCATCGCGGGCACCTACCGCACGGACGCGCCGTACGGCAGTCCCGCGTATCTCGTGCACTTCGACAGCCGGTCGCCGGACGGCACCATCACGCTCAACCGTGACAGCAAGACCGGTCAGGGCTTCGGCTTCGACGAGGTGATGACCCTCGAACTGGGCCGTCTGTCGTCCGCGTACACACGGGTCGTCGTCGGAGTCGCCATTCAGCAGCGTGACGGCCGCAGGACGTTCGGCGACATCCCGAACACCGCTGTACAGGTCAGGGAGGGCCACAGCAGCCTGTCGGAGGACGACTTCTCTTCGGTCGGCGACGCCACCGCCGCGACCGTCGCGGAGTTCGTCCGCGACGCCTCCGGCGTATGGGAGTTCCATGACACGGTCAGGGGCTTCGACGGCGACCCGGAATCGTTCGCCGCGGCGATGGGAGGCCGTCCGCCCGCGGCATGACCCGCCGCCCGGCGCCGCGGGACGCGGAACCGGCACGGCACGCGGGATCCGGCACCGGGCCCTTCCGGACGCGGAGCGGGAACGCTACTCGATCGGTGACGCGACAGAGGGTGACGGGTTGCCGCATGCGGAATGCGGGCCCGTGGAGATGGCCCGAACGGCACAACATCTCGTGGCATCGTCGCGAAGGCGGGAGCACCGGAAAGGGTGCCGACCCATGGCCGGCACCCTCTCTCATATGCGGATCAGCGCCCTCAGCAAAAGTTGCTCAGTGCCGCATCCGACGCGGCTCCGCGCGGTTTCAGCTGCAACCGCTGGTCGAGCCGCAGCCCTCGCAGATGTAACAGGACCCGGCGCGCTGCATCTTGGTGCCGCAGGAGAAGCAGAGCGGCGCGTCCGCGCTGATGCCGAGCTGCATCTCGACAAGTTCCGCCGAGGTGTGCGCCGTCCTCGGGGCCTGCTCCTCGTCCTCCTGCACGGCGGCCACGGCCTTCAGGGGCTCCGTACGCACCGGGGCCGACTGCGCCAGGCTCTCGACGTCGATCTCGTCGTCCTCCAGGGAGGGCTCGTACGAACCGGTGTCGAGGTGGCGCTGACGCTCCTCGGCCGAGTGGATGCCCAGGGCCGAGCGGGTCTCGAACGGCAGGAAGTCCAGCGCGAGGCGGCGGAAGATGTAGTCGACGATCGACTGCGCCATCCGCACGTCCGGGTCGTCCGTCATGCCGGCCGGCTCGAAGCGCATGTTGGTGAACTTCGAGACGTACGTCTCCAGCGGGACGCCGTACTGCAGTCCGACCGAGACGGCGATGGAGAACGCGTCCATCATGCCCGCGAGGGTGGAGCCCTGCTTGGACATCTTCAGGAAGACCTCTCCGAGACCGTCGTCCGGGTAGGAATTGGCGGTCATGTAACCCTCGGCGCCGCCTACCGTGAAGGAGGTGGTGATGCCCGGGCGGCCCTTCGGGAGGCGCTTGCGGACCGGACGGTACTCGACGACCTTCTCGACCGCGTCGCGGATGGTCGCTTCGGCCTTGGCCGTGACCTCGGCCTTCTCCTTCTCCTTGGTCTTCGCGGAGAGGGGCTGGCCGACCTTGCAGTTGTCGCGGTAGATCGCGAGCGCCTTGACGCCCATCTTCCACGCCTCGAAGTAGATCTCCTCGACCTCCTCGACGGTCGCCGACTCCGGCATGTTGACCGTCTTGGACAGGGCGCCGGAGATCCACGGCTGGATGGCGGCCATCATGCGCACATGGCCCATCGCGGAGATGGAACGCTCGCCCATCGCGCAGTCGAAGACCTCGTAGTGCTCGGCCTTCAGGCCGGGCGCGTCGATCACGTTGCCGTGCTCGGCGATGTGGGCGACGATCGCCTCGATCTGCTCCTCCTGGTAGCCCAGACGGCGCAGGGCCTGCGGGACGGTGCCATTGACGATCTGCATGGAGCCGCCGCCGACCAGCTTCTTGAACTTGACCAGCGCCAGGTCGGGTTCGAGGCCGGTGGTGTCGCAGGACATCGCGAGACCGATGGTGCCGGTGGGGGCGATGACCGACGCCTGGGCGTTGCGGAAACCGTTCTTCGCGCCCAGGCGGATCACGTCCTGCCACGCCTCCGTCGCGGCGGCCCAGATCGGGCTGTCCAGGTCGTCCATGCGGACGGCGGCGGCGTTTGCGTCCGCGTGCTGCTTCATGACGCGCTGGTGCGGCTCGGCGTTGCGGGCGTAGCCGTCGTACGGACCGACCACCGCGGCGAGCTCGGCGGAGCGCCGGTACGAGGTGCCGGTCATCAGCGAGGTGATGGCACCGGCGAGGGCGCGGCCGCCGTCGCTGTCGTAGGCGTGACCGGTCGCCATCAGCAGGGCGCCGAGGTTGGCGTAGCCGATGCCCAGCTGACGGAAGGCGCGGGTGTTCTCGCCGATCTTCTGGGTGGGGAAGTCGGCGAAGCAGATGGAGATGTCCATCGCGGTGATGACCAGCTCGACGACCTTCGCGAAGCGCTCGGAGTCGAAGGACTGGTTGCCCTTGCCGTCGTCCTTGAGGAACTTCATCAGGTTCAGCGAGGCCAGGTTGCACGAGGTGTTGTCCAGGTGCATGTACTCGCTGCACGGGTTCGAGCCGTTGATCCGGCCGGACTCGGGGCAGGTGTGCCAGTGGTTGATCGTGTCGTCGTACTGGATGCCCGGGTCGGCGCAGGCCCAGGCCGCCTCCGCCATCTTGCGGAAGAGGGCCTTGGCCTCTACCTCTTCGATGACCTCGCCGGTCATGCGGGCGCGCAGCCCGAACTTGCCGCCGGACTCCACGGCCCTCATGAACTCGTCGTTCACGCGGACCGAGTTGTTGGCGTTCTGGTACTGGACGGACGTGATGTCGTCGCCGCCCAGGTCCATGTCGAAGCCGGCGTCGCGCAGGGCGCGGACCTTCTCCTCCTCCTTCACCTTGGTCTCGATGAAGCTCTCGATGTCCGGGTGGTCGACATCGAGAATGACCATCTTGGCCGCACGCCGGGTGGCGCCACCGGACTTGATCGTTCCTGCGGAGGCGTCGGCGCCGCGCATGAAGGAGACCGGGCCGGAGGCGTTGCCCCCGGAGGACAGCAGTTCCTTGGAGGAACGGATACGGGAGAGGTTCAGTCCGGCCCCGGAACCGCCCTTGAAGATCATGCCCTCTTCCTTGTACCAGTCGAGGATCGACTCCATGGAGTCGTCGACGGACAGGATGAAGCAGGCGGAGACCTGCTGCGGCTGGGGCGTTCCGACGTTGAACCACACCGGGGAGTTGAAGCTGAAGATCTGGTGCAGGAGGGCGTACGCCAGCTCGTGCTCGAAGATCTCGGCGTCCGCGGGCGTGGCGAAGTAGCCGTGGTCCTCGCCGGCCTTGCGGTACGTCTTCACGATCCGGTCGATGAGCTGCCGCAGACCGGTCTCGCGCTGCGGGGTGCCGACGGCCCCGCGGAAGTACTTGCTGGTGACGATGTTGACCGCGTTCACCGACCAGAAGTCGGGGAACTCGACGCCGCGCTGCTCGAAGTTGATCGAACCGTCGCGCCAGTTGGTCATGACGACGTCACGGCGCTCCCAGACCACCTCGTCGTACGGATGCACGCCGGGGGTGGTGTGGACGCGCTCGATGCGCAGCCCCTTGCTGGCCTTGGAACCCTTGGCTCGGGAACCTCGTGCCGGGCCACTCGCCGTCTCTGTCATGCCGCCTCCCATATGTGGGCAAAAACGCCCTGAAGTGCCCAGAACTTCCCAGGGCACAGTCTGTCTCTGCTGCTCCGGGCGCCACGGAGGACGCCCTGAGCGGGTTCATAAAGCCGCTTGCCCGCCGGTCCGCGGTCGCGCCGCGGGACCGGCCGGTGCCGCTCAGTCGGCGGCGACGGCGGGAACGGGGACCTCAAGGGTCGCGCCGGTCCCGCGCTCCTCCGCAGGAGGCCGCCGTTCGCGGAGTTCCGCGATGGCTGCCTCGAAGTCTTCAAGGGTGTCGAACGCCCGGTACACGGACGCGAAACGCAGGTATGCGACGAGGTCGAGTTCCTGCAGGGGGCCGAGGATCGCCAGGCCCACGTCATGGGTGGTCAGCTCGGCGCTGCCGGTGGCGCGCACCGCTTCCTCGACCCGCTGGCCGAGCTTGGCGAGGGCGTCCTCGGTGACCGGCCGTCCCTGGCATGCCTTGCGGACGCCGGAAATGACCTTGGTCCGGCTGAAGGGTTCGGTCACGCCGCTGCGCTTGACCACCATCAGCGAGCAGGTCTCCACCGTCGTGAAACGGCGGGAGCAGTCGGGGCACTGGCGGCGACGGCGGATCGACGTGCCGTCGTCGGTGGTGCGGCTGTCGACGACCCGGCTGTCGGGGTGCCTGCAGAAGGGGCAGTGCATGGCTCCCAACCCTCCTTCACAGCACGACTGAACAGCCTCGGCAGGACCCGTCAGGGCCCCTCGAAGCAGTCACAAGCATAGGCGATGGCCACACCCCTGACGGACCAGGGACCACAACTTCTGGGCGGCCAGAACAATCCAACCACTAGATCTTGGGTTCAGTCGCGCATTTGGCCCTGTGAGCGTGTCGCGGTTCGCGGACAGCCGGCGGGCGGTGTGCGGCCGTGCACGAGGGTACGGGAACCGCCCGGCCGCCGGGATCGCGGGCCCCGCCGCCACGCCTCGCACGGCGAACGACCGGAACTCCGCACGGCGAGACGGCGCCCGCGGACGTCACCGTAACGACCCGTCTCGCAAAGGGGCCGCCTCGCGTGTGATCGCATGCGCCCCGCCCCCGCATCGGCGTCCGCCTCGCGCACGCGCCCGCACAGGGGAGAGGGCGTCGCTTTTGCCTGTTCCACGCCTTTCGACCTCGCGCACGCGCCCGCACCGGGAAGGGGAAGGCGCGGCCACCGATCGTCAGACGCATGGCCACCGGCACACACGGCCACCTGCCACCCGCGACGGCCGACACGCGCAGCCGCGCACCGGCCACGCCGGGGACGCGCCTCCGGCACCGGACGCTCGCAGAACTTTGCGGCAGCGAAGACGTCCGGGAGGCGCCGCAATCGGCCGACCTCCCCCGCCGGACGCCTTCCGGCGCCGGTTCGCATAAACAGCCGACAGTCAATCCGCATACACCCAGCGGTTAACCCGTGACAGGTTTTTATTCGTTTTTCACTCGAACGTGTGTTTGGCGCAACCTTTCGAAAGCCACTACCGTTGTGCAGCCAGGGAGACCATTCGAGAGGGGCCGACGTGACCACCACCGCAGACAGCGCCACCATCACCGCCCAGGACCGCTCCCAGGGCCGACTTGAGCCGGTACGCGCCATGAATGACCATCTCACGAGCACGGAGGGGCCGGAGCACATGCGCCCAACGCGCTCGTTGCCCGGTCGGCCTCCAGGGATCCGGGCGGACAGCTCAGGGCTCACGGACCGGCAGCGGCGCGTGATCGAGGTGATCCGGGATTCCGTGCAGCGGCGCGGTTACCCGCCCTCCATGCGGGAGATCGGTCAGGCGGTGGGCCTGTCCAGCACGTCGTCCGTGGCCCATCAGCTGATGGCCCTGGAGCGCAAGGGCTTCCTCCGTCGTGACCCCCACCGCCCCCGCGCGTACGAGGTCCGTGGTTCGGACCAGCCCAGCACACAGCCCGCCGACACGGCCGGCAAGCCCGCGGCGTCCTACGTGCCGCTCGTCGGCCGGATCGCCGCCGGCGGTCCGATCCTCGCCGAGGAGTCGGTCGAGGATGTCTTCCCACTCCCCCGCCAGTTGGTCGGCGACGGAGAGCTCTTCGTCCTCAAGGTCGTCGGTGACTCGATGGTGGAGGCGGCGATCTGTGACGGCGACTGGGTCACCGTGCGTCGTCAGCCCGTCGCGGAGAACGGCGACATCGTGGCCGCCATGCTCGACGGCGAGGCCACGGTCAAGCGCTTCAAGCGCGAGGACGGCCATGTATGGCTCCTCCCCCACAATGCCGCGTACCGGCCGATCCCGGGTGATGAGGCGACCATTCTCGGCAAGGTGGTGGCGGTTCTGCGACGGGTCTGACGCGTCGCAGGTCCCGACCGGGGCCCCGGGATCCACTGCGCCGATCCCGGGGTCCCTTTTTCGTGACGCCCCACCGCACACCTGGGTGCCACACCACCGCAGGAACCGACGGAGCCGACGGAACCCGCCGCCCCGGCGCGGAGTCGGGTCGGAAACAGGACGACCCGCCCCGCCCCGCGTCCTGGCAGGCGTCGCGGGGGGACTCGTCGCCGAAGCCCCGGGGCGGCGGGCTACCGGCCGTCGGCCTTGGCCGCCACGTCGATCGCCGCGAGTGAGCGTCGCACCTGATTGCGATCCACGGTGTACCAGAAGTCGGGCAGCGAGGCGCGCAGGTAGCTGCCGTACCGGGCGTTGGCCAACCGTGGATCGAGGACCGCGACCACGCCCTTGTCCCCCGTGGCCCGTACGAGCCGACCGGCACCCTGCGCCATCAGCAGCGCCGCGTGCGTGGCCGCGACGGCCATGAATCCGTTGCCTCCGGCCTGTTCCACCGCTTTCTGGCGTGCGCTCATCAGCGGGTCGTCGGGGCGCGGGAAGGGAATCCGGTCCATGACCACCAGTTGGCAGCTGGGTCCGGGCACGTCGACGCCCTGCCAGAGCGACAGCGTGCCGAACAGACACGTCTCAGGATCGGCCGCGAAGTTCTTGATCAGTTCACCGAGCGTCTCCTCGCCCTGGAGCAGGATCGGCTTGTCGAGCCGGCCCCGCAGCTCCTCGGCGGCTGCCTGGGCCGCGCGCATGGACGAGAACAGCCCGAGCGTGCGCCCGCCCGCCGCCTCCATCAGTTCGGCCAGCTCGTCCAGCATGTCCGTGCGGGACGCCTCCCGGCCAGGTGTGGCCAGATGCCGGGCGACGTACAGGATCCCCTGTTTCGGGTAGTCGAACGGCGACCCGACGTCGAGCCCCTTCCACTGCGGGAGGTCGTCGCCCTCGGTGCCCTCGGGGGCGAGTCCCAGCGACGCCCCCACCCCGTTGAAGTCGCCGCCGAGCTTGAGGGTGGCCGAGGTGAGGACGACGGACCGGTCGGCGAAGAGCTTCTCGCGCAGCAGTCCGGAGACCGAGAGCGGGGCGACCCTCAGCGACGCGCCGAAGCGGTCGTGGCGCTCGTACCAGACCACGTCGTACTCGGATCCCTGGGTGATCCGCTCGGCGACGCCGTGGATCGTCTCCACGGACGCGAGGGCCTGCTTGCGAACCGCGTCCTCGTCCTGGACGGACTTGTCGCGCGTCGTGCCCAGGGCCGTGATCACCGTCCGCGCCGCGTCACGAAGGGACATCAGCGCGTAGCCCAGGTCCTCGGGGATCTCCTCCAGGCGGCCGGGGAGCGCCAGCTCCATCACTCGCTCGAAGCTCTCCGAAGCGGTCTGGAGGGCGTCGGCCGCCTTCTCGTCGACCAGCTTCGCCGCGCGACGCACCGCCCGGTTGACCTGGCCGGGGGTGAGCTCGCCGGTCGCCACGCCGGTGACCCTGGAGACCAGCTCGTGGGCCTCGTCGACGATCAGTACCTCATGCTGCGGGAGCACCGGGGCGCCCTCGATGGCGTCGATGGCCAGGAGCGCGTGATTGGTGACAACGACGTCGGCGAGCTTGGCCCGCTCACGGGCCTGCTCGGCGAAGCACTCGGCCCCGTACGCGCACTTGGTGGCGCCCAGGCACTCCCGGGAGGAGACGGAGACCTGCGCCCAGGCCCGGTCGGAGACCCCGGGGGTGAGGTCGTCGCGATCACCGCTCTCCGTCTCGTCCGACCAGTCGCGCAGCCGCAGCAGGTCCTGGCCCAGCTTGCTCGACGGGGCCGCCGCCTCGAACTGGTCGAACAGTCCTTCCTCCTCGTCCTGCGGCACGCCCTCGTGGAGGCGGTGCAGGCACAGATAGTTCGAACGCCCCTTGAGCATGGCGAACTGGGGGCGTCTGCGCAGCAGCGGGTGCAGGGCGTCGACCGTGCGCGGAAGATCGCGCTCCACGAGCTGGCGCTGGAGTGCCAGGGTCGCCGTGGCCACCACGACGCGCTCCCCGTGGGCCAGCGCGGGTACCAGGTAGCCGAGGGACTTGCCCGTGCCGGTGCCGGCCTGTACGAGCAGATGGGAGTTCTCGTCGACGGCCTCGGCGACAGCCACGGCCATGGCGGCCTGGCCGGGCCGTTCCGTACCGCCGACGGCGGTCACGGCGGCGTTGAGGAGCTCGGGGAGGGATGGCTTCGTCATAGCCCGACCACCCTACGGGTCACCACTGACAACGGCGATCACTCCCGGTCGTATTCGGCGGGGTGGAGCGGGTTGGGAACGCTCCCGTGGATGGCCGCGTGCGGGCGTCCCGGGCGGTCCCGGTAGCCGTCCACATGCAGACGGTTGCGGTTCAGACAGAGCCGGTCGATGCGCGGCGCCAGCATGTCGAACATCTCGAACCGGTCCTTGAGCTCGGGAAAGCGGGCGTGGTACCGCAGTACCTCGGCCCGCACGAGTGACCAGAAATCGGCCTCGGGGACGCCCAGTTGCTCCTCGCACAGCGGGGAGAGGAAGCGGAAGACGCCGATGAACAGTCCGGCGTGGATGAACTGGGTGAGGAAGGAGGGCTCCTCGGTGAGCAGGATGTCGCTTACGTCCTGCGGCATGGACGCGTGTTCCGGCAATGGCCGGGCGCTGACGTTCACGTCGTCGACGAAGTCCTTGATCGCCAGGCGCACGGGGACATCTTGGTGGTCGAAGACGACGATGGCGTTCTCGCCATGCGGGGAGAACACCGTGCCATAGCGGTAGAGGAAGTGCAGCAGCGGGGGCAGCAGCGCGGCGAAGAGCCGGGTCAGCCAGGCGGACGGGGCGAGCCCCGAGCGTTCGACGAGTTCCGCCGTGAAGGCGCGCCCCCGCGGGTCGATGTGCAGCAGTGAGGCGAGGGTCCGGGCGCGCTCGCCGGGGGCGAGCCGGGGCTGGAGGGGTTCTCGCCAGATCGCGCCGAGGATCTCCCTGAACTGGTACGGCGTCTTCGGCAGATGATCGTAGAGCGGGTGCTCGACGGCCACGGAGGCGACCTCGCCGAGCAGGATGACCCCGCAGATGTCGCGCAAGTAGCTGTCGCGGTCGCACAGGCCCTGGACCCAGGCGGTCACGGCGGGGGCCGCGAGCGTGCGTTCCGTGGGCAGCCCGCGCCAGACGAGGGTGTTGAGGATCGACAGCGGCAGCTTGACGGTGTACCGGTCGGGGCGGCCCACGTTGGTGAAGGTGCGGATGGACTGCTGCGGCAGCCTGAGGTCGGGGTCGGTGCGGAGGGGCACGATGTCGCCCGAGGCAATGGCCGGGGCGAACAGCGGAACGATCCATTCGTCCCACTGCCAGGGATGCACGGGCAGGAACAGGTACTGGTCCGGGTCGAGGCCGCGGGCGCGGAGCGCGGCGGTGAAGGAGTCACGGACGGCCTGGTCCAGTTCCCGCACGTACAGCTGCTCGGGCCTGGCGAGGGCGGTGACGCCCCGGTAGGCCCCGATCCGGGTGGACACCGCGATCCACGGCAGCCGTACGGGCCGACGGGCCTCGGGCGTGTAGCGGGAGGCGTCGGTGGCGGAGAAGCCGAGGCGGCCCTTGTTGGCGACGAGCCAGGGATGGCCGGTCTGGTGGCCCTCCAGCTCGGCGTAGTCGAGTTCGGCCAGCCGGGCGGCGGTGAGCGCGGTGTGGTCGAGCCGGGCGTCGGCGGCGAGGGTGGTGGTGATCTCGCGGATGAGGTGGCCGAGCGTGGCGCCGTCGATCCGGAGAAGGCGGCGGGCGCGGGCGAGGAAGCGCAGGGGGTCGCGGAACGGGACGGCGCCGGTGCCTGCGTGCCGTCCTGGGGTGGCGTCGGCGGCGCCGCGGTGCCGTGGGGGGAAGGGGGTCCGGACGGCCTCGGCGCTGCGGTCCCGCGGCCGCTGTTCGGAGGTGCCGTGAAGGCGGTCGCGCACTGCCCCGGCCGCCGGGTCCGCGAGGTCCGGCGTCCCGTGGCGCGTCGATTCCGGCGACGCGCTCCCGCCGGTGTCGTACGTGGCTCGCGCCGGTGCTTCGCCGGCGGCGCCGCGCAGTTCCAGGATCGATTCGGGGGCGACGAGCCAGCTCCCGTACACCCCGCGACGGGCCGTGAAGACCAGGATGCCTCCGTCGTCGAGCCGGAGGGTGTACGTGTCGCCGCCGTCGGCGGGGCCGACCGGTTCGATGACCTCCTCGTAGGCGAATTGGCCGAGCATCTTCGCGAGAAGTCGGACGGCGGCTCGCTCCCAGACTGCCCGGTTCAGTTCCGGCGTGCTGAGCGGCGCGACGGATTCCGTCGAATCACTGCGTGAATCACTCACTGACCCAGTCGCGGAATCAGTCGCTGAATCAGTGCGGGCGGGATATTTCGGCACGGGGACTCCTCGGGAGGGAACCGATGGGTTTCGAGCGGTGCATGTATCGCAGCTGTTCGTTCACAGGTGGGCCCGGTGGTTTCGGTCGCGGATCATGAGGGCGGCTCGTTTGCCGGGGAGCTCGACCTCCGCGGAGAAACGGAAGCCGGCGCTCAGGAAGGCGGACACGGACGGGGTGTTGCGCAGGTCGGGTTCCGCGACGACACGCCCGCACAGGCGGCGATTGTCGAGGACCAGGTCGGCGACGGCGCGGAGCAGCGTGGTGCCGACGCCGCGTCCGCGGTCGTCGACTCCTCCGATGAGCAGGTGGATTCCGGTGTCGTGCGGACGCGCCGGGTAGTGGCGGGCCAGCGGGTCGAGATCCGCGCGGTAGATCTCCCAGTAACTCATGGGGGTGCCCGCCAGCACGCCGAGGCACGGGACGCTGCGTCCGTCGCCGTCCAGTTGGGGACGCAGGTGGTCCGCGGTGACCGTTTCGGGTCCGGCGAGTTCCCAGAACGCCGCGACCGCGGGGTCGTTCATCCAACGGCTGATGAGAGAGAGATCGCGTTCCAGTCGCACGGGGACGAGTTGGAACACCCCGGCCGGGGTGTCGACGGGGCCCCATTCCGCCGGCCGGTCGAGCAGGTCGGCGCACGCCGCTCGGCCCTCCGTCGTCCGTGTGGCAGCCGCGCGCGTGGCCGTGGTGCGTGTGGCGTCCGTCGGGTCCGTGCCGCCCGATGCCGTCGTCACGGGAGCCACGGGCGAGGCGGATGACACGGGCGACGAGGCCGACGGCGCGGGCTCGCCCGACATCACGGGGGGTGCCGCGGTGGTCGCCGTGGCACTGGTGCCGTCCCCGAACAGATTGAGGAGTTCTTCGGAGAGCGGCAGGTCCAGGGTGTCCTCGGCGCTCGAGTCGGTCAGTGGGGCTGAGCCGGTACCGGCGCCGGTGGGCGCGTCGGCAAAAGCCATGGTGTCGCTCTCCTCTCGATGGTTCGGGCGGTGGTCATGCCCTGTGGGTGGTCACTGCGGTCGTCACGGTCCTTGGCCCTCACGGCCTTCAGGCGTGCAGCGGGTTGGCGATGGTGACGTACACGGACTGGGTATCGACGGGACCGACGAGTTCGTCGAGACCGTGCAGCCGGGTCAGCAGGTTGGCCTTGCAGCGCAGATGGGTGTTGTCCAGGAGGTGCGCGGGCAGCGGGGAGCCGAGTGCGGTGGCCGAGCCGAGGAACCGGCGGAACGCGGCGATGAGGACCCGCTCGTCGACGAGCTGCTGGGAGCCGAAGGCCCCGATGAGCCCGAGCACGTTGTTGATGCCGAGGTAGTAGGCGAAGCGTTCGTCGGTGACCTCGTCGGAGACGAAGGTGTCGCTGGCCGCGCCGATGCCGGGGAGCCGTCGCCCCAGGGCGGCGCGGTGGGACTCGCGGAAGTAGTAGCCCTGGTTGTCGCGGTACCGGCCGCCGACGGGCCAGCCATGGCGGTCGAGCAGCACCAGGGTGTTCTGCTGATGCGCTTCGAGGGCCACGCCCGCGTGGGCGTCGAGCCAGAGCACGGGGCGTACGACCCGGTCGAGGTAGCGAAGGAACCACTCGGTGGCCACGGCGCCCACGGCTCGTCCGGTGGCGGAGGACAGCGAGAGGACGACCGCGGCGAGGCGCGAGTGCATGCCCTTCCGGCCCGGCCACGGACGCGGCGCGGTGAGCCCGGCGACGCAGACCGCGTCGTCGTGCGGACCGAACGGGTTGTGCCGCAGCACCACGTCGAGACCGGTGACGGGCGCGCCGTCCGGGCCGTCGACGGCGAGCCAGGCGGGGTCGCGGACGATGTCGAAACCGGGATGGGCGGCGTGCCACTGTGCGGCGAGGCCGCTGCGGAGCAGGCGGTGGACCTCCACTCCGCGGTGGAGTTCCTTGCGGAGGTTCTCCCGACGGGAGTTGGTGATGCGCAGGCCGAGGGAGAGTTTGAGCATCATCTGGGCGCCGGGCCGGTGCACGGTGCGGACGGAGGAGGTGGGGTGCCAGTGTCCGCCGTACGGTCCGAGGTCGTGCAGGAGTCCGGCATCGAGCAGGGCGACCGCCTCGGGCCGGTGCAGCAGGTCGCGAGCCTGCCAGGGGTGGAGCGGGATCGGCTCGGTGCCGTCGGGAAGACACAGCCCTCGGGCCTGGGCGGTGAGCAGTTCCGCAGCGGGCACGGGGCGGCCTCGTTCGGTCCAGGCGGAGTCGGTGGCCAAGGCGGAGCGGTCGACGGCCATCCAGTGCAGCGCGAAGGAACCGTACGACTCGGGCGAGTAGCGGCGGGCCTCGGATTCGGAGAGCCCCTCACGGCTCTTGGGCGCGGGGTGGAGCGGATGGCCGAGGAGCAGTGACTGCTCGGCCGCGAGGAAGAGGTCCGCCGCGGCCGGGGCCTCGGGGGCGCGCCGTCGCTCCGCGATGAAGCCCGCGGCGCGGCGGACCGAGTCGGCGACCCGGGCCACCATGTCGGCTCCTTCGTCGCGGTCGGCCTCGCGGCCCAGCAGGGCGGCGACCGTGACGGCGTCGACGGACGGCGCGCTGTCGGGCGCCCCTTCCAGGACGGGCGGTCCGAACCGGTGCCAGCCCGTGACGGACCAGTGCACGACGGGCACGAGCAGCGCCGTTGCGCTCGCGGGCAGGGGAACGCGCAGCACGTCCGCCTCGGGGCGGGCCAGGTCGCTCTCACGGACCCAGCAGCGGAGCAGGTTCTCGACGCCCGCCGCGTCGGCGGCGCGCAGCGGGTCCGGGTGGTCGAGGTGGTCGAAGCGGTCGTCCGGTGTCGTACCGGCGGCCCGGGCCGGCAGGGCGTACCGCTCGTCGTCCGGCGCGGCCTTCTGGCGCGGCACGGTGGGCTCGGCGAGGAGGCTCCCGGTGTGTCCGGCCTCTGCTCGCTGCGGGATGGGGGGCGGGCCGTCGGCCTGGGGCGGGGGGATGGGGTTCACTGCGGTCTTCCTTGTGAGGTGGCCGGGTCAGTGGATCGACCCGGTCGAGATCCGGCGGTGCGGCAGTCGCTCGGCGGCTGCCAGGGCGTCGGCGAGGCGGTCGACGACCGCCGTCGCCTGTTCGTCGGTGAGCGTGAGGGGCGGCAGGAGGCGCACGACGGCGCAGTGGCGTCCGCCGAGTTCGACGATGAGCCCGCGGCGCAGGCATTCCTGCTGGACGGCGGCGGCGAGTGCGGGGGCGGGCGGTGGTTCGGGGCTGCCCTCCGGCGCGGGGGCCTCGGGATCGACGAGCTCCAGCCCGATCATCAGTCCCCGGCCCCGGACGTCCCCCACGCACGGGTGGTCCGCCGCCAGGCCCTGGAGACGGGCGAGCATCCGGGCACCGAGCGTCGCGGCGCGCTCGGCAAGGCGGTTCTCCCGGACGTGGGCGAGGGTGGCCGTACCGGCGGCCATCGCGAGCTGGTTGCCCCGGAAGGTACCGGCGTGCGCGCCGGGCTGCCAGGTGTCGAGCGCGGAGCGGTAGACGACCACCGCGAGCGGGAGGGAGCCGCCGATGGCCTTGGAGAGCACCATCACGTCGGGGGTGATCCCGCTGTGCTCGACCGCCCAGAAGGCGCCGGTGCGGCCGACGCCCGTCTGGACCTCGTCGACGATCAGCGGCACGGACCGGGCGCGGGTGATCTCACGCATGCGGCGCATCCATGCGTCGGGGGCCGGGATCACCCCGCCCTCCCCCTGCACCGGCTCCAGGATCATCCCGGCCGGCGCCGGCACGCCGCCCTTCGGATCGTCCAGCAGGTTCTCGGTCCACCGGGCGGCGATCTGGGCACCGCGCTCTCCCCCCACCCCGAGGGGGCAGCGGTAGTCGCGCGGGAACGGCAGACGCGTCACCCGCACGTCCTCGGCGCCGCCCGAGGCGGCCAGGGCGCCCTCGGTCATTCCGTGGTAGGCGCCGGTGAAGGCGAGGAGCCCGTCGCGTCCGGTGGCGGCGCGGACCAGTTTGATGGCCGCCTCGACGGCGTCCGTCCCGGCGGGTCCGCAGAACTGGATCCGCGCGTCGTCGGCGAACCTCTGCGGCAGGGTGGCGAACAGCTCGGTGGTGAAGGCGTCCTTGACGGGGGTGGCGAGATCGAGGACGTGCAGGGGCGCGCCCGAGTCGAGCACCTTCTTGATGGCCTCCAGCACCACCGGATGGTTGTGACCGAGCGCCAGGGTGCCCGCTCCCGAGAGGCAGTCGAGATACCGCCGCCCGTCCGCGCCCTCGATGGTCATCCCCCTGGCGCGCACCGGGACGATCGGCAGCGAGCGCGCGTAGGTACGGGCGGCGGACTCGCGCATCGACTGGCGGCGCAGGATCCCCTCGTGCACCGCCGGTGCTGCCACCCGCGCTGGTTCGGTCACGGCCACGGCTGTCGGTCCTTCCGCTGTAACGGTTGCGTCGCACGTCGGTACGTCGGTGCGCGGACGGACGGACTCCGGGGCTGAACGCCGTCCCCGGGTCCCTCGCACGTGACCAACGACGCCGGGCCCGGCGGATCACGGGTATATCCGAAGATCCTTGCGGGGGCGGAACCGCGGACCTGCCTCGAGCCGTCCCCACCGGCACCGGCATAGTGGGGGCCGCACGAGGCGCTCGGGCGGTTTTCCGAGTTCCGGCAGGACATTCGGAGCCGATGGCCCGGAGCGCGCCGAGTGCGGTACGGAAGTGTTGAGTTACGAAGTCCCAGGGGGATCACCACACATGCGACTCAGTCGACCGGTTCTCGCCGCACGCCGAAGGGGTGCGCGGCGTACGCGCTCCTCGGTGCTGGCCGTGACCGCGGTCACCGCGGTCCTCTCGCTCACCGCCACCGCCTGCGGGCCGGAGGAGGACAACGGGGGCGACAAGCCGGGCAATGCCGCGACCCAGGCGTCCGACGGCACGATCACCATCCCGGAGGACCTGAAGGACCGGCTCAAGGAGCGCGGGATCGACCTCGACCGGTGGCGCAACGGCGAGTGGAAGAACTGGGACAGGGAGAAGTGGCTGCGTGAGGCCAGGGACTTCGTCAACCCGGTCATCGAGGATCTCTGGGACCCCGACCGGATGCGCGACGCCGACAAGGCGCCGGAGCGGCCGGTCGAGAATGACATCTCGGGCGACGTCGGCGTGACGGACCCGACACCTTCGCCGGTCCGGGCCGCCGCCGTCGGAGCGCCGTACCACTCCAGCGCCGCCGAGTCCGGGAAACTCTTCTTCGACGGTCCCGAGGGCTCCATGGTGTGCTCCGCGACCGTGGTGAAGGACCCGGCGCACCCCGGGAAGTCCAATCTGGTGTGGACGGCGGGGCACTGTGTGCACGCGGGCAAGAAGGGCGGCTGGTACCGCAACATCGCCTTCGTGCCGTCGTACAACAACGAGGGTCTCCCGACGGCCGAGCTGAAGAAGGCGACCAGGGAGCAGATGGCCCCCTACGGCGTGTGGTGGGGGCAGTGGGCGCAGACGTCCGACCAGTGGATCTCCCAGGGGTCCTCGGTCGGCGGGCAGGGCGCCCCGTACGACTTCGCGGTGCTGCGCGTCATGCCGGAGAAGGGGTCGACGGGCAAGTCCCTGGAGGAGACGATCGGTTCGGCGCTGCCCGTCGAGTTCGACGCCCCGGCCGTGTCGAAGATCGGCACCATGACCGCCACCGGTTTCCCGGCGGCGCCTCCGTACGACGGCCAGAAGGCGTTCCGGTGCGAGGACGAGCCGGGCCGGCTGTCGTTGACCGCGCAGGACCCCACGATGTACCGCATCGGCTGCACGATGACCGGCGGCGCCTCTGGCGGCGGCTGGGTCGCGGCCGGCCGGGACGGCAAGCCCGCGCTGGTCTCGAACACCTCCATCGGCCCGGTGACGGCCGGCTGGCTGGCCGGGCCGCGGTTCGGCAAGGAGGCCGAGGGCATCTACGAGTCGGTCAGCAAGAAGTACGCGGCACGGTGAGCACGGGCCGTCACCGGGCCTGTGTCCGGTGGCGGCGTCTGTTCACGGCGACGGCGCTTCGTCCGGGCGTGTGAGTCGCCTGGCGGCGTCGACGGCGAAGGCCCGCTCCCCACAAGGTGAAATGTGCCGTGCGGGGAGCGGGCCTTCGGTCCTAGTGCCGCATCAGGCAACGTTTGCCCTGTCGCACCGCCCGGCACGCACGCTCGCGGCGTTGGCCGAAAGCCCACGTAGCCCGCTACGAGGGCATTCGGCCGCCTTGCGATCGCACGCACCGGACGCCGCTCCTTCCGGGCAAACCTTGCCGGTCACGGCACTAGCTGCGGTGCTGCCGCGCCGTCAGTGCGCCACGGGAACGAACGCGGAGAGTTCCGCGGCCAGTTCCTCGTTGACCCGGGCCTTGAGGTGGGTGCCCTCCGACGTGTGCTCCTCGGAGATCACCTCGCCCTCGGCATGCACCCGGGAGACGAGACCGCCCCGGGTGTACGGCACGAGTGCCTCGATCTCGACCGACGGCCTGGGCAGTTCGGTGTCGATGAGCGCGAGCAGTTCTTCGATGCCGTCACCCGTGCGTGCCGAGACGGCGATCGCGTGCTTCTCGATGCGCAGCAGGCGCTGGAGCACCAGGGGATCGGCTGCGTCCGCCTTGTTGACCACCACGATCTCGGGCACGTCCACCGCGCCGACGTCGCGGATCACCTCGCGGACCGCGGTGAGCTGTTCCTCCGGCGCCGGGTGGGAGCCGTCCACCACGTGCAGGATCAGGTCGGACTCGCCGACCTCCTCCATGGTGGAGCGGAACGCCTCGACGAGATGGTGCGGCAGATGCCGTACGAACCCGACGGTGTCGGCCAGGGTGTAGATCCGGCCGCTGGGCGTCTCGGCCCGGCGCACGGTCGGGTCCAGGGTGGCGAACAGCGCGTTCTCCACCAGGACGCCCGCCCCGGTGAGCCGGTTGAGGAGCGAGGACTTGCCCGCGTTGGTGTAGCCCGCGATGGCGACCGACGGCACCTTGTTGCGCTTGCGCTCCTGGCGCTTGATCTCACGGCCGGTCTTCATCTGCGCGATCTCCCGGCGCATCTTCGCCATCTTCTCGCGGATCCGGCGCCGGTCCGTCTCGATCTTGGTCTCACCGGGACCACGCGTCGCCATGCCCCCGCCGCCGCTGGAACCACCGCCACCCATCTGCCGGGACAGCGACTGACCCCAGCCGCGCAGCCGCGGCAGCATGTACTGCATCTGCGCCAGCGAGACCTGTGCCTTGCCCTCTCGGGACTTGGCGTGCTGGGCGAAGATGTCGAGGATCAGGGCGGTCCGGTCGACCACCTTGACCTTGACGACGTCCTCCAGATGGATCAACTGGCCGGGGCTGAGCTCACCGTCGCAGACGACGGTGTCGGCACCCGATTCGAGGACGATGTCACGCAGCGCCAGCGCCTTGCCGGAACCGATGTAGGTGGCCGGATCGGGCTTGTCACGGCGCTGGTAGACCGCGTCGAGCACCATGGCGCCCGCCGTCTCCGCCAGCGCGGCGAGCTCGGCCAGCGAGTTCTCCGCGTCGCGGGCGGTCCCCGAGGTCCAGACGCCCACCAGCACCACGCGCTCCAGGCGCAGCTGCCGGTACTCGACCTCGGTGACGTCCTCCAGCTCGGTGGAGAGACCGGCCACGCGTCGCAGCGCGGCCCGCTCGGTGCGGTCGAACTGATCGCCGTCCCGCTCTCCGTCGATCTCGTGGCTCCAGGCGACGTCCTCTTCCATCAGGGCGTCGGCCCGAAGGCCCTCTGTGAGGCTCTCGGTGGTGTTCTCCGTAGCACTCCGCGCGTACCGCGCGTCCTGGGGAAGGGAAGAAGAGGAGGTCATTGGATCCTTACGTCGATGGAAGTCCGTTACATGAGTCACAACGTGCGACCTCTGCCGATGATTCCCCGTGCGGCGAATCACCGGTGCGGCCGCCGTGGCGACCTGTCGATAGTGGCACGGCCCCTCCGGGCTCGTCACCCGGGTTTGGACCCGGCCGGGACCGACCGCACCGCCGACCGGGCCGCCCTCGCCGCGGCCCGTACGTCCCACGTCACCGACCGGACGGTTCGGCACTTCGCCAGTCGGGGTGGCCCGGCATCGGCGGGGTCTTCTCGCCGTACAGCCAGCCGTCGAGGAACGAGGTCAGGTCGCGGCCCGCGATCCGGGACACCAGCCGGACGAAATCCGCGGTGTCCACGGTGGAGTCCCGGTGCTTCCTCACCCAGCTCCGCTCCAGCCGGTCGAAGGCGCTCGCGCCGATCTCCTGGCGCAGCGCGTACAGGACCAGTGCGCTGCCGTCGTACACCATCGGCCGGAACAGGCCGAGCTTCTTGCCCGGCTCGGGTGTGTCGGGCCGGGCCGGCGGGCCGCCCGCCGCGCGCCAGCCGTCGGAGCGGACGTAGGCTTCGCGCATCCGGCTCTCCAGCGACTTTCCGGCGTGCTCCTCCGCATAGCGTGCCTCGTACCAGGTGGCGTGTCCCTCGTTGAGCCACAGGTCGGACCAGGTCCGGGGCGAGACGCTGTCGCCGAACCACTGGTGGGCCAGCTCGTGCACCATGATCGATTCGACGTACCACTCGGGGTGGTCGTCCCCCGCCAGCAGGGACCGCTCGAAGAGCGAGAGCGTCTGGGTCTCCAGCTCGAAGCCGGTCCGGGTGTCGGCGACGAGCAGTCCGTACGCCTCGAAGGGGTAGTGCCCCACCTGTCGCTCCATCCACGCGATCTGGTCGGGGGTCCTGCCGAGCCGGTGTTCCAGCCGCTCGCGGTCGGCGGCCGGAACCACGTCGCGCACCGGCAGTCCGCGCGGCCCGGTGCGGTGCAGCACGGCGGACCGGCCGATGCCGACCTGCGCCAGTTCGGTGGCCATGGGGTGCCGGGTGCGGTAGGTCCAGGTGGTCTCGCTCCCGTGCCGGACGACGCCGGCGGGCAGGCCGTTGGCGACCACGGTGAGGTCCTCTGGCGCGGTGATCCGGAAGGTGAAGTACGCCTTGTCGGCGGGGTGGTCGTTGCCCGGGAAGACGCGGTGGGCAGCGTCCGCCTGGTTGGCCATGGCGAGGCCGTCGGCGGTGCGCACCCATCCTCCGGTGTCCTGGTCGCCGTTGGGATCGCTGGTGTGGTGGACGGTGATGCGCAGCGGCACTCCGGGCGGGAGGTGGCCGGGAGGGCGCACCACCAGGTCCTCGCCCGCCGTGGCGAATTCGCTGCTCAGGCCGTTGACCGCGACGGCGCGGACGGTGCCGTGGGTGAAGTCGAGGTTGATCCGGTCCAGCGGCTCGGTGGTCCGGGCGTCGATCGTGGTGACGGCGTCCAGCGGTTCGCTGTTGCTGCCGTGGTAGGTCAGTCCGATGTCGTACGAGAGGACGTCGTATCCGGGGTTGCCGAGATGTGGGAAGAGCCGGTCGCCGATGCCGAGCGGCACGGGCGACGGGAGGGCGGCGGCGACGAGGGCGGTCGACGCGGCGGCCAGCAGAGCGGCCCGCGCACGGCGGGAGATGAACGGCATGGACTACCGCTATCAGCGACGCCCGGGCGGGCAGGCGCGGCACGCGCCGCACCACTCGAACGAGATCCCCGCGGCGGACGGCGGCGCGGCGATCAGACGGCGCCCGCGGGCTGCCGGGCACGGCTCACGTCGTAGACCCCCGGTACGTCGCGCATCGCGCGCATCAGCGCCGACAGTCCAGCGGCTTCGGGGAGTTCGAGGGTGTAGGTGTGCCGGACCCGCTGTTCGCTGGGCGGTTCGACGGTGGCGGACACGACGGCCGCCCCCGCCGTCGCGATCGCCTCGGTGAGATCGGCGAGCAGCCGAGGGCGTCCGAACGATTCGACGACCAGGGTGACCCGGCATGCGGCCGTCTCCCCCCAGCGCACGCCGACCGGGGCCCGGCCGACGGACCGCATCCGGGCCGCCGCGGGACACTCCCGCCGGTGCACGGTCACCGCGCCGCCGCGGACGACGAAGCCGGTGACGTCGTCGGGGGGCACGGGGGTGCAGCAGCCCGCCAGGCGCACGGTGGCGTCCGGCCGGTCCACCACGGCGCTCGCGGTACGGCTCCCGGCCCGGCCGTCCGTGGTGCCCGGGGCCTCCTGGAGCTGCGGTTCGGGCCTGGGCCCGGCCGGCCGGCCGCCGTGCGGTCCTTGCGGAGGCTCGGGGTGGGCCTCCAGCCAGCCGTTGATGGCGATCCGGGCCGCGGCGGTCCGGGCGTGGTCGAGCCAGTCGCGCGAGGGGCCGCAGCCGGCGTCCTCGGCGAGCAGCGGCTGCACCGTGTCACCGTCGCTCAGAACGGTGCCGAGGGTGGCGAGCCGACCGTTGACCCGGGCACCGACGCAGTTGTGCGCCCGCTCCCCGTACTGCGCGTAGGCGGCGTCGACGCAGCTGGCTCCGGCAGGCAGTCCGAGCGTGCCGCCGTCCGTGCGGAAGACCGTGATCTCGCGGTCCTGGGCGAGGTCGGCGCGGAGCGTGGTCCAGAACGTGTCCGGGTCCGGTGCCGACTGCTGCCATTGCAGGAGCCTGGACAGCCAGCCGGGTCGGGTCGGGTCGGCGCGTTCCCCGTCCGCGGGTTCGGCGGGCTGGGGTCCGCAGCCGCCGTCCGCCGCGTACGGGTTGCCGAGGGCGATGACACCGGCTTCGGCGACCTTGTGCATCCGGTGCGTGCGGATGAGGACTTCGGCGACCGCGCCCTGCGGGCCGACGACCGCGGTGTGCAGCGACTGGTAGAGGTTGAACTTGGGCGCGGCGACGAAGTCCTTGAACTCTGAGATCACCGGGGTGAAGCAGGTGTGCAGCTCGCCGAGCACGGCGTAGCAGTCGGCGTCCTCGCCGACGAGGACCAGAAGGCGCCCGAAGTCGGTGCCGCGCAGTTCACCGCGTTTGATCCTGACGCGGTGCACGGACAGGTGGTGGCGCGGCCGGATGAGGACTTCGGCCGGGATGCCCGCGTCTCTCAGCACGGTCGCGACGTTCTCGGCGATGGGGGCGAGCGGGTCGGGTCCGGCGGCGTCGATCAGCGCCCGGGTCCGTTCGTACTCCTCGGGGTGGAGGATCGCGAAGACGAGGTCTTCGAGTTCGGTCTTGAGCACCTGCACGCCGAGCCGTTCGGCGAGCGGGATCAGCACGTCGCGGGTGACCTCGGCGATCCTGGCCTGTTTCTCCGGACGCATCACGCCGAGGGTCCGCATGTTGTGGAGCCGGTCGGCGAGCTTGATCGACATCACCCGGACGTCGTCCCCGGTGGCCACCAGCATCTTGCGGAAGGTCTCGGGTTCGGCCGCCGCGCCGTAGTCGACCTTCTCCAGTTTGGTGACGCCGTCGACGAGATAGCAGACCTCCCTGCCGAACTGCTCCCGCACCTGATCGAGCGTCACTTCGGTGTCCTCGACGGTGTCGTGGAGCAACGAGGCGGTCAGGGTAGTGGTCTCGGCACCGAGTTCGGCGAGGATCAGGGTGACGGCGAGGGGGTGCGTGATGTACGGCTCGCCGCTCTTGCGCATCTGCCCGCGGTGCGAGGACTCGGCGAGCAGATAGGCGCGGCGCAGGATGGAGAGGTCCGCATCGGGGTGGTGGGCGCGGTGCGCCTCCGCGACATGGCCGATCGCGTCGGGCAGCCGGTCGCGGGGTACGGAACCGAGCAGCGCGACGCGGCCGAGCCTGCGGAGGTCGATCCGGGGGCGGCCCCGCCTGCGGATGGGCGTACCAGGGTTGGCGGCCTCTGCGCTCATGGGGGGGCACCTCCGGCGACGTCGACCGGCGGGGGGAAGGAGCGGTCGCACCTCCGGGCCGGTGCTTGATGCTACCGAGCCCACCACGTGGCGGAGTCCCGCTCTCGCCCAGCGTGAAACGGATCACCCATTCGAGCGAGGCAGCGGGACCTGCCGTTTCGGTCATGTCAGGCATCGCCAGGGTCACCGCCCGGACGTGGCCCTGTCGGCACGGGGCGGTGGCACCCGCCCGGGCCGTCTACCCGGGCCGTGCGGCGAGCCAGGCCGGGTCGACGAGGCCCTCGGCGACGATCACGGCGGGACCGGTCATCTCGATCTCACCGTCCGGGTGCTCGGTGATGACGAGGGTGCCGCCGGGCAGCTCGACCGTGTACGTGACCGGGGTGCCGGTCTCCGCGGGGTCGGCGCCGTCCCTGCGGGCCGCGGCGACGGCCACGGCGCAGGCGCCCGTGCCGCAGGAGCGGGTTTCTCCCGAGCCGCGCTCGTGGACCCGCATGGCCACATGGCGGGGAGCCCGGTCGACGACGAATTCGATGTTGACGCCGTCGGGGTAGACGGCTGCGGGGCTGTACGGCGGGGTGGCCGTCAGAGCGCCGGCGTGCTCCAGCTCATCGACGAAGGCGACGGCGTGCGGATTACCCATGTTCACGTTGCGGGCGTCCCAGCTACGGCCGTCCACGGTGACCGTGACGCCTTCCTCGGGCAGGGTCGCGCGCCCCATGGAGACGGTGATGTCGCCGTCCTTGGCGAGGTGCACCCTCTTGACGCCGCCACGGGTGGCGACGGCGAGGTCGCCCGCCTCGACATGCCCGGCGCGCTGCAGATAGCGGGCGAAGACGCGTACGCCGTTGCCGCACATCTCGGCGACCGAACCGTCGGCGTTGCGGTAGTCCATGAACCACTCGGCCTCGTCCGCCATGGCACGAGCCTCGGGGTGTGCGGCGGACCGTACGACGTGCAGCAGCCCGTCCCCGCCGATACCCGCCCGGCGGTCGCACAGCCGGGCGACGACGGCGGCGGACAGGTCCACGGCGTCGTCCGGGTCGGGAACGATCACGAAGTCGTTCTCGGTGCCGTGGCCCTTGAGGAAGGGGATCTGCGAGGTGGTCACAGGGCAACTGTACGAGGCGGCACCGATCACCGCCGAAACCGGGCCGGGCCGGGCGGTGGCCGGGCGGAGCCGCGAGGAGGAAAGGAGACGGGCCGGGCAGAGGGCGCGCCCGGCGCGGTCGTCGGAGTCGGTCAGCGGAGCCGGGCCACGCGCCCGACTGCCGAGGCGACCAGAACGAGGCACACGGCGACGTACAGGGCGACCACACGCCAGTCGGGTCGCTCGCCCGTGCCCCTCTGTGGCAGTCCGGGCCAGGTGTAGCCCACGCGGTGGGCGGCCATCATGCCCCAGCCCGCGGCGCAGCCGCTGAGCAGCAGGCCCAGCATGGCGACGACCGCGCCACCGTCACCGAACTCGAAGGCCAGCGGGAAGGCGAACATCAGCGAACCCAGGGCGGCGAGCACGACGATCGGTGCGAGCTGCCAGATGCGCAGCCGCCGGGCGGGCCGCAGCTCGACCTCGACCTCGGGAGGAACGTCGAGCTCGTCGGGCCCGTCGGAGCTCAGACGCCCCGGCTCGTGCTCCGGCTCGTGCGCGGTCCCGTGCCCCGGCTCGTGCGCGGTCGCGCGCCGCGTGTCCGGTACGTCGTCTTCCGTGTCGCGAGGGCCGGCCTCCATCGCCACGCGCCCTCCCCACTCGGACTCAACTGATCGATCGATGCTCGATGATGGCACGCCCCGGGGCACCGGAATGACGGGCGGGGCGTCCCGATGCCATCACGTGATCAGGCTGTAACCGCTCGTTCGAGCAACGCCAGAGCCCGGTGCGGGAGTTCCCCCCGGTCTTCCGCGGCACCGCTCAGCCAGTGGACCCGCGAGTCGCGGCGGAACCACGAGTCCTGGCGGCGCGCGAATCGTTTGGTGGCGCGAATCGTCTCGGCACGCGCCTCCTCTTCCGTGCATTCCCCGGCCAGCGCGGCCAGCACCTGCTGGTAGCCGAGCGCCCGGGACGCGGTCAGTCCGTCGCGCAGGCCGCGCGACTCCAGGCCGCGCACCTCGTCGACGAGCCCGGCCTCCCACATCCGGTCGACCCTCAGGGCGATGCGTTCGTCGAGCTCGGGACGGGCCACGTCGACGCCGATCTGGACGGTGTCGTACACCGCATCGTTACCCGGAAGGTTGGCCGTGAAGGGTCTGCCGGTGATCTCGATGACCTCGAGGGCCCGGACGATCCGGCGGCCGTTGCTCGGCAGGATGGCCCGGCCCGCCCCGGGGTCGGCGGCGGCGAGCCGGGCGTGCAGCACCCCGGGGCCGCGCTCGGTCAGCTCCTCCTCCAGCCTGGCCCGTACCTCCGGATCCGTGCCGGGGAACTCCAGTGCGTCGATGGCGCCCTTCACGTAGAGGCCGGAACCGCCGACCAGGACGGGGGTGCGGCCCTTGGCGAGCAACCGGTCGATCTCCGCGCGGGCCAGCCGCTGGTACTCGGCGACGCTGGCGGTCTCGGTGACGTCCCAGATGTCCAGCAGGTGGTGCGGAACGTCTCCGCGCTCCGGGAGCGTCAGCTTCGCGGTGCCGATGTCCATGCCCCGGTAGAGCTGCATGGAGTCGGCGTTGACCACTTCGCCGTCGAGCCGCTGAGCGAGGAACACTCCCAGATCGGATTTTCCGGCAGCGGTGGGGCCGACGACGGTGATGACCCGCGGGGCGGGAGCTGAGCTTGTCACCGCCCCAGTCTCGCAAACCTCCCGGCGTGTTCCCGAACGAGTGCAATGGCACGGGCCGACCGGTGGGGCGGGGGCCGGCCCTGCTGCGCCGAACAGCGCGGATCCTCGCTCGCACCAGTAGAATTTGTAGGTAAATGCGGGCGTTTTTCATGGTTTGCGATTCGACTGCGGAGCCGGTGGGCGAGGCGGTCGGGGGCAGACCGGACGGGACGCCCGGCCGTCTCCAGCAGGGAAGGTGCCCGATGGGCTTCCTGGACACTTTGAAGGCCAAGCTGAGCCCCGCCAGGGAAAAGGTCGGCGACCTCGCGCATCAGCACGGGGAGAAGATCGACCACGGGATCGACAAGGCGGCGCGAACGGTCGACGAAAAGACCAAGGGCAAGTACAGCGAGAAGATCGAGTCCGGCACGAGAAAGGCCAAGGAAGCGGTCGAGCGCCTGTCCCACACACACGAGGACGGCAAGCCCGGGGAGGGGGACGCCACGCCCGGGCAGAGCGAGGGTACGCCGCCGAGCACGCCGCCGCCCGCCTCGTGACACTCGGCCGCTTCGGGGCACACGGCCGACCAGGAGGTTCGGGGGAACGGAAGGACCGAGCGCGGCCGCCCACCGCACGGGGGCGTCCGTGCGGCGCTCTGCCGGGTACGGGCCCGGCGAGCTGACGTACGGGCATCAGGACCAGGCGGCGACCATGTAGCCGACGCCGTAGGGGGCGTCCTCGTACAGCAGCCGTCCGCGCAGGTCCGCTCCCTCGGCCGCGCCCGCGAGGACCTGCCAGGGCGCGCGGCCCGCCGCCTTCAGTTCGTGCGCCAGCGACTCGTCCAGCGCGATCAGCGCGGCCGGGTCGGCCGCGCCCAGGGCGTGCGCGGCGGCGGCGTCGAACGCCTCGGCGCGCTCGTCCAGATAGCCGGGGGCCTTGAGGGTTCGGCAGGCACTGCCGTCGCCCATCACCAGCAGCGCCACCCGGTCCGCCCTGGCGGCCAGGTCCCGTCCCGTGCTCACGCAGCGTTCGGTCTCCAGCGGCTCCCCCACTCCGAGACCCTCGACGGGTGCGGCCCCCCATCGCGCGTCGGCGAGCAGCCAGGCGCCCACGGCCAGGGACGGCGGAAGCGGGCGGTCCGCCACCGACCCCACGTCGCGCCCGAGCCGTACGCCGAGGTCGACGCCGAAGCCCCGGAAGGTGGCGGTGGCCCCCTCGGAGTGCGGTCCACGACCCGCGTGGGCCGCGGGCCCGACCACGATCAGGAGGTCGGGCCGGGCTGTGGCGAGCACCTCCAGGCCGTCGGCGCAGGCTTTCCGCAGCGCGTCGAGCTCGGGAGCGGCGCCGGCGGCGACCTCGGGCACCAACAGGGGCGGGCAGGGGCAGACAGCGGCGGCGACAAGCATGGTCGGCAGCGTACTGCTTGAGCGCACGGCTCCGGGCGGCCGTCCGCCGGAGCCGACGGACGCCTGGGTCAGTCGCAGCCGCAGCCGGGGGCCGCCGCGGCCGGCAGCGGGGCCGGGGCGCCGATGCCGGGCAGCCCCAGCATGACGCCGGCCGGCTTGGCCGTCTCGGCGGCGTTGCGCTTCTCCCAGGCGTCCCCGGCCCGGGTCCGCCGCACACCCACCGCGGGCCCTTCGGCGAGCAGGTGGTGCGGGGCCGCGTACGTGATCTCCACCGTCACCACGTCCCCCGGGCGCACGTCCTCGTCGGGCTTGGTGAAATGGACCAGGCGGTTGTCGGGGGCGCGGCCGGAGAGGCGGTGCGTGGCCCCGTCCTTGCGGCCCTCGCCCTCCGCGACCATGACCTCCAGCGTCCGGCCGACCTGCTTCTTGTTCTCCTCCCAGGAGATCTCCTCCTGGAGGGCGGACAGGCGCATGTAGCGCTCCTGGACGACCTCCTTGGGGATCTGATTCTCCATCTCGGCGGCCGGGGTCCCGGGGCGCTTGGAGTACTGGAAGGTGAAGGCGTTGGCGAAACGCGCCTCACGGACCACGTGCAGGGTCTGCTCGAAGTCCTCCTCGGTCTCGCCGGGGAAGCCCACGATGATGTCGGTGGAGATGGCGGCGTCCGGCATCGCGGCGCGCACCTTCTCGATGATGCCGAGGAAGCGCTCCTGGCGGTACGAGCGCCGCATCGCCCTGAGGACGGTGTCCGATCCGGACTGCAGCGGCATGTGCAGCTGGGGCATCACGTTGGGCGTCTCGGCCATGGCCGCGATCACGTCGTCCGTGAAGTCGCGCGGGTGCGGCGAGGTGAAGCGGACCCGGTCCAGGCCCTCGATCTTCCCGCAGGCGCGCAGCAGCTTGGAGAACGCCTCCCGGTCGCCGATGTCGGAGCCGTAGGCGTTCACGTTCTGGCCGAGCAGGGTGATCTCCGAGACGCCCTCGGCGACCAGTGCCTCGATCTCGGCGAGGATGTCGCCGGTGCGGCGGTCCTTCTCCTTGCCGCGCAGCGCCGGGACGATGCAGAAGGTGCAGGTGTTGTTGCAGCCGACGGAGATGGAGACCCACGCCGCGTAGGCGGACTCGCGACGCGTGGGCAGCGTGGAGGGAAACGCCTCCAGGGATTCGGCGATCTCGATCTGGGCCTCCTCCTGGACGCGGGCGCGCTCCAGCAGCACCGGCAGTTTGCCGATGTTGTGCGTACCGAAGACGACGTCCACCCAGGGGGCCCGCTCGACGATGGTGGCCCGGTCCTTCTGGGCCAGACAGCCGCCGACGGCGATCTGCATGCCGGGGCGCCTGGCCTTCATCGGGGCGAGCCGGCCGAGGTTGCCGTAGAGCTTGTTGTCGGCGTTCTCCCGCACCGCGCACGTGTTGAAGACGACGACGTCGGCGTCCCCGTCGGCCCCCTCCGCGGCGCGCACGTAACCCGCGTCCTCCAGCAGACCGGACAACCGCTCGGAGTCGTGGACGTTCATCTGGCACCCGTAGGTGCGGATTTCGTAGCTCTTGGGTGCTTGGACGTCCACTGCGAGGCTCCGGTCGCTGCTGCTGGTCATCCCTCAAGGGTAGGCGGTCCCGGGAGCGCCTCCCGCTCCGGAGCCCCGGCCCTGGTCATCGCGGGGGCGGGCTGGCAGGATCGCCGCCATGCTCCAAGCACTGTCCCCTGCCGGCCGTCGGCGCGCCCTGCGCGCGGGCGTCGTCCTCGTCGTCGGGCTCGGGCTGCTGCTGTGGTGGCTGCTGCCGCTCGGGAAGCCGGCGCCGAGCGGGACGCTGACGTTCAGCACGGGGGTGCGCAGCGGGGTCTACCAACGGTACGGAGAGCGGCTGAGGGGCGACCTCGCCAGGGACCTGCCGCAGGTGTCGATCCGGCTGCGGACCAGTGAGGGCTCCCAGCAGAACATCGCGCGGGTGGCGACCGGGGAGGCCGACTTCACCATCGCCACCGCCGATGCCCTCGCCACCTACCTGCGCGACCGCGGTCCGGGCGCCGACCGGCTGCGGGGCTGTGTGCGCCTGTACGACGACTACATCCAGCTGGTGGTGCCCCGGGACTCGGCGGTGCGCCAGGTCTCGGACCTGCGCGGCAGGCGCGTCGGGGTGGGGCAGCCGGGGTCGGGGGTGCGGCTGGTCGCCGACCGCGTGATGGCGGCCGCCGGGCTGGATCCGGCCGACGACGTGACGCCGGTGCCCGACGGCATCGACACCATGCCGAAGCATCTGGAGAACGGTCGGCTCGACGCCTTCTTCTGGTCGGGCGGGCTGCCCACCTCCGCCGTGCAGGAGCTGTCGGACCGGTTCGCGATCCGGCTGGTGCCGCTGGGGGCGTCGCTGGTCAAGGAGCTTCAGGCCGCGGGCGGGTCTGCCCGCCACTACCGGTCGGCCATGATGCCCGCCGACGCCTACCGCAACGCACAGCAGGGACAGGCGGTGCCGACGGTGGCGATCGCCAATGTGCTGGTGACCACCGACCGCACGGACCCGTCGACGACCGAGGCGTTCACCCGGACCGTGATCGACAGCCGGGACCGGATCGGGCGCGAGGTGCACGCGGCCCAGCTGGTGGACCTGCGTACGGCGATCTACACCGATCCGCTGCCGCTGCACGAGGGGGCCAAGCGGTACTACCGCTCGGTCAAGCCGTGACCCAGGGTCCGCAGTCCGTGGTCCGTGCCCTCGCTCCGTGACCCGCGCGGGCCCGTACGCGGGTCACGGCCCGTAGGCACCCTGCTCGTGCCCGGCCGAAGGGTCGAACCGTGACCGCGACCGCGGTGGAGCCGATCAGCCCTGCGGGCCGCTGCGCGGCACCGTCACCGTCACGCGCAGCCCGTGCGGTTCGTTGGCCGCGCAGTCGACGGAGCCGCCGCCCGCGGCCAGGAGCGCCTTGGAGATGGAGAGTCCGAGCCCCGATCCCTTCACGTTCTGGTGCTGCGTGCTGCGCCAGAACCGGTCCCCGACGCGTTCCAGCTCCTGCGGGGTGAGGCCGGGGCCGTGGTCGGCGACGACCACCGTGACGTCGTCGCGTCCGGATCCGACCGTGACGAGGACCTCCTCCCCGGCGGGGGTGAACTTCAGCGCGTTGTCGATGACGGCGTCGAGAGCGCTCGACAGCGCGATGGGGTCCGCCCACGCCGTCACGGCGGTCGGTCCGTCCACCCGGAGCCGTACCCGCTTCTCGTCGGCGACCGGACGCCAGGAGGCGACGCGTTCCTCGGTGAGCGCGCCGATGTCCGTGAGTCGAAGGTCGGCCGCGGCGTGCTCGGCGAGCGCCAGGTCGAGCAGATCGTCCAGGACCTGCGCGAGGCGCTTGCCCTCCGTGCGTACGGAGGCGATCTCTTCGTTGCCCTCGGGGAGTTCGAGCGCGAGGAGCTCGATCCGCAGCAACAACGCGGAGAGGGGGTTGCGCAGTTGGTGCGAGGCGTCGGCGACGAAGGCGCGCTGCTGCTCCAGCACGTTCTCGACGTTGTCGGCCATCTCGTTGAACGAGCGGGCCAGGCGTCTGAGTTCGGGCGGGCCGCCGGAGGCCACGACCCTCGACCTCATCCGGCCGCTGGCGATGTCGTGGGTGGCCGCGTCCAGGGTCCGTACCGGCAGCAGCACCCAGCCGGTGAGTCTGATCGCGGCACCGACCGCCACCAGCATGGCGATCGCCTCGCCCGCGGCGATCAGCAGCCAGCCGCGCAGGATGCGCGCGCGCATCCCGGACGTGGGCGAGTCGATGACCACGACCGCGACGACATCGCCGTCCCGTACGACGGGCGAGGCGATGACGATCCTGCCCCGCTGCCAGGGCCAGACCTGCTGCGGATCGTGGCTGCGACGCCCGAGGAGTGCCTCCTTGAACGCCTCCCGCCCCTCCCCGTCCAGGGGCAGTTGCCAGTCCGCCGGGGCCTTGGCCATGACGCTGTCGTCGCGGTAGAGGACACCGGCGTGGATGCCGTACACCGAGTCGTAGGTGTCGAGTTCGCCCCTCAGGGTGTCGCGCCGCTCCTCGTATCCGGGGGTGCGCTCGGCGACGAACTGGGCGAGCGCGGCGAACCGCGCGGCGTCGTCCATGCGGTCGATGACGACGCGCTGCTGCTCGGCGTTGGCCACGCTCACGGCCAGCGGGAAGCCCAGGGCGAGCAGCACGCTCGCCATGAGCACGATGAGGAGGGGAAGCAGCCGGGTGCGCACCTGGGACGTATGCCTCTGCTTGTCTCGGCCGCCGCTACGCGGACGGGTCGACGAGGCGGTAGCCCACCCCGCGCACCGTCTCGATCAGTGCGGGCAGCCGCAGCTTGGAGCGCAGGGACGCGACGTGCACTTCGAGCGTGCGGCCCGTGCCCTCCCAACTCGTGCGCCACACCTCGCTGATGATCTGCTCCCTTCGGAAGACCACGCCCGGCCGCTGGGCCAGCAACGCGAGCAGGTCGAACTCCTTGCGGGTGAGCTGGATCTCCGAACCGTCCACACTGACCCGGCGGGTCGGCAGCTCGATCCGGACGTCCCCGAGGCGCAGCGCCGCGACCGGTGTGGACACGGTGTCCTCGCCGGTCGACGTGCGCCGGCTGACGGCATGGATGCGGGCGAGGAGTTCGCCGGTGTCGTACGGCTTGACGACGTAGTCGTCGGCCCCGAGGTTGAGGCCGTGGATCCGCGAGCGGACATCGGCGCGGGCGGTCACCATGATGACCGGTGTGGACGTGCGTTTGCGGATCTTCCCGCACACCTCGTAGCCGTCCTGGTCGGGCAGGCCGAGGTCGAGGAGCACGACGCCGAAGGGTTCCGTGTCCGCGGGCAGCAGCGCCTGGAGCGCGTCCTCGCCGGTGCGTGCGTGGACGACCTGGAAGCCGTGCCGGGCGAGGATGGCGGAGAGCGCGGCCGCGACGTGGTTGTCGTCCTCGACGAGCAGCAGTCTCATACGCCCCCCTTCCATGGTGCGGTACCGGGTGCCGCGGGTTGTCCGCGGCCGCAGGGTCGGCGCGGCGCGCGTGCCATGCCGGTGCGGCTCTCGGTGTCGTGTTTCGTACGCCTCTCGCCACTTCCCCGTACGGAGGTGTTTCACGTCATGGCGTACCAGGGCATCCACTCCGATGAGTGGCACGCCAGTCAAGAGCTCGCCCGTCGCATCGGGCCATCTGTTATCCACCCGGTACGCCCCGGCCGCCCCGCCCGCACACCTGGTCACAGGGCGTGTCCGGGCGCCGCCGGATCGTTATCCTCAATTCTCGCTCAGATGTGATGACGCTGGTCGCACCGCAACTCTAGGGTCCTTCCCAACCGAGGAGGACGGAGCAAGAAGCCGATGAGCGGAGTTTCAGTGACCAAGGGCGCCGAGGACGCCGCACCTGCGGCGAACGACCTTGTCGTACTGAGCAACGTCAACAAGCACTTCGGCGCGCTGCATGTGCTCCAGGACATCGACCTGACCATCGCCCGCGGCGAGGTCGTGGTCGTCATCGGGCCTTCCGGGTCCGGGAAGTCCACGCTGTGCCGCACGATCAACCGCTTGGAGACGATCGACTCGGGCGACATCTCGATCGACGGCAAGCCGCTGCCGCAGGAGGGCAAGGAGCTGGCCAGGCTGCGCGCCGACGTCGGGATGGTTTTCCAGTCGTTCAATCTCTTCGCGCACAAGACGGTGCTCGAGAACGTGATGCTGGGCCAGATGAAGGTCCGCAGGACGGACAAGAAGGCCGCCGAGGACAAGGCCCGTTCACTGCTGGAGCGGGTGGGCGTGGCGACGCAGGCCGACAAGTACCCCGCCCAGCTCTCGGGTGGCCAGCAGCAACGCGTGGCCATCGCCCGGGCGTTGGCGATGGACCCCAAGGTCATACTCTTCGACGAGCCGACGTCCGCGCTCGACCCGGAGATGATCAATGAGGTGCTGGAGGTCATGCAGCAGCTCGCCCGGGACGGCATGACGATGGTCGTCGTCACGCACGAGATGGGTTTCGCGCGTTCGGCGGCGAACCGGGTCGTCTTCATGGCGGACGGGAAGATCGTCGAAGAGGCCACGCCCGAGCAGTTCTTCAACAACCCGCGCAGCGACCGGGCCAAGGACTTCCTCTCGAAGATCCTTCACCACTGATCGGAACCGATCGTCCGGAATCGATCGGCCCGAGCCGATCGATTCCTCACCGCCGGTCCGTGAACCGGCCGGTCACCCGCATCGCGTCAAACTTTAGGGAATGTCATCATGCAGCTTCGTAAGGTCACCGCCGCCTCGGCCGCCGTGCTCGCTCTCGCCCTGACCGCCACCGCCTGTGGTTCCGACCAGAAGGACGGCGGTTCGGACGGTTCGGGCAGCGGCAAGATCACCATCGGCATCAAGATCGACCAGCCCGGTCTGGGGCTGAAGACGCCGGACGGCAAGTACACCGGCTTCGACGTCGACGTCGCCACGTACGTCGCCAAGGAACTCGGCTACGACGCCAAGGACATCGTCTTCAAGGAGACCAAGAGCGCCGACCGCGAGACGGCCATCGAGCGCGGCGACGTGAAGTTCATCGCCGCCACCTACTCGATCAACGACGAGCGGCTGCAGAAGGTCGACTTCGCGGGCCCGTACCTGCTGGCGCACCAGGACATCCTGGTCCGCGCCGACGACGACTCGATCAAGTCGCCGAAGGACCTGAACAGCAAGAAGCTGTGCTCGGTCGCCGGTTCCACCTCGGCGCAGAACGTCAAGGACAAGCTGGCCCCGAAGGCGCAGCTCCAGACCTACGGCGGCTACTCGGAGTGCCTGACCGGCCTGGAGAACAAGGTCATCGACGCACTGACCACCGACGACTCCATCCTGGCGGGCTACGCCTCGCAGAAGGAGTTCCAGGGCAAGTTCAAGCTGGCCGGCTTCAAGATGACCAACGAGAACTACGGCATCGGCCTGAAGAAGGGCGACGCCGACCTCAAGAAGAAGATCGACGACGCGCTCACCAAGATGGTCTCGGACGGTTCCTGGGACAAGGCCGTGAAGGACAACTTCGGCCCGGCGAACTACAAGAACGAGCCCGCCCCGAAGATCGGCAACGTCGTCAAGTGAAGCAGGGCTGACCGGGCGCGCCGTCCGTGAACGACGGCGCGCCGTGCCCTCCCTCCGACACGCGGAAGCGCGGGAGATCGTGTTCGACTTTCTTGAAGGTTACGACCTGCTGGGGGCCTTCTGGGTGACGGTGCAGCTCACCGTCTACTCTGCCCTCGGCTCCCTCATATGGGGAACGCTACTGGCCGGCATGAGGGTCAGCCCGGTCCCCCTGATGCGCGGCTTCGCCACCGCGTACGTCAATGTGGTCCGGAACATTCCGCTGACCGTGATCATCGTGTTCTCGTCGCTGGGCCTGTACCAGACGCTGGGCATCATGCTCGGAGCCGAGGTCATCGACGACATCAACTTCCGGCTGGCGGTGCTCGCCCTGGTCGCCTACACCGCGGCCTTCGTGTGCGAGGCGCTGCGCTCCGGCATCAACACGGTGCCGGTCGGCCAGGCGGAGGCGGCCCGTGCGCTCGGGCTCAGCTTCACCCAGGTGCTGCGGCTGATCATCCTCCCCCAGGCGTTCCGTGCGGTGGTCAACCCGCTGTCCAACGTGCTGATCGCGCTGACGAAGAACACCACGGTCGCCTCCGCGATCGGTGTCATCGAGGCGTCCTACCTGATGAAGGACATGATCGAGGCCGAGGCCCAGCTGATCCTGATCTCACTGGTCTTCGCGTTCGGCTTCGTCGTTCTGACCCTCCCGACCGGCCTGATCCTCGGCTGGGTGAGCAAGAAGGTGGCGGTGAAGCGATGAGTTCCTCGGTCCTCTACGACGCCCAGGGGCCGCGCGCCAAGCAGCGGAACGTCCTGTACACGGTGTTGTTCGTGCTGGGCGCCGCGGCCGTGGTGTGGTGGGTGTACGACGGCCTGGCCGAGAAGCACCAGCTCGACTGGATCAAGTGGAAGCCCTTCTTCACCAGCTCCCAGCCGTGGGAGACGTACATCTGGCCGGGGCTCGAGAACACGCTCAAGGCGGCGTTCTTCGCCCTGATCATCGCGCTGCCGCTGGGTGCCCTGTTCGGTATCGGCAGGCTGTCGGACCACCGCTGGGTGCGGATGCCGGCCGGCTTCGTCGTGGAGCTCTTCCGCGCCGTCCCCGTCCTGATCCTGATGATCACCGCGAACGCGGTGTACGCGGAGTACACCACCATCGACACCGATCTGCGTCCGCTGTACGCCGTGGTGACCGGTCTGGTGCTGTACAACTTCTCGGTGCTCGCCGAGATCGTGCGGGCCGGAATCGAGTCCCTGCCGAAGGGCCAGGCGGAGGCCGCCAAGGCGCTCGGCATGCGCAAGAGCCAGATCATGCTGTCCGTGCTGCTGCCGCAGGCGGTGACGGCGATGCTGCCGGCGATCGTCAGCCAGCTCGTCGTCATCGTGAAGGACACCGCGCTCGGTGGCGCCATGATGACCTTCCCCGAACTGCTGGCGTCGGTCCGCCCGATGAGCGCCAACTACGGTGCCAACACCATCGCGTGCTTCACCGTCGTGGCCGTGATCTTCGTGGCGCTGAACTTCGCGCTCACCTCGTTCGCGAGCTGGCTGGAGCGGCGGCTGCGGCGCACCAAGAAGAGCAAGGGCACCGCCACCGGGGGCACGCAGAAGACCCTCGGTACGCCGGCGCTCGTCGTCGACGACGGACGCGCCGTCTGACGGATCGTCGTATCGGGCGCCCGAGGGGCGGTGGCGGATTCGCCACCGCCCCTCGCCGTCGTCCGGTGTCGCTTGACGCGGGCACCGGCAGTAGGTTGCATACGTTCTGTGATCGCGCCCCCTTCCCCCGCCGCCACCACACCTCCTCCGCCTCCCGGTCGGCTGTCGAGCCGTTCGTTCCTCTCGTCCGCGTCGACGGGAGCCGCGCCGGCTGCGGCATCGGCATCGTCCGTACGGATTCGAGGAGCCGCCCCGTGGACCCGGTGATCGTCGTCGGCGCGGGGCCCGTCGGTCTGGTGCTGTCGCTCGCCCTCGCCGCCCAGGGCGTGCCCTCCGTCCTCCTCGACGAGGACCCGGGCCGGGACGAGACGCGCCCCGCTCGGACCGTGGTCCTGCGCGAGGACACCGCGGACCTGGTCGAACGGCTGGGTTGCACGGCGCTCCGGCGCGAGGGCGCGCGCTGGTCCGGGTGGCGCTCCATGCGGCGCAAGCAACTGGTGCGTGAACTGCCCCTCGGCGTGGGCGAGAGCGAAGGCCGGGGCCGGGGCGAGAACGCCTCCGACGGCGATCCGCCGCCCCGCTCCCCCGTCCATCTGCCACAGCACACCCTGGCCCGCGGACTGCGGGACGCGGTGAGCGCGCGGGAGCTCGTACGAGTGGTCCCGTACAGCCGGGTCGACAGGCTGGAACAGGACGGCACCGGCGTAACGGTGCACACCAGGGAGCCGAACGCCACGTGGTGGCGAGGGAGTTACGTGGTGGGCTGCGACGGCGCCCGGTCCACCGTGCGCAAACTCCTCGACATCCGCTTCCCGGGCCGCACGGCGGTGGAACGCCATGCCGTCGCAGCACTGCGCACCGAACTCCCCTGGCCGGGGCAGGCCGTGCTGCACCGGCTGCCGCCGTGGCGCACCGGCGGCGCCGAAGTGACCGCGCGTCCGCTCCCGGACGGCATCTGGCGGCTGGACTGGCTGCTGCCACCGCGCGGCGAACTGGTCACGCCGGACGCCCTGATCGCCCGCATCCGGGACACCCTGGCCGGCTGGTGCGGTGAGACACCGCCGTACGAACTGCTGGACACCGGCGTGTACACGCTGCACCACCGGCTGGCACTGCGCTGGAGGACCGACCGGGCGTTCCTGGCCGGGGACGCCGCCCATCTGCTGGGCGCCTTGGGCACCCAGGGGCTCGACGAGGGGGTGCGGGACGCCGAGAACCTCGCCTGGAAGCTGGCGCACGCCTGGCACGAGGGCGCCTCGGACGTACTGCTCGACAGCTATCAGGCGGAGCGGCGGGCCTCGGTGGCCGCGCGGTTGCGGGCCGCGGACCAGTCGCTGCCGGTACTGCGCGGCGGCGGCGGGCTGCGGACCCTGGTCCCGGGGAGCGCACGGGGGCACGACTCCTTGCTCATGGACGGGCATCTGGGCCGGGGCCCCCTCGGCGCGCCCCCTTCGTACTCGCACTCGCCCCTTGCGCCCGCGCATGCCGAGGCGCACACATCCGTGGGGACACCCCCCGGTGCGCCGGTCGTCGATGTGCGGGTGACGGCGCCCGACGGCACGACCGTACGGCTGCGCGAGCGGCTGGGACTGGGGAACCTGCTGGTGGTCCTGGTGGCGCCCGGCACCGGGGTGTGGGACCGGCGGCACTGGATGACCGCGGGTGTCATGCCCCGCCTTGCCTCCGCGGTCGACGCGCTGCCGGTGCGGAGCGAGCTCCTGGTGACGGAGAGCTATCCGGGGGCGCCCGCCCACACCGTCCTGTTGATCAGGCCCGACGGTCATCTCGTGGCGTCGTTCGGCGGGGTGCGGCCGCGCGAGCTCCACGCGGCGGCGGACACGGTACGCGGCGGGGCAGTGCACGCCACCGAGCGCTCCGACCGGACGGTGGACATCAATTGACCGCTGTCGGTCCGCGTGGGGTACTCCGGAACGGGACCGACACCGATGTGCGCCTGTGGCGGAGGGTCCATCTGGACCTCGTCCGCTGTGTGGGCTGCGTGTGTCGTCCGTCCTGCTGACTCGCCCCTCCCCTGCCGCGCCGTGCGCTCTTCCGTACGGCGTGCGCCTGCGCGAACCTTCAGGACGGCTTCCTTGTCTGCCCCTTCCTCACCCTCCGCACCCCTGCCCACCCTCATGGGTGCCGGTTCCGATTCCGCGTCCGACAGTGATTTCGACCCGGCGGCCGGAACGGGTTCCGGTTCGCCGGCCGGCACGGGTTCCGGCCCCCGTCGATCACCGAACTGCTCGCATTCGGTCCACCGTGTGGCCGCCGCCCCATGGATCGTCGCCTCGCTCCCCCTGGATCCCGAAGGGCGCACCTGGCTCCCGCTCGAAGGCCCCGGCGGCAGTGAGGCGTGGCTGATCGGCTGGCCACCTGGCCAACTGGCATCGGCACCGGCTGGCACGACCACGTCGGCTCGATCGGCGCCTTCACCACCGCTGCCGGCGCCCTCGGGGACGTCCCCGGGGCCCGGAGGCGGTGAGCCACGACCTGCGGATCGTGGTGGTCTGCGACGAGGGCTACGCGTCAAGTCTCGCCGTCGCGTCCCCGCGGCAGTTGGGGCTGCACCGGCGACGGATCTGATCGGCGGCTTCCGGGCATGGCGCGCGGCGGGGACTTCCCGTGGAGCGGCGGGACTTCCCGTGAAGGCGTGACGGGCGCGAAAGGCTCGGATCGCCACACGGACGAGCGGAGTCGCGGCCACCCCTGGCACCACCGGCGCCATGTACATACGCGGTTTTGGCCCGGAGCCGTCCGGGGCGGCGCACCACGGACCACAGCCCGTACCTCCGTCCCGTCCCCCGAATCCGCCGCGACACACCCGAACGCCGCACTCCGGTGGAGCGATCTCCGTTCGCGGCGGACATTCGGCTCAACGCCGAGGACGATGTGACGGAGGCACCGCGCCCATGCCCATCCCCACTCCCACCCCCGCCCTGACCCCCGATCTGCTCGATGCCCAGGCCGTGCGCCTGTACGACACCGAGGCATGGCGGCAGATCGTCTCCGGCTGGGACCTCACCGCCGCCGAGCCCGTACCCCTGCCCTCCTCCGGGGCCGCGGAACGGGCGACGGGCCCTGAACCGACGGACTGGCGCGCTCTGCTGTCCGTCCCCGTCGACCGGCTCATCGCCGAATCCGTCCGCGCCCTGCCCGCCGCCGCACCGCGCGAACGGCCCCTTCCCGGGCGGCTGGGCGCGGTCCTCCCCGACCGTCTGCACTCCTGGCGCCGGATCGGGCAGCCCGATGTGCGGCCCTCCACGCATCTGGCCCACGCACGAAGGATCCTGGCCGAATGGGGCTGGCAGAACGCGCCCTACAAACTTCGCAACGCCCGCGGCGCGCGGTGCATCTGCGGCGCCCTTCTCACCTCGCACCGTCTGGGCTACGGATCCCTGGGCACCGTGGACCGGGCGGGTGCCTGGCTCGTCACCGAACTCCGTTCCCAGGGCTGGACCGGTCTGATCGGCCCGTGGAACCGCAGTCCCGGCCGCACCGCCGAGGAGGCGCTCGCCCTGGTCGACGCCACCATCGCCCGCGCCGCCCGCGCCGGGCAGTGAACGGACCGCGCACCGGCTCTCCCTGCCACTCCACTCGCAGTGGCGCGGCCTGCCCGACACTCCTCCATCGGCGCCTGCGCTTCTCTTACGCCCGCCGCCCCGTGCGAACCTCTGTGGGACCTGCGGCAAACCACCATCACCCCACCGTCGACCGCCGTCCGACGCCGATCAGAACGGCTCGTCCAGCCCTTCCGTGTCCTCCCCCTCCTCCTCCAGCGCCTGACGCACCACGCGCAGCGCCATGCCTTCCCCGTAACCCTTGCGAGCGAGCATGCCCGCGAGGCGACGCAGCCGTCTGTCACGGTCCAGCCCGCGGGTGGAACGCAATTTGCGCGCCACCAGTTCCCGGGCCGTCGCCTCCTCCTGCTCCGCGTCGAGCTGCCCGACCGCCTCGTCGATCACCGCCGAGTCCACCCCCTTGGTGCGCAGCTCACGAACGAGCGCCCGGCGGGCCAGCCCTCTGCCATGGTGCCGTGACTCCACCCAGGCATCCGCGAAGGCGGCGTCGTCGATCAGCCCCACGTCCTCGAAGCGCGACAGCACCTGCTCGGCCGCCTCATCCGGGATCTCCCGCTTGCGCAGGGCATCCGCGAGCTGCTTCCGCGTGCGCGGGGTCCCGGTGAGCAACCGCAGGCAGATATCGCGGGCCTGCTCGACCGGATCTCGCGGCTCCCCCTTCTCGGCCCTCGACGAGGAGGGGGAGCCGCTGCTTGTGGAACGGGAACGGGCGCGACGCCCCGCCCCCTTGCCGGAACCCGAGGCCGAACCGGGGCTGGTACCCGCACCATGGCCGTCCCTGGACTCCGGCCCGCATGCGCCCTCGTACCCGTACTCGTCCTCGCACCCGGACTCGGCGAGATGCCCGGCGGTGAACCCGGAACCGGGGCCGACGCCCGGGTCCATGGCGCCGACCGGCCACTGCGTACGACGCGTCACGGCTCAGCTCTTGGCTGCCGCGGCCTTGGCGGGCTTGGTCTTGCCGGCCGGAGCGGGTACCGACTTCGCACTGTCGGCCGGAGCCGCGGCGCCGCTTCCCGCACCGGCTTCGGCGGCCTTGTCCTCCGCCCTGACACCGACGCCCAGCTTCTCGAGGATCTTCTTCTCGATCTCGTTGGCGAGGTCGGGATTGTCTTTGAGGAAGTTACGGGCGTTCTCCTTGCCCTGGCCGAGCTGATCGCCCTCGTACGTGTACCAGGCGCCGGCCTTGCGGACGAAGCCGTGTTCCACACCCATGTCGATCAGACCGCCCTCGCGGCTGATGCCCTGGCCGTAGAGGATGTCGAACTCGGCCTGCTTGAAGGGCGGCGAGACCTTGTTCTTCACGACCTTGACACGGGTGCGGTTGCCGACGGCCTCGGTGCCGTCCTTCAGGGTCTCGATCCTGCGGATGTCGAGGCGCACCGAGGCGTAGAACTTCAGCGCCCGGCCACCGGTCGTGGTCTCGGGCGAGCCGAACATCACACCGATCTTCTCGCGCAGCTGGTTGATGAAGATCGCCGTGGTCTTGGACTGGTTGAGCGCGCTGGTGATCTTGCGGAGCGCCTGGCTCATCAGGCGGGCCTGGAGACCCACGTGCGAGTCGCCCATCTCACCCTCGATCTCGGCGCGCGGCACGAGCGCGGCGACGGAGTCGATGACGATCAGATCGAGAGCGCCGGAGCGGACCAGCATGTCCACGATCTCGAGGGCCTGCTCGCCGTTGTCCGGCTGGGACAGGATGAGATTGTCGATGTCGACGCCGAGCTTCTTCGCGTACTCGGGGTCGAGAGCGTGCTCCGCGTCGATGAAGGCCACCGAGCCGCCTTGCTTCTGCGCGTTCGCCACGGCGTGCAGTGTCAGCGTCGTCTTGCCGGAGGACTCCGGCCCGTACACCTCCACCACGCGGCCGCGCGGCAGTCCACCGACGCCGAGGGCCACGTCGAGAGCGGTCGATCCGGTAGGGATCACCTCGACGGGCTCGTTCGGCCGCTCGCCGAGACGCATGACCGCGCCCTTGCCGAATTGCCGTTCAATCTGTGCGAGCGCGGCGTCCAGCGCCTTCTCGCGGTCGGTTCCTGCCATGGGTTCCACCCGATTTGCTTGTGTCGATCGCTTCACGTCAAAGACGCTAACCCCTGCCACTGACAATGAGCCTCGACGTCCTCCCGACCTGTGGATAACTTCACGACCGGGCCCGGGAAGACCCGGCCGGAATCCCATAAGAATGGATGTTCGATTTCAGTGTCAAGCGCACCGCGCCGGACCGGGCCGCCTCACGTGACCGACCTTTGGCATCGTGTCCCGTCGCCTGCCGCCGGGGGCCGACCGTGGCGGAACGCCGACGGTCGGGCGGGGGCCACCGGGCACCCGCGCGGCCCGGCAGGCCGGGCGAGCGATCCGCTGACGGTGCTGCCGGTGCCGTGAGCTTCCCTGGAGTTGTCCGGGCAACGCCTCAGGGGCACCCCCGAAGCCTCCCGGCAGCCTCTTCCCCGGTCAGGCACGCTCCGGACTCCCCGCCTCCCCTGCGCCGGCGTCCGCCCGGCCGTCGTGGACCTCGTCGCTCCCGCCCGTCCGCCAGGAGCGGCGCAGCCGCGTGAGCAGCGCCTCACCGCGCTGCCGACGAGAGCCGTGCACCCGGGGGTCGTCCGTCACGTCGTACCGCTTCACATAGGCCCCGAGGAACGCCTGGAGGGTGGCGACGGCCGGGATCGCGATCAGCGCGCCCACCGCGCCCATCAGCGCCGTACCCGCGATGACCGATCCGAAGGCGACCGCCGGATGGATGTCGACGGTCTTGGCGGTGAGCTTGGGCTGCAGGGCGTAGTTCTCGAACTGCTGGTAGACCACGACGAAGCCGAGCACCCACACCGCGTACCAGGGGTCCACGGTGAACGCGATCAGCATCGGCAGGGCTCCCGCCAGGTACGTGCCGATCGTGGGGATGAACTGGGAGACCAGACCGACCCAGATGGCGAGCGCCGGCGCGTACGGAACACCGAGGATCACCAGCACGATGTAGTGCGCGATGCCGGAGATGAGTGCCATCAGGCCACGCGAGTAGAGGTAGCCGCCCGTCTTGTCGACCGCGATCTCCCAGGCCCGCAGGACCTCCGCCTGCCTGGCGGGCGGCAGGACCGAGCACAGGGCGCGCCGCAGTCTGGGGCCGTCGGCGGCGAAGTAGAACGAGAACAGGAAGATCGTCAGTAGACGGAACAGCCCACCGAGCACGGTGGTGGAGACGTCGAGCACTCCGCTCGCACTGTTCTGGACGTACCTCTGCAGCCAGTCGGAGTGGAGCAGGCTGTCCTGGACCGCGACCCGGGACAGCTCGGTGTGGAAGTTCTGGTTGACCCAGTTGATCACCGAGTCCACATACTTCGGGAAATCCTCGACCATGTCGACGATCTGGCCGGCGAGCATCGAGCCGAGCAGCACCACGAAGCCGGTGGAGGCTATCAGCACGATGAGGAAGACCAGGAAGGTGGCGAGGCCACGACGCATTCCGCGTGCCGCCATCCGGCTCACCGCGGGCTCGATGGCGAGCGCCAGGAAGAACGCGATCAGTACGTTGATCAGCAGCCCGACGAGCTGGTGGAACGCCCAGCTGCCGAGCTGGAAGCAGGCGTAGAGCGCCAGGGCGAGCACCATGGCGCGCGGCAGCCACACGGGCATACGCGTCGTCGGCCGGGTGCCGGCCGCCACGACCGGCGGGGCGGGCAGGGTGCGCGGAGCCTGGGGCTGAGCTGTCTGGGCCGTGGGGGCTGTCTGGGCTGTCTCGTCTGCAGATGGCACCGCTCCAGTCTCACCCACCACGGTGAGAAACGGCGGTCCGCCCCACGCAACGGCACAGGTCCAGCGGCTGACAGGGCGGAGTCAACGCTTGTCGGCGGGGATGTCGACCGCCGCGCAGACACCGCGCCAGACGTCCTTCGCCTCCCAGCCGGCGGCCAGCGCCTGGAGCACCGTCTGTCCGTCGAGTTCGGCCATCACGTGATCGCGTGCGAAGGAGTCGGCGTACCCCGCGCCGAAGTGGTCCGCCATCCGTTCCCAGAAAATCGTCAACCGCATGACACCAGTATCCCGCCCTGAGGGTGCAGCCCGGCCGCTACGGCTTGCCAAGAGCGCTTACCGCCCTACGGTCGGTCCATGGCTGGAACCGGAACAAGTCCCCTCAATCGTGCCGAGCATTTCATCTGGCTCACGGCCCGTGTCCTGGAACAGCGGCGGTTCGCCCATCACTTCCTGGAAGGAAGCGCGGACGCCGTGGAGACCGCGCTCGCCGCCTATCTGAACGAGGACGGCGGGTACGGGCACGCTCTCGAACCCGATCTGCGCGGCCCCGTCAGTCAGCCGCTGCACACCGCGCACGCCCTCAATGTCCTCGACTCGATCGGCCGCTGCGGCGGGCCACGAGCGGAACGGATCTGCCGTTTCCTGACCGATGTGTCGACCAAGGAGGGTGCGCTGCCCGCCCTGCTGCCCACGCAGCGCGGCTACCCGGCCGCGCCGTTCATCCCGATCGTCGACGATCCGCCCGCGGAGCTGTTGGTCACCGGCCCCGTGGTCGGGCTCCTGCACCGCAACGCGGTGTGGCACGCCTGGCTGTTCCGGGCCACCGATTTCTGCTGGTCGGCGGTCGAGTCCCTGGACCGGTCACACCCCTACGAGATCGAGGCGGCGCTCGCCTTTCTGGACGGCGCCCCGGACCGGGCCCGTGCCGAGGCGGCGGCCGACCGGCTGGGGCGGCTGGTACGGGAACAGCGGCTGGTCGTGCTGGACCCCGAGCGGCGTGCGGACTACCCGGTGGCAGCCGGGTACGCGCCGGGCGAGCAGCACTTTCCGTACGACTACGCCCGGACGCCCGATTCACTGGCGCGAGCCTGGTTCACCGAAGAGGAGGTAGAACGCTCGCTCGACCATCTCGCGTCCGAGCAGCAGGCGGACGGCGGCTGGCCGGTGAACTGGCGCCAGTGGGCCCCGGGAACGGCTCTGGAAGGGCGGCCCCTCGTGACCCTCAAGGCACTCCTGACCCTGCGGGCCCATGGGCGCAGCATCGACTGAGCACGCTCGGGGCGTCGCCGCGGGACGCCCGCGCGGCGGCGCCGCACGGCACCGGCCCCCGATCGTCACTCACGCCCGACCGTCACGCATGGCCCCGCTCCCCGATCGCCATACCACTCACACCCCGACCGACACGCACGGACCGACCGTCGCTCGTGGAACGTCGTCGGGGCATCGCTCGCGCGGCGGCCTCACCAGAGGGCCGGGGCGAGGGCGCGAACCAGCGCCGTGACGGCCACGGCGGTGCCCACCACCACGAGAAAGGGAGCGCGCAGTGCCAGGGCGAGCGCCGCTGCGGCGAGCCCCGCGCCCCTGGCGTCCAGGGTCAGCTCCCGGCCGTCGCCGAACGTCTGTTGGGCGGTGAGCGCGGCCAGGAGCGCCACGGGCAGGAGCGCGGCGAGCCGTCGGGTGAGCGGGCGTTCCAGCACCCCTGCGGGCACCAGCAGGCCGAGTAGTTTGGCGAGGTAGCAGCCGACGGCGGTCAATGCGATGGCGATCCAGACGTTCACCGGTCCGCCTCCGCCGCGGTCGTGCCCCGGCTCGTTCCCTCGTCGCGTCCCTGGAAGGACTCCCTGCTCCCGCGTCCGCGCAGAAAGAGAACCACGGGTGCGGCGAGCGCGGACAGCAGGACGGGGACGCCCGCGGGCAGTACGGGCAGCAGCCCGAGCGCGAGCAGGACCGCGAGCGCGGCGGTGACGCGTTCCGTCGCGCTCCTCAGCATCGGCGCGAGCAGGGCGAGGAAGACCGCCGGTGATGCCGCGTCCAGCCCCCAGGCATCGGTGTCTCCCAGCGCCTCGGCGCCGAGGGCGCCCAGCAGTGTCGTCAGGTTCCACAGCACGTAGAGGCTGAGCCCGGTCACGGCGAAGCCGATCCGTGCGGCCCGCCGGGTGGGCTGCGACAGGGTCACGGCGGTCGTCTCGTCGATGACCCACTGGGCGGCGAAGGGCCGCAGTGCGCGCGGGAGCGCGAGCAGTTGTGACAGCCGCAGGCCGTAGAACGAGTTGCGCACGCCGAGGAAGAACGCTCCGGCGGCCGCGGTGTACGGATTTCCGCCCGCCGCGAGGGCTCCCACGAGGGCGAACTGCGAGGCGCCGGTGAAGACGGCGAGACTGAGCACGCAGGTCTGGAGCAGGCTCAGTCCGGAACCGGCCGCGGTCACGCCGAAGGCGAAACCGGAGAGCCCGACCGCTGTCCCGACGCCGAGCGCGTCACGTACGACGGCCGCGTCCGTCTTCGAACCGGTCGCGTCCAACTGCGAACCAGTCACATCCGTCTTCGAACCGGTCGTGTCCGACCTTGTGCCGACCGCCTCCGACGTGCGCCCGGTCATGCGCGCCCTCGAATCGGCCGCGTGTGTCCTCGTCCCGGCCACTTCGCCGTGGTCTTTTGGGACTGCTATCTGTTCTGCCACATCCGAGACGCTATGCGCCCGGCTGGGGACCGGTCTTGTACGTTCCTGCGCGTTCGCGCTGGTACGCGCCCGGGGGCACCCCCACGATCCGGGTGAAATGGCGGTTGAGGTGCGGCTGATCGGTGAAGCCCACCTCGGCGGCCACCTCCGCGGGCCGTCTCCCCATGTCCAGCAACCGGCGCGCGGCCCGCACCCGGGCATCGGTGAGCCAGGCGTGCGGCGGCATCCCGTACTGCTTCTTGAAGGCCCTCATCAGTGCGAACGGGCCGGTGCCGAGTTCCGCGGCCAGCGCGTCCAGCGTCGGCGGGCGGGCCATCCTGTCCTCCAGCACCGCCCGGGCGCGCGTCGCGTCGCGGGCACCCGCCGAGCGGGGCGCACGCGTGGGCAGCACGCCGCCGTGCCGACCGAGCAGCCGCGCGACCATGGTGCGCAGTACGGTGTCCGCGGCGAGCGCGTTGCTCTCCTCGGCCGCCCGGTGGACCTCACCGATCAACCGGGCCGCGCACGGGTCCGCGACACCGGTCTCGGTGAAGCCGACGGTGCCGCGCAGGCTCGTCGTCTCGGCAGCGATGTCGTTGATCACCTGCGCGGACGGGTAGAGCGTGGTGTACACCCAGCCCTCGGGGACACCCGCCCGGGCGGTGTGCGGCACCTCCGGATTGATCATGAGGACGACGCCGGGACCCGCGTGGACGGTGCCGCCCGGCAGCCCCACGTCCTCCACCCCGTGGGTGATGGTGCCGAAGACGTAGCCCTCGTGGCTGTGGCGCGGAAAGGTGTGGCGGACGTACCGGGCGTGCAGCAGGTCGAGGTCGGGCAGCTCCGCGTACTGCCAGTGCCTCGCCCACTCCCCCGCTCCCGACTCCGGTGTCGCGTCCATGAACGAATTCTCGCAGGTGGCGGGGACGGGGTCGGCTGTCGGCCGACGGTCGCCGCAGGTGCCCGACGCGGTGGTCGGCGACCGGCACGTCCCGGTGTCAGTGGTGGGGTGCACGATGGAGGACATGGCCGGTTCCGTGCTCGACTCGTTCTCCCCCGCGACCCGCGGCTGGTTCGCGGGGGCCTTCAGCGCGCCCACCGCCGCGCAGGAAGGCGCCTGGCGAGCGATCGCCGAGGGGTCGGACGTGCTGGTCGTCGCGCCGACCGGCTCCGGCAAGACCCTGGCCGCGTTCCTCGCCGCGCTGGACGGGCTGGCGTCCGTTCCGCCTCCGGCCGAGGCGAAGAAGCGCTGTCGGGTGCTCTACGTATCCCCCCTCAAGGCCCTCGCGGTCGACGTCGAGCGCAATCTGCGCTCACCTCTGACCGGTATCCGTCAGGAGTCGGTGCGGCTCGGGCTGCCCGAACCGCAGGTCCGGGTGGGCATCCGCTCCGGCGACACCCCGCCCGCCGAGCGCCGCTCGATGGCGACCCGCCCGCCGGACATCCTGATCACCACGCCGGAATCGCTGTTCCTGATGCTGACGTCGTCGGCCCGCGAGGCGCTCTGCGGTATCGAGACGGTCATCCTCGACGAGGTGCACGCCGTGGCGGGCACGAAGCGGGGCGCCCATCTGGCCCTCTCCCTGGAACGGCTCGACGAACTCCTGCCCGTGCCCGCTCGGCGGATCGGCCTGTCGGCGACCGTCCGGCCGGTCGACGAGGTGGCGCGTTTCCTCTCGCCCCGGCGGCGGGTGGAGATCGTCCAGCCCCCCTCCGCCAAGCGGTTCGATCTGTCGGTGGTCGTGCCGGTCGAGGACCTGGGCGAGCTCGGCGGCTCCCCCGTGTCCGACGCCGACGGGGCGGGCCGGGCGGAGAAGCCCTCGATCTGGCCCCACGTCGAGGAACGCATCGTCGATCTGGTCCAGGAACACCGCTCCACGATCGTCTTCGCCAACTCCCGCCGTCTGGCGGAGCGGCTGTGCAACCGGCTCAACGAGATCGCGTACGAGCGGGCCACCGGCACCGCCCTCGGGACCACTGATGTCCCGCCCGGGGAGGGCGGTCCCGCACGGCCGCTGCCGGAGGCGCACTCCCCGGCCGGGATCATGGCCCAGTCCGGCGCGGCGAAGGGCGCCCCCGCACTGCTGGCCCGCGCCCACCACGGTTCGGTCTCCAAGGAGCAGCGCGCCCAGGTCGAGGAGGACCTCAAGGCGGGCCGACTTCCGGCCGTGGTGGCCACGTCCAGTCTGGAGCTGGGCATCGACATGGGGGCGGTCGATCTGGTGATCCAGGTGGAGTCGCCACCGTCGGTCGCCTCCGGGCTGCAGCGCGTCGGCCGGGCCGGGCATCAGGTCGGCGCGGTCTCCACCGGGGTGGTCTTCCCCAAGTACCGGGGCGATCTGGTGCAGGCGGCCGTGGTCACCGAGCGGATGCGCGAGGGCTCCATCGAGGCGCTCCGGATTCCGTCCAACCCTCTGGACGTGCTGGCCCAGCAGCTCGTCGCGATGGTTTCCCTGGACAGTTGGCAGGTGGACGACCTGCTGGCGGCGATCCGCCGCGCCGCGCCCTTCGCCTCGCTGCCGGAATCGGCGTTCACGGCGGTATTGGACATGCTCGCCGGCCGCTATCCGTCCGACGCCTTCGCCGAGCTGCGTCCCCGTGTGGTCTGGGACCGGATCGCCGGTACGGTCACGGGCCGTCCGGGCGCCCAGCGACTGGCCGTGACCTCCGGGGGGACCATTCCCGACCGCGGGCTCTTCGGGGTCTTCCTCGCGGGCGCCGACCCCAAGAAGGGCGGCGGCCGAGTCGGTGAGCTGGACGAGGAGATGGTGTACGAGTCCCGGGTCGGCGATGTCTTCACGCTGGGCACCACGTCCTGGCGGATCGAGGACATCACCCGCGACCGGGTCCTCGTGTCACCCGCCCCCGGGGTTCCCGGCAGGCTGCCGTTCTGGAAGGGCGACCAGCTGGGCCGCCCACTGGAGCTGGGGCGGGCGCTGGGCGCGTTCCTCCGGGAGATCGGCGGGATGCCTCCGGAGGAAGCCCGGCGGCGCCTGCTCGCCGCCGGCCTCGACGCCTGGGCCGCGGACAACACCTTGTCGTACATCGACGAGCAGCGTCGCGCCTGCGGTCATGTACCGGACGACCGGACCATCCTCGTCGAGCGGTTCCGCGACGAACTGGGCGACTGGCGGGTCGTCGTCCACTCCCCGTTCGGCGCGCAGGTGCACGCCCCGTGGGCGCTGGCGCTGGGCTCCCGCCTCGCCGAGCGGTACGGCATGGACGCCCAGGTGATGCATGCCGACGACGGCATCGTGCTCCGGCTGCCCGACGCCGATCTGATGGGTCTGGATCTCCTCGACCTCGACCTCGACTCCACGCAGGACCCGTCCGGCTCCCCGTCCCCGCTGCGGGGTCTCTCGTACGACAGCGAGCAACCACCCGTCGGCGCGGCGGATGTGACGTTCGATCAGAGCGAGATCGGCCAGATCGTCACCGACCAGGTCGGCGGTTCGGCTCTCTTCGCCTCCCGGTTCCGCGAGTGCGCGGCCCGTGCGCTGCTCCTGCCTCGCCGCAGCCCCGGCAAGCGCACCCCGCTCTGGCAGCAGCGCCAGCGTGCCGCGCAACTGCTCCAGGTCGCCTCGGAGTTCGGCTCGTTCCCGATCGTCCTGGAAGCGGTCCGCGAGTGCCTCCAGGACGTCTTCGACGTTCCCGGCCTGACGGAACTGATGGGCGACCTCGAAGCGCGCCGGGTCCGGCTGGTCGAGGTGACCACCCCGGAGCCCTCTCCGTTCGCCCGCTCGCTCCTGTTCGGTTATGTCGCCCAGTTCTTGTACGAGGGTGACTCGCCGCTCGCCGAACGGCGGGCCGCCGCCCTCTCCCTCGACTCCCATCTGCTGGCCGAACTCCTCGGGCAGGCGGAGCTGCGCGAGCTGCTCGACGCCGACGTCCTGACCGAACTGGAGCGGGAACTCCAGTGGCTGTCCGACGACCGCCGCATCAAGGACGTCGAAGGGGTCGCCGATGCCCTCCGGGTCCTCGGACCGCTCACCGAAGCGGAGTTGACCGAGCGCGGCGCCCGGCCGGAGTGGGCCGCGGAGCTGTCGACCGCGCGCCGGGCCATCCGGGTCAGGATCGGCGGCACGAACCACTGGGCGGCGATCGAGGACGCCGGGCGCCTGCGCGACGCCCTGGGGACCGCTCTCCCGGTCGGCGTCCCCGAGGCGTTCACCGAACCGGTGAAGGATCCCCTCGGCGACCTCCTCGCCCGATTCGCCCGTACGCGCGGCCCGTTCACCTCCGCGGGGGCCGCCGCCCGTTTCGGTCTCGGCGCCGCCGTCACGGACGGCGCCCTGCAGCGGCTGGCCGCGACCGGCCGGATCGTCCAGGGCGAGTTCCACCCCGCCGGGATCGGCCAGGAGTGGTGCGACGCCACCGTGCTGCGCCGGCTGCGCCGACGCTCGCTCGCCGCGCTCCGCCACGAGCTGGAACCCGTCCCGCCCGCCGTGCTCGCCGGCTTCCTTCCGCAGTGGCAGCACCTGGGCGACAACAGCCTGCGCGGGATCGACGGACTCGCCCGCGCCATCGAGCAGTTGCAGGGTGCGCCCGTTCCGGCATCGGCCCTGGAGAAGCTCATCCTCCCGAGCCGGGTGACCGGCTACACCCCGGCGCTGCTGGACGAGCTGACCACCACCGGCGAGGTCGTCTGGGCCGGTGCGGGGGCACTGCCCGGCAAGGACGGCTGGCTGTCCCTCTACCTCGCCGACAGCGCGCCCCTGCTCCTCCCGCCCCCGCGTCCTCTCGAACTCACCGCGTTGCACGAATCCGTCCTGACGGCCCTCAGCGGCGGGTACGGCCTGTTCTTCCGGCAGATCGCCGACCAGGTGCGGGCCACCACTCATCCGGAATGCACCGATGCACAACTGGCCGAAGCCGTCTGGGACCTGGCCTGGTCGGGCCGGCTCACCAACGACACGCTCGCACCGCTGCGCTCGCTCCTCGGCTCCGGCCGCACGGCGGGGTCGACCGCCCACCGCGCGAGACGGAGCGTCCCGCGCGGGCGTTACGGCTCGCTCACGGCCGCCGCCCGCCCGGTCTCCCGCACCGGGCCGCCCACCGTCTCGGGCCGCTGGGCCCTGCTGCCCGCCACCGAGCCCGACCCGACCCACCGCGCTCACGCCCTGGCCCGCACGCTCCTCGACCGCCACGGCGTGGTGACTCGTGGCGCGGTCCAGGCCGAGGGGGTCGAGGGCGGTTTCTCCGCCGCGTACCGCGTGCTTTCCGCGTTCGAGGACAACGGGCAGGCCCGGCGCGGCTATGTGGTCGAAGGATTGGGGGCGGCCCAGTTCGCGATGGACGGCGCGGTCGACCGGCTGCGTGCGGTGTCCACCGCGCGCGACCGCGCCGAGCCGGGCGTCGCGCCGCACGCCGTGGTGCTCGCCGCGGCGGACCCGGCCAACGCGTACGGCGCGGCGCTGCCGTGGCCGCAGTCGCCGGACGGCGCCGGACACAAGCCGGGCCGCAAGGCGGGCGCCCTGGTGGTGCTGGTCGACGGCGAACTGGCGATGTACATGGAGCGTGGCGGCAAGTCGCTCCTGGTCTGGCCCACCGATCCGGAGGACCCGGCACTCTCCGCGGCAGCCGGCGCGCTGGCGACGGCCGCGCGCGCGGGATCGCTCGGCACAGTCACGGTGGAGCGCGCCAACGGCGCCTCGTCCCTGACATCACCGCTCGGGCGCGCCCTGGAAGCGGCCGGCTTCCTGGCCACACCCAGGGGGCTCCGCCTCCGCGCCTGACGCGTTTCGCCCGCGGCCCGTGCATCACGCCTCGGCCCACGTGCCCGTACGCCGTGCCGCGCTCCCCCGCACTCTTACGCCGCACCGCGCCGACGCGCCCCGGACGCACGCCGCACCGCACCGCCCTCACCTCCCACGCGTCCGACCGGCCCTACGCCAAACCTCTGCGTCGCGTCTCATGGGCCGCCCGGAGCACCGGCTCGGCCCGAGCCGACCCGTGGCTGTGGGCAGCATCATGGAGGCATGCCCGAAGGAGACACCGTCCTCCAGACCGCCCGGCGTCTGCACGCCGCACTCGCCGGCCGGGTCCTCACCCGCTTCGACCTGCGCGTCCCCCGGTTCGCCACCGCCGACCTCACCGGGCGGACGGTGCTGGACGTCACCTCGCGCGGCAAGCACCTCCTCACGCGCATCGAGGGCGGCCTCACCCTGCACAGTCATCTGCGGATGGACGGTTCCTGGCAGGTCTACGCCCCGGGCGAGCGCTGGCGCGGCGGACCCGCCCACCAGATCCGTGCGGTGCTCGCCAACGCGGACCACACAGCCGTCGGCTACCGTCTCCCGGTCCTGGAGCTCCTCCGCACCAGGGAGGAGGAGCGAGCGGTTGGCCATCTCGGCCCCGACCTCCTGGGCCCCGACTGGAATCCTGACACCGCCCTGCGCAATCTGCTCGTCGATCCCACCCGCCCCCTCGGTGAGGCCCTTCTGGACCAACGCAACCTGGCCGGAATCGGCAACGTCTACAAGGCCGAGCTCTGCTTCCTCGCCCGCGCCACCCCGTGGCTCCCCATCGGCGAACTGACCGGGCCCACGGCCTCGCGCCTCGTCACCACGGCCAAACAACTCCTCGAAGCCAACCGCGACCGCCCCGTGCGCACGACCACGACGACAACGAGCACCGCGGCCGCGAGCACGAGCGCGACCACGCGCTCAAGGGCCATACCCCGCCGCCACGGCTCGCACGAACGGCTCTGGGTCTACGGCAGGACCAACCGCCCCTGCCTGCGCTGCGGCACACCGATCCGCACGGCCGAACAGGACGCCCGCCCCACCTACTGGTGCCCGCACTGCCAGAAGGGCCCCGCGGTCTAGTTGTTCTGTCCTGGCCCAGCCCGGGCAGCTCCGCCGCGAGGGCTCCCGACCACCTCCCCTCGCACGCACCGAACGGCACCCCTTCCGAGCAGTCGTTCCGGTCACCACGACGACCGGCAGCACGCAAGCAAAGTGACGATGCGTCGGATTGAGCCGTAGCGTCCCCACATGGGTGTCGTCGGGTACGACCCCACGGGCCGTTCCGCGCTCGTTTCCGGAGCGGCGAGCGGCATCGGTCGGGCGAGTGCCGTCCTGCTCGCACGGCGGGCGCCGCCGTGCACTGCGCGGACCGTGACGAGAAGGGGCTGATGGAGACCCGGGACCTGATCAGCAAAGCGGGCGGGTCCTGTCGTCTTCACCGCTCGATGTCACCGATCCCAACGAGGTCAGGGGGTGGTGACCGCTGCGGGCGGGGAACTGGGACCGCATTCCATCCGCGTCAACGCCGTCGCTCCGGGCTGGATCCGCACCCCCATGACCTCCCGCCACGACGCGGAACGGCAGCACCGGGCCGAGGCCGCGATGGCGCGGTTGTCACCACTGGGCCGGGTCGGAGAGCCCGAGGACGTCGCCCAACCGTGCTGTACCTCGCGTCCGACGCGGCGGCCTTCATGACCGGCCGGATCCTCCGCCCGAACGGCGGCGCGACCACGCCCTGGTAGTCCGCCGGGCCCGGGCCACACGATGCAGCCCGACGCCCGACCAGCGCCGGACGCGACGCGCCCCGGCGTACGACCACCGGCTCACACACCGCACCGCGACGGCCCGCCACCGGACCGCGCGCGGCGCCCCGGTCCCGGACCACCAGCTCACGCAGCGCGCCCGGACACGGAACCAACCGTCCAGACACCGCGCCCCCACCCCGTTCCCCCTGTCCACGCACCACGCCCGGATCCGGGACGACCAGGCCACGTCCTCGCCCGCGTCCGCATCCGTACGCCCGTCCGGCGTACTCGCCCCCACCCGCCCAGCCGTCGCGGCCACGTGCACGGGCAGCAGACTCAGTCCCCATCCGCCCGCCGCCACCGCGCCCTCGACGAGCCCCACGCGGGCTGGTTCCAGCGCGAGCCGCAGCACGGCCCACCACCACACCCCGGCGAGAACGAGCGCCGGCACCCATCGCCGTACCATGGCTGCCTCCTCCGGCCGAACCTAGTCCGGCGCGATCGCCCGGCGGGAGGGCGCACCGGTGCGCCACCGGCGCGCGGTGTGCGGGCCGTAGCGCGTTGTGCGCTCTCGCCTGGAGTTCCCCGAGCGTGCTGTGCGGGCGCGGGCCGCCCCTGCCGGAAGCCCTCCGGCAGGGGCCCCGTAAGCCCTTCGCCACGGGTCCCGGCTTCACGAACCACGCCGCTGTCCGGCAGGTCGCGCCTGGCGTGCGACGCGGCGGGGTCCGGACATGGCCCGGGGCGCCTTCACCGACCGGCGCCCTGTCCCCGAAAGTCTGGCGCGCCGATGCCCCGACCGCATCCAGAGCGGCGGCCGGACTTCGACCGAGGCGGCGTCACCCGAAGCGGCACGAACCGTTCCGAAAGCGACGGCGCCGCCCGCCGCGGGGCAGCGGCCCGGCCGTTCCATCCGGCCCCGACGGCTCCGTGGCCCCGCCGAACCCCTTGCCCCGGACAGGCTCGGGCAGGGGCTCGGCGGGGCTCTGCGGACATGGTCAGGCTCGTCGCGGAGGGCAGACGCAACGCCTCCGCTCCGAATCCGAACGCTCCAGGCATCCGCTTCAGGGATCGCTTCACCCATGCGCATCACATACACGCGCCGCGCACACATGCACGGGACACATATATGCGTTGCGCATATGCCTGGCCCATCGCCTCGCGCACTCAGGCGTTCGCCGCTTGGAACATCCAGGCGTGCTTTTCGAGGTCGGCGGTCAGACCGATGAGCAGGTCCTGACTGACGGGATCGGGTCCGCCGGTCTGCTCGATCCGCTCCCGCATGCGCCCGATCACCACACCGAGGGCGCTCACCAGCGCCTTCACCGCATCCGCGTCCGCGACCCAGCCCTCGGGCACGGACGCGAGGGCCGTGGTCCTCGCGATCGTCCCCAACCGCCCGTCCGGATTGACGCCGAGGGCAGAGGCACGTTCCGCGACCGAGTCGGAGTGCCGACGAGCGGTATCGACGACCTCGTCGAGCTGGAGATGCACGGACCGGAATCGCGGCCCGACGACGTTCCAGTGCACCTGTTTGGCCACCAGGGAGAGGTCGATCAGGTCCACCAGAGCGCCCTGCAACGCGTCTCCCACGACCTGGAGGTCGGCCCCGGACAGCGGGCTCTTCACCACGGACATGCACGTCTCCAATCTGCTTCTGTTCCGCTCGACATCACGTTCAGCATCACCACCATTGCACAGACAGCCGAAAGCGCTCGTTTCGGAAGGAGGCTTTCATCCTTGAAGAAATGGGGTGAAAGTGTCAGTCCGTCGGCACCTGGATGACGTCCCTGGCCCCATACCCCGGCACTCGGACACCCGGCCACGCGATACGGCACAGCACATCGGCCGCGAATTGCACCGCCCCGACCGCACCGCCCCCGGAACGACATCATCCGAGCGGCGCATCCACGGCCCCCGGCCTCGTATCCGGCCGGTCCCCCCGCCGGCCCTGGGAACCGCCGTCGAAGACTGCCGCCCGGGCCATGAACAGGCAGGCACAAGGCACACGGACGCCACAGACACAAGACACACGGAAGCCCCGGCCCCCATGAGGGACCAGGGCTTCTCCTGCACACCGGACCGCGCGGTCAGGCGGCGACGACATCCACCGCTTCTGCGGGCGCCTTGATGGTCACCCGCCCCGTCGGCACACCCGCCACCGATGTGACGGAGACGGAGTTGAGCATCGGACGCACCGGCACAGGCACCGGATCGCCGGCTGCTGCCGACTCGGCCAGTTCGGCCAGCGACAGCTCATCGCTCACTTCACGCATGAGTTCGGACATCCGTACATCAAGCGCGTCGCAAATGGCGGAGAGCAGTTCGGAGGACGCCTCCTTCTGCCCCCGCTCCACCTCGGAGAGATAACCGAGCGAGACTCGGGCGGACGAGGAGACTTCGCGCAGAGTACGGCCTTGGCGCTGGCGCTGCCGACGCAGCACGTCACCAAGCAGGCGACGGAGCAGAATCATCGGTGGCTCCCTCCTCGGACCGCGTAGCCGCATCCTTCACGCCCCACCGTACCGCCTTGCGCCGCGGCCGTGCGGGGAGCGATGTCGTGTTCACTCAGGGCTGCAAACATCAATTCCCCCCGTTCTGTTCCGTATCCTGTGCGCTTGCATTCTTGCCGAGTTTGCCGGAAAGCAGTGTGAGAACGTTCCGTACGCTCTCCTTACGGATGTCCGCACGACTGCCGTTCAATCGCAGCGCGGCCACATTCTCCGCACCGTCCGGACCTGCCACCGCGACGAAGACCGTGCCGACGGGCTTTCCGTCCTGCGGGTCGGGGCCCGCGACGCCGGTGGTCGCCACTCCCCAGTCTGCACCGAGAACGCGCCGCACACCTGTCGCCATCTGCCGCGCCACGTCGGCGTCGACCGCGCCTCGTTCCGCCAGGAGGGCGCCGTCCACACCGAGCAGTTCCCGTTTCAGGGGCGTGGCGTAGGCCGTCACGGATCCCCGGAAGGAGCGTGAGGCGCCCGGCACGGACGTCAGCTCCGCCGCGACCAGACCGCCGGTCAGCGACTCGGCGACGGCGAGCGTCTCGCCGCGCTCCACGAGCAGATCCAGGACCCGGGCCGCAGTCGTCACCGCTCCGTCCCCGCGGAACCACGGTCGTCGCACGCCCCTGAAGTCTCGGATGCCCCGGACGCACCGACAACGCCGGACGTCTCAGCCACCCCGGCCGTACCGCTCGAAGCCGCGGCAGCGGCCCGTTCCGCCGCGAGACCCTTGCGCCGCAGCACGACGGCCTGACGCACGTAGTCGAGCCCGGTGACGACCGTCAGGACAACCGCCACCGCCATCACCCAGAAACGCACGGTGGCGAGTGGTCCGGTCAACGCCAGGACGTACATGCCGACGGCCGTCCCCTGGGCCAGGGTCTTCATCTTCCCGCCGCGACTGGCCGGAATCACCCCGTGCCGGATCACCCAGAACCGCATCAGTGTGATGCCTATTTCGCGGAAGAGGATCACGCCGGTGACCCACCAGGGAAGATCGCCCAGATACGACAGACAGATCAGTGCCGCGCCCATGATCGCCTTGTCCGCGATCGGGTCGGCGATCTTCCCGAAATCGGTGACCAGGTTGTACGTGCGCGCGAGATGACCGTCGAACAGGTCGGTGATCATGGCGATGGCGAACGCCGCCCAGGCGAACGACCGCCAGGCCGGGTCGTAGCCGCCGTTGTGCAGCAGCAACAGCACGAAGCCGGGCACCAGCACCAGCCGAAGCATGGTGAGCAGATTGGCGATGTTCCACAGACTGGCCTGGTTGACGGCCGCGGAACCCAGCTTGCCGCCGCGGACCGGCCTCGCGCCGGAACCGCCCGCCGCGGATGCCGGGGCTCCCGTCATCTGGCCGCCTCCACGAGCTCGGAACACTCGGCCACCAGGTCCACTCCTTCGGTTCCGACGACCTTTGCCTCGACCATAAGGCCGGGCACGAGGCCCTCGCGTGTCGTGAGGAGCACCTGGCCGTCCGTCTCCGGGGCCTGGTGCGCCGCACGCCCCACCGCACCGTCCTCGTCGTCCACGGACTCGACGAGCACCTGGAGGGTCTCGCCCAGGCGCTCCTCCGCCCGCTGCGAAGTCAGTTCTTCGGCCAGCCGCGAGATGTGCGCGAGGCGCTCCGCGACGACGTCGGCTTCCAGCTTGTTCTCGTAACCGGCCGCCTCGGTGCCCTCCTCGTCGGAGTAGCCGAACACGCCGATGGCGTCGAGTCGGGCACCGGTGAGGAAGCGTTCCAGCTCCGCCAGGTCGGCCTCGGTCTCGCCGGGGAAGCCGACGATGAAGTTGGAGCGGGCACCGGCCTGCGGAGCCTTGCCGCGGATGGTGTCCAGGAGTTCCAGGAAGCGGTCGGTGTCACCGAAGCGGCGCATCGCCCGCAGCACACCGGGGGCCGAGTGCTGGAAGGACAGGTCGAAGTACGGAGCGACCTTCGGGGTCGAGGTCAGCACGTCGATGAGGCCCGGCCGCATCTCCGCGGGCTGCAGATAGCTGACCCGGATCCGTTCGATCCCGTCCACCTCGGCGAGTTCCGGCAGGAGCGTCTCCAGCAGCCGGATGTCGCCGAGGTCCTTGCCGTACGAGGTGTTGTTCTCCGAGACCAGCATGACCTCCTTCACGCCCTGCTCGGCCAGCCATCGGGTCTCCCCCAGCACGTCCGAGGGGCGCCGCGAGATGAAGGAGCCGCGGAAGGACGGGATGGCGCAGAAGGAGCAGCGGCGGTCGCAGCCGGAGGCGAGCTTCACCGAGGCGACGGGGCTGGTGCCCAGCCGCCGGCGCAGCGGCGCCCGCGGGCCGGAAACCGGGGCGACGCCCTCGGGCAGGTCCTCCGGCACCGGCGCGGTCGGCTGTGCGTGTCCGGGCAGGGCCACGGCGGCGTCCTGGCGCTCTGCCGGGCTGATCGGCAGGAGCTTGCGGCGGTCGCGCGGGGTGTGCGAGGCGTGGACACCGCCGCTCAGGATGGTCCGGAGGCGGTCGGAGATGTCGGCGTAGTCGTCGAATCCGAGGACCCCGTCCGCCTCGGGCAGGGCCTCGGCGAGGTCCTTTCCGTAACGCTCGGCCATGCAGCCGACGGCGACCACGGCCTGGGTCCTGCCGTGGTCCTTCAGGTCATTGGCTTCGAGCAGGGCGTCGACGGAGTCCTTCTTGGCGGCCTCGACGAATCCGCAGGTGTTGACGACGGCGACATCGGCGTCGGAGGCGTCCTCGACGAGCTCCCAGCCGTCCGCTGCCAAGCGGCCTGCGAGCTCCTCCGAGTCCACCTCGTTACGGGCGCAGCCGAGAGTGACAAGGGCGACGGTACGGCGTTCGGGCATGGGCTCAAGACTACTTTGTCCCCGCACTCGCCCTGCCGCGCAGGGTTGCGTCGTCATGTCCGGCGACGAAGGCGGCGGGTGCCCGGCACGATCGCCGGGCACCCGCCGCCTTTGCCGGAGCCGTCCGGAGCCGCACGTCAGCCGACCGCCGGGTCGCCCTTCGTGTACGAGAGCCGCTCGACCTGGCCCGGCTGGAACTTGTCCTCGACCTTCTTGCCGTTCACGTAGAGCTCGATGGACCCGGCGTCGCCGAGGACGAGGTCGATCCGCTCCCGATCCTGGAAGGTCTTGGACTGGCCCTGGAGCAGCAGACCGTCGAAGAGCAGCCGCCCGTTGTGGTCCTTGGCGGAAATCCAGCTCTTGCCCTGGCTGGCGCTGAGCTTCACCGTCACCTTGTCCCGGGGGGCCGCGGCGATGGCGCTGTCGGAGGTCTCCGGCTTGGGGTCCGCAGTCTTGCCGGCCTTGGGCCGGGGGCTCTCCGTATTGGCGGTCGCACCCTCCGCGACCTGCGTGGCCGTCGGGGCGTCGCCGTTGCCGCCCTTGACGACCGTGAAGCCGACGAAGCCGATCACGACGACGATCGCCGCGACCATGGCGGCCGTCCAGTTGGGGCGGCGGGGTTCGGACCGAATGCGCTCGGCCTCGAACAGCGGAGCCGCGGATGTGGGTGCCGGGCGGCCGCCGTGCTCGTCGTCGTACTGCGCGACCAGCGGTTCCGGGTCGATGTGGACGGCACGTGCCAGCGCGCGGATGTGGCCTCGCGCGTACACGTCGCCGCCGCAGCGGGAGAAGTCGCCCTCTTCGATCGCGTGCACGATGGGGATGCGCACCCGCGTGGACGTACTGATTTCTTCGACCGTGAGACCTGCGGCGATACGAGCCTGCTGAAGCACTCGACCGATCGAAGGCCGGTCGTCTTCGGGAGAGTTGCCGATGGACACGGGGGCGCCTTTCGAGCGTGAGCCACCTGCTGGGTGTTCAGTCTAGGGGGGGTACGAAAGAGTGGGGCAACCGGGAGGAAGGACTTTGTACGCCATCGGACTCGAACGCCGTCCGACGCGCCGGGCCGCCCCGGGAAGAACCATCCTGCCCTCCTCCCCTCAACTTGACGTACGACCCGGCGAAACGGTTGCCCGCGCTTCACCTACGAGGCGGGTTCCCCGCGGATCAGCGCCAACACCCCGTCCAGCTCGTCGGGTTTCACCAGGACGTCCCGGGCCTTGGATCCCTCGCTCGGTCCCACGATGTTCCGCGACTCCATCAGATCCATCAGCCGTCCGGCCTTGGCGAAGCCGACCCTCAGCTTGCGCTGCAGCATCGAAGTGGACCCGAACTGGGTGGAGACGACCAGTTCGGCGGCCTGGCAGAGCAGGTCCAGGTCGTCGCCGATGTCCTCGTCGATCTCCTTCTTCTTGCCGGTGCCGACCACCACGTCGTCGCGGAAGACCGGCGCCATCTGATCCTTGCAGTGCTGGACGACGGCCGCGACCTCGTCCTCGGTGACGAAGGCCCCCTGCATACGGGTGGGTTTGTTGGCCCCCATGGGCAGGAACAGTCCGTCACCCTTCCCGATGAGCTTCTCGGCGCCGGGCTGATCGAGGATGACGCGGCTGTCGGCCAGCGACGACGTCGCGAAGGCGAGCCGCGAGGGCACGTTCGCCTTGATCAGACCCGTGACGACGTCGACCGAGGGCCGCTGGGTGGCGAGCACCAGATGGATGCCGGCGGCGCGGGCCAGTTGGGTGATGCGGACGATGGCGTCCTCCACATCGCGCGGGGCGACCATCATCAGGTCGGCGAGTTCGTCGACGATCACGAGCAGATACGGGTACGGCGCGAGTTCGCGCTCGCTGCCCTCCGGCGGTTTGACCTTCCCGTCGCGCACGGCCTGGTTGAAGTCGTCGATGTGCCGGTAGCCGAAGGCTGCGAGGTCGTCGTAGCGGAGGTCCATCTCCCGTACGACCCACTGGAGGGCCTCGGCGGCCCGCTTGGGGTTGGTGATGATCGGCGTGATCAGGTGCGGGATGCCTTCGTACGCGGTCAGCTCGACGCGCTTGGGGTCGACCAGCACCATGCGGACGTCCTCCGGGGTCGCCCGCACCATGATCGAGGTGATCAGGCAGTTGATGCAGGACGACTTGCCGGACCCGGTGGCACCGGCCACCAGCACGTGCGGCATCTTCGCCAGGTTGGCCATCACGTAGCCGCCCTCGACGTCCTTGCCGAGCGCGACCAGCATCGGGTGGTCGTCCTCGGCGGCGTCGGCGAGGCGCAGCACGTCACCGAGGTTGACCATCTCGCGGTCGCTGTTGGGGATCTCGATGCCCACGGCCGACTTCCCCGGGATCGGGGAGATGATCCGCACATCCGGGCTGGCGACGGCGTACGCGATGTTCTTGGCGAGCGCCGTGATCCGCTCGACCTTCACCGCCGGGCCGAGCTCCACCTCGTAGCGGGTGACCGTCGGGCCCCGGGTGAAGCCCGTGACCGCGGCGTCGACCTTGAACTCGGTGAAGACGTTGGTCAGGGCCGCGACGATCGCGTCGTTGGCGGCACTGCGGGTCTTGCCGGGCCCGCCGCGCTCCAACAGGTCGAGCGAGGGCAGCGCGTAGGTGATGTCGCCGGACAGCTGGAGCTGTTCGGCGCGGGCCGGCAGCGGCTCGGACTGCGACCGGTCGGGCGCGGGCTTCGTCAGGTCGGGCACGCTGCCCGACACCGCCGCCGCCTTCACCCGCTTCCCTCCCCCGGTGGCGGGCTCGCTCTCCCGGGCGCCCGGGACCGGCGGCGCCGGGCGATCGCGCTCGACGGCGACGCCCTGGGTGAGGTCGGCGACGACCGGCGAGGGAGGCATGCCGTTGAGCACGGCCCCGTCGAGCGCGGCAGCCGCCGCCGCGGCGACGTCCACCGGGTCCATGGTGCGGTGCGTCGCGGGCTGTGCGGAGGGCCTGCGCGGACCACGGCGCCTGGAGAGCGCCTCCGCCTGCTCGGCGCCGTACTCCTGGGACGCCTCGGAGCGACGCGCGGAGGAACGGCGGGAGCGGGCCGGCAATGCCTCGCGCCACTGCTCCTCGTAGCGCTCGTCGTCGCTCTCCTCGTCCTCCGCGGGATCGTACGGCGGATCCAGGATGCCCAGCTTGGTGCCGAGCAGACGCAGCCGTTGCGGAATGGCGTTGACCGGGGTGGCGGTGACGACGAGCAGCCCGAAGACAGTGAGGAGGAGCAGCAACGGTACGGCGAGGACCTCGCCCATCGTGTGGATCAGCGGTGTGGACGCCGCCCAGCCGATCAGCCCGCCCGCGTCCTGCATCGCCGTCGTGCCCTCGCCCCGGCCGGGCGATCCGCACGCGATGTGGACCTGCCCCAGCACGCCGACGACCAGGGCGGAGAGCCCGATGACGATGCGGCCGTTGGCCTCGGGCCGCTCCGGGTAGCGGATCAGTCGTACGGCGATGGCACCGAGCAGTATCGGGACGAGCAGATCGAGACGGCCGAAGGCCCCGGTGACGAGCATCTCCACGAGGTCGCCGACGGGACCGCGCAGGTTGGACCAGGTGCCCGCGGCGACGACGAGCGCCAGGCCGAGCAGGAGCAGAGCGATGCCGTCCTTGCGGTGCGCGGGATCGAGTTCCCTGGCGCCGCGTCCTACGCCGCGGAACATCGCTCCGACGGCGCGCGCGGCACCGAGCCAGACGGCGCGCGCCAGGCGGTACACGCCGCCGGTGGGCGACGGTGCCGGTCGGGGCGCGGCCGCCTTCCTCGCCGCCGCCTTCTTGGCGGCGGGCTTCTTCGCGGGCGCTTTCTTCGCGGGCGCTGTCTTCTTCGCGGCGGGCTTTCTGGCGGGCGCGGCTTTCTTGGCCGGCGCGGCCTTCTTGACGGGCCCCGCGGTACGACCGACGCGCTTCGCGGTGCCCGCCGTGCCCTGGGAACCCTTGCCGGACGTACGTGAGGCCATGATGCCGAGGTTACCGGTGTCGACGGCCGTGAACACGTGTGCCTGCCGCTTCACCCGACCGTGTCGCCGGGCGGAGGCCGGAAACTGACGTGTCCTCACGCCACCGCACGGCGGGGCACGCACCGTGACGGGTCGTCGAGGGAGCGAAAAGGTGCGGCAGTTGGACGAGCGTCGGGGCCATCGCCCGTAACCCGGCCGGGATCGTCTCATGCCCCGCTCCCGGGCCGAGGAGCCGTCCGCCCGGGGTGGCCGGCCCCCGCGTCTCCGTGCACCGCGCCCTGCCCCGCCGAGCCCCGGCCCGGCGGCGGATCCACTCCACGGCCGATCGTGTGGACACGCTCCCCCGCGACGGGGCCTCGCTCCCCACGGGTGCCGTGACCGGCAACGTTTGCCCGCAAGGAGCGTCCTCAGGCGCGTGCCATCGCAAGGCGGCCAGAAGCGCCTCCGATGGGGTCTCCCCTGCCCGAACGAAGCCGAGAGCTGGGGAAGTGCCGACGGCGCGACGGGGCAAGCGTTGTGGGAGCGGCACCAGCTCTCGGGGCCGGGCCGCTACGAGGGAAGGGCGGCCGTCCCGCTCCCGGTGCCCGGCTCCAGCGCGTCGAGCGCCCGGCGCAGGCCGGTCAGCTTGCGTTCCAAATGGGCGGCGGTGGCCACGGCCGCGGCGTCCGCCGACTCGTCGTCGAGCTGCTTGGAGAGCGCTTCGGCCTGCTCCTCGACGGCGGCGAGCCGTGCCGAGAGCTCGGCCAGCAGTCCGGCGGGCTCGCCGTCGTGGCCCGTGCCTCCTTCGGCGTCGCCCTCCAACTGGAGCCGCAGCAGAGCCGCCTGCTCGCGCAGCTTGCAGTTCTTCGTGTACAGCTCGACGAAGACCGAGACCTTCGCCCGCAGCACCCATGGGTCGAACGGCTTCGAGATGTAGTCCACCGCGCCCGCCGCGTAGCCCCTGAAGGTGTGGTGCGGTCCGTGATTGATCGCGGTGAGGAAGATGATCGGGATGTCCCGGGTCCGTTCCCGCCGCTTGATGTGCGCTGCGGTTTCGAAACCGTCCATCCCAGGCATCTGGACGTCCAGCAGAATGACCGCGAAGTCGTCCGTGAGCAGCGCTTTGAGCGCTTCCTCCCCTGACGATGCCCGTACCAGTGTCTGATCGAGCGCAGAGAGGATGGCCTCCAGCGCCAGCAGATTCTCCGGCCGGTCATCGACCAGGAGGATCTTGGCCTTCTGCACCATGGCCCGTCCTCCTCGCCCCGGAATTGCACCGGGCGCCGCCCCGGGGGACGACTCCCTTACGCCGTCCGTCCTTGTGCCGGTCATGGTAGCCGCACCCCGCCCGTCACCACACCCTGTCACCGCGATGTCACTGTGCACACAGCGAAAACGCGGCGACAGACGCGAAGGTTCCCCTCGCGGGCCTCGCCGCGGCGGGAGCGCAGTCGATCATGAAAGCGCCGCAATTCCCGCCGCCTAATGATCACTCTCCGCGCATCCATTGCTCCATTACAGAAAGGAGATGATCGGGATCAACAGGCTTGGTGACATAGTCGGAAGCACCGGATTCGATCGCCTTTTCCCGGTCGCCCTTCATGGCTTTCGCGGTCAGCGCGACGATCGGCAGCCCGGCGAACTGCGGCATCCGACGGATCGCCGCCGTCGTGGCATAGCCATCCATCTCCGGCATCATGATGTCCATCAGTACGACCGTCACATCGTCGTGTTGTTCCAGGACTTCGATGCCGACACGGCCGTTCTCGGCGTACAGCACCGACAGACCGTGCTGCTCCAGGACGCTGGTGAGTGCGAAGACGTTACGGATGTCGTCGTCGACGATCAGCACCTTCTCGCCGTGGAACCGGAACGGTCTGCGGACCTCCGTCTCCTCCGCGACGCCGGGAGCCCACGATTCCTGTCCGGTGGCAGCGGCGGAGGCGCGGGACGGCAGCGCGGGCTGCCGCCCTGTGCCGCCCAGGGCCGTGTGACGGTTCCGGGCCGGCCCGGCGGCACCCGAGGCGGCCGGAACGCCACCGAAACCGGCCGGATCGTGCTCGGCGTCCATCGGCTCGGCACCCGGAGCGGCCTGCGCGAGCGGCGTCTCCTCGACCGCCGCGTCGGGTACCTCGGCGTCCTCCGGGCCATGCTGCGGGAAAGCCGGTTGCGACGGCTCGGTCGGGTGCAGCGGCAGATACAGCGTGAACGTCGAACCGCGGCCCGGCTCACTCGCCGCGTGGATCTCACCGCCCAGCAGCCGGGCGATCTCCCGGCTGATGGACAGCCCCAGACCCGTGCCGCCGTACTTGCGGCTGGTCGTGCCGTCCGCCTGCTTGAACGCCTCGAAGATGACCAGCATCTTGCTCGCCGCGATACCGATACCGGTGTCGGTGACCGAGAAGGCGATCAGATCGGCATCGGCGTCACGCAGCGAGCCGGCCTCCAGGAGCTGCTCGCGAATGGCGTGCGGCACGTCGTCGGCGGCGAGCCGGATCACCAGCTCGACCGCTCCGCTGTCGGTGAACTTCACCGCGTTGGAAAGGAGGTTGCGCAGCACTTGGAGCAATCGCTGTTCGTCCGTGTGCAGCGTTGCGGGCAGTTCCGGAGAGACCCGTACGGAGAAATCGAGCCCCTTCTCCGCGGTGAGCGGCCGGAACGTCGCCTCCACGTAGTCGACGAGCTGGACCAGCGCGATCCGGGTCGGGCTGACGTCCATCTTGCCCGCCTCGACCTTCGTGAGATCGAGGATGTCGTTGATCAGCTGCAGCAGATCGGAACCGGCCCCGTGGATCGTCTCGGCGAACTCCACCTGCTTCGGCGAGAGATTGCCCTCCGCGTTGTCCGCGAGCAACTTGGCGAGAATGAGCAGTGAGTTGAGCGGAGTGCGCAGCTCGTGCGACATGTTCGCCAGGAACTCGGACTTGTAGCGCATGGAGACCGCGAGCTGTTCGGCGCGTTCCTCCAGGACCTGCCGGGCATCCTCGATCTCGGTGTTCTTGACCTCGATGTCGCGGTTCTGCCGGGCCAACAGCTCGGCCTTGTCCTCGAGTTCGGCATTGGATGCCTGAAGGGCCTTCTGCCGGTTCTCCAACTCCTTGGAGCGGTCCCGCAATTGCTGGGCCAGTTCCTGCGACTGCTCGAGGAGCTTCTCGGTCTTCGTATTGACGCTGATGGTGTTGACGCTCGTCGCGATCATTTCGGCGAGCTGGTTGAGGAAGTCCCGCTGGATCTGGGTGAACGGCTGGAACGAGGCCAGTTCGATCACGCCGAGGACCTTGCCCTCGAACAGCACCGGCAGCACGATCACATGCGCGGGAGGCGCCTCGCCGAGCCCGGAGGAGATCTTCAGATACCCCGGCGGGACGTTGTCCACCTGAATGGTCCGCTTCTCCTCCGCCGCCGTCCCGATGAGCGTCTCACCGGGGCGGAAGGAGGTCGGCATCGACCCGGCCGAGTATCCGTAGCTGCCCCTCATGCGCAGCTCGTACGAACCGTCCTGGTCGCCGTCCACCCCCACCGTATCGGTGTCCCCGGTCGGCATGGCCAGGAAGAACGCGCCATGCTGCGCGGAGACGACCGGCGTCAGCTCGCTCATGATCAGCGAGGCCACGTCGTCCAGATCGCGTCGGCCCTGCATCAGGCCGGAGATCCGGGCGAGGTTGCCCTTGAGCCAGTCCTGTTCCTTGTTGGTGGCCGTGGTGTCGCGCAGGTTGGCGATCATCGTGTTGATGTTGTCCTGCAGCGCCTGGATCTCACCGGCCGCGTCCACGTCGACCTTGAGGTTGAGGTCGCCCCGGGTCACGGCGGTGGCGACCGCCGCGATGGCCCGGACCTGGCGGGTGAGGTTGCCGGCCATCTCGTTCACCGATTCAGTGAGATCACGCCAGGTGCCGTCGACGTCCCGGACCCGTGCCTGACCGCCCAACTGCCCCTCCGTACCCACCTCGCGGGCCACTCGGGTCACCTGCTCGGCGAACGAGGACAGCTGGTCGACCATCGTGTTGATGGTGTCCTTGAGCTCCAGGATCTCGCCCCGGGCGTCGATGTCGATCTTCTTCGTGAGGTCGCCCTTGGCGATGGCCGTGGTGACAGCCGCGATCTGCCGCACCTGGCCCGTCAGGTTGGACGCCATCGAGTTCACGGACTCGGTGAGGTCCTTCCACGTACCGGACACGCCCGGCACGCGCGCCTGACCGCCGAGTTCGCCCTCCGTGCCCACCTCGCGGGCCACCCGCGTCACCTCGTCGGCGAACGAGGACAGCGTCGTCACCATCGTGTTGACGGTGTCGGCGAGTTCGGCGACCTCTCCGCGCGCCTCGACGGTGACCTTCTTCGTCAGGTCACCGTTGGCGACCGCGGACGACACCCGGGAGATGTTCCGCACCTGGCTGGTCAGGTTGTTGGCCATCAGGTTGACGTTGTCGCTGAGGTCCTTCCAGATGCCGGTCGCACCACGCACCCGCGCCTGGCCGCCGAGGATGCCCTCCGTGCCCACCTCACGGGCCACCCGCGTCACCTCGTCGGCGAAGTTGAGCAGCTGGTCGACCATGGTGTTGACGGTCGTGACCAGTTCGAGGATCTCGCCCTTGGCGTCGACCGTGATCTTCTTGGAGAGGTCGCCGTTGGCGACCGCGGTGGTGACCTCTGCGATGTTGCGGACCTGGAGGGTCAGATTGTTCGCCATGCCGTTGACGGACTGGGTGAGGTCCTTCCACGTACCGGACACGCCCTGCACCTCGGCCTGGCCGCCGAGGATGCCCTCCGTACCCACCTCACGGGCGACCCGTGTCACCTGCTCGGCGAAGTTCGAGAGCTGGTCCACCATCGTGTTCAGGGTGTTCTTCAGCTCCAGGATCTCGCCCCGGGCGTCCACGTCGATCTTCTGCGACAGATCGCCCCGCGCCACCGCCGTGGCGACCTGGGCGATGCTGCGGACCTGGTCGGTGAGGTTACCGGCCATGCCGTTCACCGAGTCGGTCAGATCGCGCCACACACCGGCCACACCGGGCACCTGGGCCTGACCTCCGAGCCGCCCGTCCGTGCCCACCTCGCGGGCCACCCGGGTCACCTGGTCGGCGAAGGCGGAGAGCTGGTCGACCATGGTGTTGATGGTGTTCTTCAGCTCCAGGATCTCGCCCCGGGCGTCCACGTCGATCTTCTGCGACAGATCGCCCCGCGCCACCGCCGTCGTCACCTGGGCGATCTCGCGCACCTGGGACGTCAAATTCCCGGCCATGAAGTTGACGGAGTCCGTGAGCTCCTTCCAGGTGCCGGAGACGCCGTCGACCCGTGCCTGACCGCCCAGCCGGCCCTCCGTGCCCACGTCCCGCGCCATCCGCGTGACCTGGTCGGCGAAGGACGAGAGCTGCGCCACCATCGTGTTGACGGTGTTCTTCAGCTCCAGCATCTCCCCGGCCACGTCGACCGTGACCTTCTGGGAGAGGTCACCGTTGGCGACCGCGGTCGTCACCTGCGCGATGTCCCGCACCTGGCCCGTCAGGTTCCGGAACGCGGTGTTCACCGAATCGGTGAGGTCCTTCCACGTGCCCGCCGCGCCCGGCACCTCGGCCTGCCCGCCCAGTCGGCCCTCGACACCGACCTCCCGCGCCACGCGCGTCACTTCCGAACCGAAGGACTGCAACTGGTCGACCATCGTGTTGACGGTGTTCTTCAGCTCCAGCATCTCCCCGGCCACGTCGACCGTGACTTTCTGCGACAGGTCGCCGCTGGCCACCGCCGTCGTCACCTGCGCGATGTCCCGCACCTGCGTCGTCAGGTTCCGGAAGACCGTGTTCACCGAATCGGTGAGATCCTTCCAGGTCCCGGCGGCCCCCGGCACCTGCGCCTGCCCGCCGAGCAGCCCCTCGCCGCCGATCTCGCTCGCCACCCGCGTCACCTCGTCCGCGAAGGTCCGCAGGGTCTCGGTCATCTGGTTGATGGTCTCGGCCAGCTGCGCGACCTCGCCGCGCGCGCTCACCGTCACCTTCTGCGAGAGGTCGCCGTTGGCGACCGCCGTGGTCACCTCGGCAATACCGCGCACCTGGGAGGTCAGGTTCCCGGCCATCGTGTTGACGGAGTCGGTGAGGTCCTTCCACACACCGGCGACACCGGGCACCTGGGCCTGCCCGCCCAACTCGCCTTCGGTGCCCACCTCACGGGCGACCCGCGTCACCTCGGAGGAGAACGACGACAGCTGATCGACCATCGTGTTCACGGTGTTCTTCAGCTGGAGCATCTCACCGGCCACATGAACGGTGACCTTCCGTGACAGATCGCCCTTGGCGACCGCCGTCGTGACCAGGGCGATGTCCCGCACCTGGGCGGTCAGCCGGTACGCCATGGTGTTGACGGAGTCGGTGAGGTCCTTCCACGACCCGGACATCCCGCGCACCTGGGCCTGCCCGCCCAGCTTGCCCTCAGTCCCCACCTCGACCGCGACCCTGGTCACCTGCTCGGTGAACGCCGAGAGCTGGTCGACGAGGTTGTTGACCGTACGGGCGACCTTCAGGAACTCGCCGCGCAGCGGCCGCACCGCCCCCTCGGCCGTGTACGACCGCAGCTCCATCCGCTGTTCGAGGTCGCCGTCGGCCACCGCCGCCAGCACCCGTCCGACCTCCGACACCGGACGGGCCAGGTCGTCGACCAGTTCGTTGGAGGCATCGATGGCGGCGGCCCAGGAGCCCTCGCAGGCGCCCGTCTCCAGCCGCTCGGTGAGTTTCCCCTCGCGCCCGACCACGCGCCGCACCCGGGCCAGCTCCCCGGTGAGGTGAAGATTGCGGTCGGCGACCTCGTTGAACAGCGCCGCGATCTCCGCCATCATGCCGTCCCCGGAGACGGTCAGGCGTCGGCGGAAGTTCCCGTCGCGCATCGCCACCAGTCCCGCCAGCAGTCTGTTGAGCGCCGCCGCGTCGACCTCAATGGTGCCATTGCGCTGTTTTTTCACGGAATGTCCGCCTTTTGTGCGCGTTCCTGATCGCCGCGCCGCCACGCCAGACTCCACCGTGTCCCTCCCGCAGGGGTTGACCGTTTCGCTCGGGTCCTACCTGGGAGCTTGCCCAGTTCCTCTTCGGCTCACCGCCACTGCCCACCGTCGACGGGTGACCATGCGGACGTCAAATCGTTGAAACGTACCAGGCCCGACCCGGTCGGGGCGCGACCTCCACCGGTTGCCGCCACGCCCCTGTCGGGAAGTCCGGACTTGTCCGCTCACTTGCCTGTTCCTGGCCGTTCCTGCGCGAAGTCGGACCTCGCGTACCGGGTACCGAGGCCGAGCGTCTAGCCTGGCAGGCGAATCGAAGCGGCGAGAAACGGGCACAGGACTCGGGGAAGCGACGAGACACCACATGGGGAGTGCTGTGATCACCGCGCGCGCGGCAGCCACCTTCGACCCGGTCGGGCGCTCGGTCGCGGCGGCCCGCGCCTTCGTCCGGGACACCCTCCAGGGCTGGGGGTACACGGACGTCGTCGACGACGCGGTCGTCCTCACCAGCGAACTCGTGACGAACGCCGTGGTCCACGCCGGCACCGCGGCGGACGTGCTCTGTCTGCGCACGGAGGACGGCGTCCGGATCGAGGTCTCCGACCACTACCCCGAGCGCGAGGTCCCGCTCCAGCGCCCGGGACCGGATCACGCGGGCCCGGACCGCGAGAACGGCCGGGGATTGCTGCTCTGCGCAAGCCTGGCCTCCCGGTGGGGCGTCGAGTACTCCCCGACCCACAAGCACGTCTGGTTCCAGCTGCATCTGCCCGAACGCCCGGTGGGCATCCGCTCCGCGGGCCCGCAACTCCCGGTCGGCCTGCTCCCGGTCGCCGACGAACGGGTACGGGTGGCCGTCGTCCAGACCGACGGCACCGGTCGTGTCACCGCCTGGAACGACGACGCCACGTTCCTCTTCGGTTACGCCTCGGACCAGGCCATCGGCAAGCTGCTCACCGACTTCACGGCGTGGCCCCAGACTCCGGGCACCAACACCGGCATCGCCGAGGCCCTGCGGCTCTCGCACTGGGAGGGCAGCTACGGCATCCGGGGCGCCGACGGCCGCACCATCCCCGTCTACGCCTCCCACCTGCGGGTCCGCGATCCGCACGGCGAACCGTCCACGGTCTGTCTGCTGGTGCGCGACTACGAACGCGCCGTCCTTCAGTCCCCGCCCCGCACCCCGGTCTCCGACGCGAACGCCGAGGGCCGCAAGGCGGACCCGTTCGAGGTCTTCATCGGCTCCCCCGCCCCCGAAGACCTCGACGGCCTCCTCCAGCGCACGGTCGAGCGCGCACGCGACATGCTCGACGCCGATTCGGCGTTCCTGCTGCTCGCCACGGACGACGAAACGGAACTGGAGGTGCGGGCCACGACGGGCCTGCCCTCCGCCCGCCAGCGCTTCGCCCGGGTTCCGGTGGAGGCCGGAACGGGACGTTACGGCTCCGCCCGGATGCCCGCCGTCCACGAGGACCTGGACACGGTTCCCGGGGCCGTCCCGCTGCTCGCAAGCACGGGCATGCGCTCCGTCGTCACCGTGCCGCTCAAGGTCGAGGGGCGTCTCACCGGCTCGCTCGGCGTCGCTGCGGAGGCGGCGGGACGGTACACCAACGAGGAGGCGCTGCGTCTCCAGTTCGCCGCGGACCGCATCGCGTTGGCCGTCGAGTCGGCCCGGCTGGGGGAACTGGAACGCCTGCGCCGCGGTTCGCTCTCCTTCCTCGTCGAGGCGTCCGACCTCCTCGCGGGCACTTTGGACCGGGACCAGACCCTGGCGCTGATGGCGCAGATGACGGTTCCCACGCTGGCCACCTGGTGCGCCGTCTACACGATCGCCGACCAGTCCTCGGACCCGTACCTCTCCTATGTGCTGCACGAGGACGAGGAACGCATCGACGGGCTCAAGGCCCTGCTCTCCAGGATCGCCCCGCCGGACCCCGTGCCGACACCCGGCGCCCGCGTCTGGCCCGCCCCGTCCGAGGCGGCCCATCAGATGGCCCTGCGCACCTCCATGCGCACGCTCGGCCTCTCCGAACCCGGCGGTCCGGGCCCCGGTATCGGTACGACGCTCGCCACCGCGGCCGCGGTGGGCGGCGAGACCGTGGTCCTGCCGCTCGTCGCCCGGAACCGCGTCATCGGCATGCTGACCCTCGGAAAGCCCGCGGACGACCACTTCCGCCAGGAGAGCCTGGAACTGGCCGAGGACCTGTCCCGGCGTGCCGCGCTCGCCCTGGACAACGCCCGCCTCTACTCCGAGCGCATGGCGATCAGCCAGTCGCTTCAGCGGAGTCTGCTGCCGCCGGAGCTGCCCGAGGTCCCCAATGTCGAGATCGAGGTCATCTACCGCGCGGCGGGCGAGGGCAACGAGGTCGGTGGCGACTTCTACGACGTGTTCCCGATCCGCGACGGTGCGTACGGCTTCGCCATCGGCGACGTCTGCGGTACGGGCCCGCAGGCCGCGGCCGTCACGGGCCTCGCCCGTCATGCCCTGCGCCTCCTCGCCCGCGAAGGCTTCGGCGGTCCGGCGGTCCTGGAGCGCCTCAACGCCGCGATTCTGGACGAGGGCGCCCGCAGCCGCTTCCTGACACTCCTTTACGGCGAGCTGTGGCCGCAGGAGGACGGCAGCGCTCTCCTGAAGGTGGTCTGCGCGGGTCATCCCCTGCCGCTGCGCCTGCGCCAGGACGGCTCCGTCGAGGCAGCGGCCGAACCACAGCCGCTGCTGGGAGTCATGGAGGATCTCGACCTGTACGAGCAGACGGTGACGCTCGCTCCGGGCGATGTCCTGCTGTGTGTGACGGACGGCGTCACGGAGCGCCGTGAGGGGACCCGCATGCTCGGCGACGACGGTCTGGCCGATGTCCTGGCCACATGTACGGGATTGACGGCCGGCGCGGTTGCCGCACGCATCCTGCGGGCCGTCGAGCGCTTCGCCGCCGAACCGGCCTCCGACGACATGGCCATCCTCGCCATGCGCGTCCCCGAGCCGCCCACCGCCTGACCGCGCGTCATACGGCTGAAGCATCCGCGCTGTTCCGGCGCGTTGTCGGTGGACACGAGAAAGGCCCTCCCCAATTGGTGAGGGCCTTTTCCTTTGCCGAGCCCCAATGCGGAATCGAACCGCAGACCTTCTCCTTACCATGGAGACGCTCTACCGACTGAGCTATTGGGGCCTGCTGCGCTGTGGCAACGATGTAATCATACCCTGAAATCAGGGGTGCTCAGAACCACTGGCGTAGAAGATTCTGATGCCCCCTCACCCCGTTGCCAGAGGCTCGGCAACGCCCTACCTCCCCCCGGCCCGTGTCGGCTCCTCCGGCTGCGCCGTCGGCCGAGCGAGGCAGGCCGAGCCGGCCAGTCTCCTGAACCGGCCTCAGCCCGCCTTGAACGCGAGAAAGCCCCGCACCACAAGGGTGCGGGGCTTCCCCACAAAAACTGTTCGGCGGCGACCTACTCTCCCACAGGGTCCCCCCTGCAGTACCATCGGCGCTGAAAGGCTTAGCTTCCGGGTTCGGAATGTAACCGGGCGTTTCCCTAACGCAATGACCACCGAAACACTATGAAACACATCAACCAGCAAACAGCGGTTCGTTGTTTCAGAACCAACACAGTGGACGCGAGCAACTGAGGACAAGCCCTCGGCCTATTAGTACCGGTCAGCTCCACCCGTTACCAGGCTTCCACATCCGGCCTATCAA